>JBEIIL010000012.1:0-42665 GCA_040380755.1 Methylobacteriaceae bacterium | reverse complement strand
GACATCCGCCTTTTGCCGAGGACATCGTCACACCGCGTCGGCGGAGCACGGTCCTTGCCGCGCTGGCCGAGGCGGCGAACCCGGCGCGCATCCTCGTGGCGCTGGCGATCTCAGGCATCGCCGCGCTGCTGCTCGACCCGGGTGTCCCGCCGCCAGTTGCCCCGCCAACGCCGTCCGGACCCCTGCTGCGTACCGAGGCGCCCGCCTGGGTACCGGTGTCACGGCCGATGCCGATGTTTGCGCTGGACGGCGTCGCATTCGGCCGTGAGGCCCGCAGCCTCGAGGCGCGGCGGCACACCACCGGCGGCGGACGCGAGGAGCTGCACCTCCTGGGCACCCCGGGGTCACCCGGCGGGTATGCCCGCATCATGCTTTACCGGCCGGGGTCCGAAAGCCCTGCGCCGGGGACTTTCTATCTCGATCTGGCGCGGCGGGCCGCCGAGGCCGGCCTGCCGGTTGCCCGCAGCGCCATGCCGGTGCCGATGACCACCAAGTTCGGCCCGGCCGAGACCGCGGATGTCGTGCTGGGGGCGGGCGACGCGGCCCGGGCCTGTCTGGCCTTCAGGCTGATCGCCGAGGACACGGAGCTGCGCATTTCCGGCTGGGCCTGCGGCAGTGGCGAGCGTCCGCTCGACCGGCTGTGGCTCGCCTGCACGCTGGACCGGCTCGATCTGCTGGGCAGCGGCGAGGATCGCAGCCTCCGGGCTTGGTTCTCACGGGCGGAGCGCAACCGGCTGGCCCAGTGCCGCAGTGGACGGCGGGCGGCCTGGCTCGACCCGGACGGGCCGCCCGCGGGTCTGCGCCCGCGGACCTGAACATGACAGTTTGCCGGATCCTCGACCGTCCCATAACGTTAATGAAGCGAGTCTACTCTCCCCCTATCGCAAACCGTTCCGAGGTCTCCATGCGCCGCCTTGCCACCACCCTCGCATTCGCCCTCGCGGCGACCACGCTCGCCAGCGCCCTGGCGGAGGCTGCTCCCAAGCGCCGCAACGAGCTCACCGTGACGCGGCGCTCCTATTTCGATGCCGGAAACGTCGTCCGGCCGGGCAGCGGTGGCTACACGAACTATGTGACGATCGGCCAGGGGCCCTATGCGCAGCCCGTTTATCAGCACGTCAACAGCCTCTTCGGCGGCGAGACGCTGCCGCAGCGCTTCAGCCTTCCCTATCGCTGAGCGCGCAATTTTCGCCGCTTGCAACTGCCGCCAGAAGAAAGGGCGAGGCCGCAAGGCCCCGCCCTTCTTGATTCAAGCTGCACGGCCTGCACGAGCCTGCAGGCCGGACCGTCGCTGCGGTCAGCCGACCAGCCGCTGCAGCTCCCGCAACACGGCGTCGCCCATCTCGCCTGTGCCGACCGTGTTCTGGCCGGAAGCGGCGATGTCGCGCGTCCGCAGGCCCTGGTCGAGCACGGCGGCGATCGCTGTCTCGACGAGATCGGCGGCCTCGCCGAGGCCGAACGAATAGCGCAGTGCCATCGCCAAGGATCCGATCATGGCGATCGGGTTGGCCATGCCCTGGCCGGCAATGTCGGGGGCGGAGCCGTGGACGGGCTCGTACAGCGCCTTGCGTCGGCCGGTGGCCGGATCCTCGGCGCCGAGCGAAGCGGACGGCAGCATGCCAAGTGAGCCCGTCAGCATTGCCGCCACGTCCGACAGCATGTCGCCGAACAGATTGTCGGTGACGATCACGTCGAACTGCTTGGGGTAGCGCACCAGCTGCATCCCGAGCGCGTCGGCGAGCTGATGCTCGAGCTGGACATCCGGGTACTCGGCCTTGTGAAGGGCCGTCACCACCTGGTTCCACAGCACGCCCGAGCGCATGACGTTGCGCTTTTCCGAGGACGTCACCTTGTTGCCGCGCTTGCGCGCCAGTTCGAAGGCGACGCGGGCGATGCGCTCGATCTCGTGGGTCGTGTAGACCTGTGTGTCGACGGCCCGCTTCTCGCCGTTCTCCAGCGTGACGATTTCCTTCGGCTCGCCGAAATAGACGCCACCTGTCAGCTCGCGAACAATGACGATGTCGAGCCCCTCGACGAGCTCGCGCTTCAGCGACGACGCATCGGCCAGCGCCGGGTAGCAGATGGCCGGGCGAAGATTGGCAAACAGGCCGAGATCCTTGCGCAGCCGCAGCAGACCCGCTTCGGGACGCACCCCATAGGGAACTGCGTCCCATTTCGGGCCACCGACCGCGCCGAACAGCACCGCATCGGCCGCCGTCGCACGGACCATCGCCGCGTCGGTGATCGACACCCTGTGGGCGTCATAGGACGCGCCGCCGACCAGGTCCGTTTCTGTCTCAAAACGTGCAATGCCCTGTTTGTTCAACCAGGACAATAGTTTGGCCACTTCTGCCATGACCTCGGGGCCGATCCCGTCGCCGGGAAGAAGCAGGATGTTGTGGGCCGCCATGGCGAAGTCTCCGCGGGATTAACGATGTGCAGCGCCGTTTAGGGTGGGGGTGCAGGCTTTGGCAAGGGTTTTGTAACCATACGGGCAGTTCGGCGGGGTTGTATCGACCTCGGACGCCGACGATCAACCGAGGGGGCTCCCGATGCGCAAAACGATCATTTCCGCTGCCGTACTCGTCATCCTGGCTGCCGCCGGCGGCTTCGCCTATGCGGTCACGTCCGACACCCACGCACCATTACGGCCGGACGAACTGCCGCCGATGCCGGCGACGGCGTATGCGCCCCAGAAGGTCGTCTATCACGTCAACCAGGGCAACGGCTTCATGGGCCACGACCATCTCTACCGCCTCGGCGTGATGCAGAACCATGTCAACGCGATGGAAGCCGGCAAGCTCGACCTGCGGGTCGTGGTCCAGGGCACTGGCCTGTCGCTGCTGTCGGACGCCAAGAAGGACCCGGCCATTGCAGCCAGGATCGACAAGCTTCGCGGCCAAGGCGTGCGCTTCGTGATCTGCCGCAACACCATGATCGGTCGCAACATTCGCATGAGCGATCTCTACGGCGCCAAGCCCGAGGACATCGTCATCGCCGGCGTGGCCGAGGTGGCGTCGCTGTCCCAGCAGGGCTTCGTGATGCTGAAGCCCTGATCGGCGCAATCAGCGCCCACGCAGCGCGTCGAGCACCCGGCCCGACGCGCGCCCGTCGCGCGTCATGCCGTTTTTCTCCTGGAAGTCGGCGATCGCCTGGCGCGTCTTGGTGCCGACCGCACCGTCAGGAGCGCCAACGTCGTAGCCCCGGCGATTGAGCAGCGTCTGCACCTCGCGCCGCTCCGCCCGCGACAGGCCACGGTCGCTGGTCGGCCACGGGGTCGTGAAAGGTCCGCCCCCGCGCAGCCGGTCAGACAGGTGGGCGATGGCCAGCGCATAACTTTCGGCGGCATTATAGGCGTACATCGCGTCAAAGTTGCGCGTGACGAGGAAGGCAGGGCCATTGATTCCGGCCGGCAGCAGCAGGCCGGCATTGCCGTCAGCCGGCAGTGCCCCGCCACCGACCCGGCGCACGCCCAGCGCCGCCCAGCTGGCCATCGGCTTCTTCTTGGTCCGGCCCGCCATGCCGGCGCCGACACCCTCGGGAATGCGAACCTCGAAGCCCCATGTGCCGCCGGTCTGCCAGCCGGCCTTGGCCAGGTAGTTGGCGGTGGAGCCGAGCGCATCGGGCACGCTGTCGACCACGTCGCGGCGACCGTCGCCGTCGAGATCGACGGCCAGCCGCAGGAAGGTCGAGGGCATGAACTGGGTGTGGCCGAAGGCGCCGGCCCAGGACCCGGTGAGGTGCTCGGGCGCGACGTCGCCGCGCTCGAGGATCTTCATCGTCGCCGCAAACTCGCCGCGGAAAAAGGATTGCCGCCGGCCAAAGCACGACAGCGTCGCCAGCGACTGCACCAGCAACCGTTTGCCGATCGACTTGCCGAAATCGGACTCGACGCCCCACACGGCCACGATGGTGGCCCGGTCAACGCCGTAGCGGCTTTCTGCCGCCGCCAGCGAGGATGACCACTGCCGCAGCTTGGCGCGGCCGTCGGCGACGCGCTCCTCGTCCACCAGCGCCGCCAGATAGTCCCAGATCGGGGTCTTGAACTCGGGCTGGTCGTTGAGGAACTCGAGCACCTTCATGTCGGGCTCGAGCGAACGCGTATGCGTGTCAAACGTCGCCGCAGACACGCCCTGGGCGATGATACCGCCGCGCAGGCCGGCCAGACAGGTCCGGAACTCCGCCTGGGCAACAGCGGGGCCGGCGGTGAAGGTGGCGACCGCGAGGGCCGCCGGGATCAGGGCGATTCGGCGCATGCCGCCAAGTCTAGATGAGGTTTGGCCGTTCCCAAACGCCGTTCAGAGCCAGGGGCGGGACTCGGCGGCCTTGCTCTCATAGGTCGCGATGGCCGGGGCCTTCTCCATGGTGAGGCCGATATCGTCGAGCCCGTTGAGCAGGCAGTGCTTGCGGAAGGGGTCGAGGTCGAACGTCACCACGCCGCCGTCCGGCCCGCGGATCTCCTGCGCTTCGAGATCGACGGTCAGGGTCGCGTTCGCCCCACGACGGGCATCGTCGAACAGCTTGTCGAGATCCTCCTGCGACACGGTGATCGGCAGGATGCCGTTCTTGAAGCAGTTGTTGTAGAAAATGTCCGCGAAGCTGGTCGAGATGACGCAGCGGATGCCGAAATCGAGCAGCGCCCAGGGCGCATGCTCCCGCGACGACCCGCAGCCGAAATTGTCGCCAGCGACGAGGATCTGCGCTTTCCGGTAGGCCGGCTGATTCAGCACGAAATCGGGGTTCTCGGTGACGCCGTCCTCGGCAAAGCGCATCTCGGCGAACAGCCCCGAGCCGAGCCCGGTTCGCGCGATCGTCTTCAGGTACTGCTTCGGGATGATCATGTCGGTGTCGACATTGGTGATCGCGAGCGGGGCGGCAACGCCGGTCAGTGTGGTGAATTTCTGCATGATCGTTCCGCGCGGCAGGGAGACGGCCAGGGGCCTGGAGCACGCGTTCTAGCAGAGCGGCCGGGCCGTGGGTAGGCGCCGCCTACCTCAGTATCGCCGTGACCCGCACGGCGGTTGCCTCGACGGTCGACTTCACGGTGGCCTGAACGGACGCGACACTGGGCAGCTGCGGCTGCGGCAGCACCCGGAGCAGTTTCTCGGTCAACCTGCTCGGCAACTGGATCTGGCTGATGCGGAACGAGATCGGGGCGAACAGCGCTGTGTTGGGCATCCGATCCGTCACCGGCTCCAGGCCGCGCGGGCTGGGCAGCGCCGCCGCAAGGCGTTCGGCGCGGTTGATGAGATCATGCGTCGACAGCCCGGCCATCGTCTGGGTCGCCGCGCCACGCAGCCGCAGATCCATCGGATCGAGCGGGGTCCCTTTCAGGACCATTGCCAGACCTGCGGCCACGATCCCGACCTTGAGGGCGCTCTTGGCGAGGCGCACAAAAATCGCCGGAGCCGCCCAGGCAAGCAGCGCGCCGCCAAGCAGGCACGCAATCATCAGGTGTGACGGATCGGGGTGATACACGGATCGCCTTCGGTTCGAATACGACCGGATGAAACACCAAACAGTTTTCGCAAATGCTCCCGATGAGGCGGCGATTTAGTTCAAATATTCAAGAATTCCGACGCCCTGCCCGGCAACCGACCAACCCGCGCATCGACGACAGGTGTTGAAGCCCCGATACCGGATCAGGCCCGTGTCCCGATCGTCCCGGACCCGCCGGCGGCGGCCTCGATCGCCTCCATGTCATCGTCGGAGAAGCCGAAATGATGGCCAATCTCATGCACGAGGACATGCGTGACGAGATGTCCGAGCGTTTCCTCATGCTCGGCCCAGTAGTCCAGGATCGGCCGGCGATAGAGCCAGATCATGTTGGGCAGCTGTCCGGTCTGCGGCCCTGCGCCGGCCTGGGGCAGGCCGATGCCGCGAAACAGGCCGAGCAGGTCGAACGGGCTGTCGCACTCGAGCTCTTCGAGGGTTTCTTCGTCGGGAAAATCGTCGACCCGGATCACCACATCCGCACACAGGGCCCGGAACGTCTCGGGCAGCCGGGCAAAGGCCGTCTCGGCCATGCGCTCGAAGACGGCCAGATCGGGGGCCGCAAGACGTGTCCAGTCCGCATCCGCCGTCACCGCCGTGTCCCGAGCAGCTCGAGCAACGACCAGGCAAGGTAGATCGCGAACCCCACCGACAACGCCCGCCCGATCCGCCGGCCCCAGATCTCGATGCGGTCGTCGGGATCGGCATCGGCGCCGGAGAAATGCCGCGTCGCCTTGGCGAGCGACGATTCGCCCAGGGCTTCGCCCGCATTGTCTGCGCGCTTTCGGGCCTCTTCGGCGGTCCTGCGGGCTTCGTCCTGCGGCGTCATCCCTCACCCCGTTGGTCTCGGTGAACGGCGGCTGAACGCACCGTTCCGCCGCGGTTCAGGCAGGTTGCGCGACGCTCAGATCCTGCTGGGGGGCACGGCGCAAACCCAAGGAGCATCCTACCATGTCGTCCTTCTTCCGCATCGCGACTGCCGCAGCGGCTCTCGCCGCGACGTCGCTGCCCACGACCGCTGCGCCGCTGCCACCCGCAGCCCTGATTGCACCACAGGCGCAATCCCTTGCCCAGCCGGTGCAGTACTGGGGCGGGCATCACCGGCCGCACCATTGGGGCCACAGACCCGGCTACGGCTTCCGGTCCCACGGTCCGCGCTGCAGCTTTGTCCCCGTCCGCCGCTTCGACCCCTATTGGGGTGGCTGGCGGGTGATCACGGTCCGTCGCTGCTGGTGACCGCTCGGCCGTTCAGCAAGAGCCCGGCATTGGTCCGGGGTCGACAGCCAAGCGGGATCGCTCAGCCCCAGCTGCGGATGTCGACGAACCGTCCGGCGATGGCCGCCGCCGCCATCGCCGGCGACACCAGGTGGGTGCGGCCACGGAACCCCTGCCGCCCCTCGAAGTTGCGGTTGGACGTGGAGGCGCAGCGCTCGCCGGGCGCCAGCTTGTCGGCATTCATGGCAAGGCACATCGAGCAGCCGGGTTCACGCCAATCGAAGCCGGCGGCCTTGAAGATCACGTCGAGGCCCTCGGCCTCGGCCTGCAGCTTCACCAGGCCGGAGCCCGGCACGATCATGGCGCTGACGCTGCCCGCCACCGTCTTGCCCTCGACGATCCGGGCGACCGCCCGCAGGTCCTCGATGCGGCCATTGGTGCACGAGCCGATGAACACGCGGTCGAGCGTCAGGTCGGTGATCTTCTCGCCGCCCTTCAGTCCCATGTAGTCAAGGGCGCGGGCGATGGAGATGCGCTTCTGCTCGGTCGAGGCGTCCGCGGCCAGCGGCACGGTCCCCGTCACAGACGCGACATCCTCCGGGCTGGTGCCCCAGGTGACGATGGGCGGCAGGCTGGCGGCGTCGAGGCGGATCTCGCGGTCGAACACCGCGTCCTCGTCGCTGACGAGCGTGCGCCAGTAGTCGACCGCCATGTCCCAGGCCATGCCCTGCGGCGCCTTCGGCCGCCCCTTCAGATACGCATAGGTCTTCTCGTCCGGCGCCACCAGGCCGGCGCGCGCACCGCCTTCGATCGACATGTTGCAGACCGTCATCCGCCCTTCCATCGACAGGGCCCGGATTGCCTCGCCTGCATATTCAATCACATGGCCCGTGCCTCCGGCGGTGCCGATCTCGCCGATGATGGCCAGGATGATGTCCTTCGCGCTCACGCCGGCCGGCAGCACGCCGTCGATGGTGACGCGCATGTTCTTCGCCTTGCGCTGGATCAGCGTCTGGGTGGCGAGCACATGCTCGACCTCGCTGGTGCCGATGCCATGCGCCAGCGCGCCGAAGGCCCCGTGGGTCGACGTATGACTGTCGCCGCACACGATGGTGGTGCCCGGCAGTGTGAAGCCTTGCTCGGGCCCGATGATGTGGACGACGCCCTGGCGGCTGTCGAGCTCGTCGAAATACTCGATGCCGAACTGGCGGGCGTTCTGCGCCAGCGTATCGACCTGGATGCGCGACTCAGGGTCGGCGATGCCTTCGCGCCGGTCGCTGGTGGGGACATTGTGGTCGACCACCGCCAGCGTCTTCTGCGGCGCGCGCACGGTACGCCCGGTCAGGCGCAGGCCCTCGAAGGCCTGCGGGCTGGTCACCTCGTGCACGAGATGCCGGTCGACATAGAGGAGGCAGGTACCGTCTGGCTGTCGATCGACAATATGGTCGTCGAAAATCTTGTCGTAAAGGGTGCGCGGGGCCATGGCGGAAACTCCCTGTCGGGACGGGCTGTCATGCGGACGTCGTCGCGGCACGTTTACGCGAGGCCGCGGCTGCGGGGAAGCCCCCGCGCAGTTGCCGCAGCCCGCAATGAAAAGGCCGGGCACAGGGCCCGGCCGGTTCGATCGTCGCCTGCGGCGGTGCCGATCAGACGGCCTTCTTGTCGGCCTTCGCGCCGGCCTTCGGCGCGTCCTTGCGCTCGGCGATACGCGCCGACTTGCCGCGACGGTCGCGCAGGTAATAAAGCTTGGCGCGCCTCACCTTTCCGGTACGCACAACCTTGATCGACTCGATCAGCGGCGAGTAGACCGGGAACACGCGCTCCACGCCCTCGCCATAGCTGATCTTGCGGACCGTGAAGCTTTCCTGCAGTCCACCGCCGTTGCGGGCGATGCAGACGCCCTCATAGGCCTGGACGCGGGTGCGTTCGCCTTCGACCACCTTGACGTTCACCTGAACCGTGTCGCCGGGACGAAAATCGGGGATCGGGCGCCTGGCGGCAAGCCGATCCGCCTGCTCCTTGTCGAGCTGCTGGATGATATCCATTGTCATGTCTCCTGCCGTGGCGGGTCCGCACGTCACGGCCCGCGAGCGTTTAGGCACGCTGTTTTCAGTTAGGAGCGTGGCCTTACACGATGACGGCTGTGCTGTCGAGCCGGCTCAGGGCCTGGCGGCACTGCGGCTGTCGAGCCGCCCCTTCGATTCGCCGGCAAAATGCGCCAGGCAGGCATTGAGGATCCAGTAAGAGCCGCCGTCATTGCCCGCATAGTGCTCGCACGTCTCGCGCACGCGAGCATTCATCGCCCGCCACAGCGGCAGGGAATCATCCTTGGCCGAGGCCTCCTTCTTCAGGCAGACGTGGCGCATCCACGCCTTGCCGCCGCGCGCCGCCGTCATCTCGCAATACTGCTCGGTATGATAGCCGGGCAGCGGGCCAGCCGCCGCACCAACCTCGGGAGCCGCCATGGCCGGACCACAGGCAAAGCCGCACAGCACCGCGGCGGCGAGAACGAGATGGCGCATGAAGAAGCTCCGGACTGTCTAGTACAAGACACCATTATTCGTCGCATTCGTTACGAATTGGTCCTTTCAATCCTCGAAACCACGCCGCCCGGCCAGATCTGGCCGGCGCTCACCCGTGATGCGCTCGGCCTCGGCGCGGCGCCAGCGGGCAATCTTTGCATGGTCGCCGGACAGCAAAACCTCAGGGATGCCACGCCCCTCCCACGCCCGCGGGCGGGTGTAGTGCGGGTATTCCAGCAGCCCGCCTTCGAAGCTCTCCTCGGTCCCCGACGCTTCCTTGCCCATGACGCCCGGCAGGAGCCTGACGCAGGCGTCGAGCAGCACCAGCGCGGCCGGTTCGCCGCCCGACAGCACATAATCGCCGATCGAGACCTCCTCGAGCCCCCGGCCGGCAATCACCCGTTCGTCCACACCCTCGAACCGCCCGCACACCACGACGACGCCCGGCCCGGCGGCGAGCGCCCGGACCCGCTGCTGCTGCAGCGGACGTCCGCGGGGGCTGGTCAGCAGCCGCGGGCGTGGATCATCCGGTGCCAGCGTCGCATCCAAGGCTGCCGCCACCACATCGGCCCGCAGCACCATGCCGGCGCCGCCGCCTGCCGGCGTGTCATCGACGGCGCGATGCCGGCCGATTCCATGGTCGCGGATGTCACGGGCCTGCAGCGACCAGATGCCGCGGGCGAGTGCGTCTCCTGCCAGGGACAGGCCGAGCGCGCCTGGAAACATCTCCGGAAACAAAGTGAGGATGGTGGCGGACCACATCGGCTCAGAGCGTCGCCAGCACGGCGGGATCGACATTGCCGCCGCACAGGAGCACGCCGACCCGCTCTCCGGCTGCCGGACGGTAGGCGCCGCTTGCCAGCGCCGCGAACGCTGCCGCACCACCGGGCTCGCTGGCGATCCGCCAGTCGCGCCACAGCTGCGCCTGGGCACTCCGGATCGCGGTGTCGGTCACCAGCACGACCCTGTCGATGGCAACCTGCGCGACGGCAAAGGGCAACACGCCGATCCGCCGCGCGCCCAGCGAATCGGCAGCGACCGACTCCACCGCGACGTCGACCGGCTCGCCCGCTTCCAGCGCGGCGTGCAGGCAGCACGATCCCTCGGGCTCGACCGCCACCACCCTGACCCGCCCGGCCCACCAGGCCGCCATGCCGGCGACAAGGCCACCGCCGCCGCACGCCACCAGAACCGTGTCGAGCGCGGGAAGACCCAGCGCCGCCTGGTCGTGCTCCCACTCCGCCGCAACAGTGCCCTGCCCTGCGAGGGTTTCGATCGCGTCATACGGATGGATCAGCAAAGCACCCGTCAGCGCAGCATGCGTATCGCAAGCCGCCTGCGCGTCTGCATAGCGGGCGCCACCCACCACAACCTCCGCGCCATGGCGGCGAATGGCCTCGATTTTCACCGGACTCGCTATTTCGGGCACGAAGATCGTGGCGCGATGGCCAAGCGTCGCGGCAGCGAGCGCCACCGCGACGCCGTGATTGCCGCCCGAGGCCGCGGTCACGCCAGCTGGCGGTACCGTCCGCGACAGCAGCGTGTTGAACGCGCCCCGGGCCTTGAACGATCCGGCATGCTGAACCAGCTCGAGTTTCAACGTGACGTCAGCGTTGAGCGTCGGCCCCAGCGGCAGCAGCGGTGTGCGTAGCGCATGGCCGCGGATGCGCGCGTGCGCGGTGCGGATCTGGTCGGGCGTGACGGGCAGCGGCATGGATCCTCCGGATGCCCTCAGGCTTAGGGCCTTGCAGCCACCTGCTCAAGCCGTCGCTCAGGCCCAGATCGCGATCGGCAGGCCGAAGCCGTCACGGTCCGGATCGCCCGCGAAGCGCAGGGCCTCCCCACGCAGGATCGCCAGAGCTGTGATGGCGCACGCGCAGGCGTCGAGCAGGTCGTCAGTGGCGGCGCCCCGCGGCGGGACGGCGCGCAGCAGGGTCTGGGGGAGACCTGCGGCGGCAAGAAGTGCGCGGCGTTCCTCCATGCCGGGCGGATGGATCCGCGACTTTACCTTTTTGGGCTCCGCCAGCGGCCTGCCACCATTCAATCGCATGAAGGCGCCCTCGGGGTGCACCTCATGCACGCGCCCTGCCCATGCCACGTCATCGCGCAAGACAGCATCAAGATCCCGGATCTTCGGAAACAGGAAAAACGCCTGCTTCGAGATCTTGCGCGGCGGATCCGATGTTTCAACGGCAGCCACACAGGCGGCCGCGTAGCCGTCGGCCATGACGGCGGCACGCGCCGGGACGGCGAAGACCGAGGATTGCCGGGCGCCGAGCCGGGCCCGCAGCAACCGCTCGGGGCCGCGCCCCCCGGAGCCGATCCGATCCGGCAGGCCGATCGGCATGTCGACCGCCACGACCGCCGGCTCCTCGGGCACGGCCCGCAGCGCCGCGACATCGGCGAGCAGGCGGACATGCGGTGCCGCTGTCGCCTCGATCGGCAGCAGCACCGCGACCCAGCCAGCCGGGCAGCCGTCGACACCCATCACCCACGCCATGCTGCGTCGTCTCCACCAATCGCACGATGGCCCTTGCTCCGTATTGGCTCTATGCTGCATCGCACCATTGTGCAATTCCAGCCCGCCCGGTCGCAGGGGTCGTCATGTCGCAAGCCGTCCGTCCCCGCCGCAGCGCTCTCTATATGCCAGGCTCCAATGCCCGCGCCCTCGAGAAAGCCCGCACCCTGCCGGCAGACGTGCTGATCCTCGATCTCGAAGACGCCGTCGCACAAGACGCCAAGGAGATCGCCCGGTGTCAGGTCGCGGATGCGATTGCCGCCGGCGGCTTTGGCGAGCGTGAGGTTGTCGCCAGGATCAATGGGCTGGATACGCCCTGGGGCGCAGCCGACCTTGCCGCGATGGCCGCCGCCGGTCCGGATGCGATCCTGGTCCCCAAGGTCCAGTCCCCCGCCATGATCGTGCGGGTCGCCTCCGAACTCGCCGCCAGGGCCCCCGCCCGCACGCGGCTCTGGGCGATGATGGAGACGCCGCTCGCGATGCTCAGCGCCCAGGCCATCGCCAGCGCGGCCGCGGACCCTGCCAACCGCTTCACCTGCATGGTGATGGGCACCAACGACCTCGCCAAGGAGACCCGGGCGCGGCTCCTTCCCGGCCGGGCCGCCATGCTGCCTTGGCTGCAGACCTGCCTGGCGGCGGCCAGGGCCTACGGGCTCGATATTGTCGACGGCGTCTACAACGCCATCGCCGACGAGGCCGGTTTCGTGGCCGAATGCGAGCAGGGCCGCGACTGCGGCTTCGACGGCAAGACGCTGATCCATCCCAGCCAGATCGCGGCCGCTAACGGTGTGTTTGCACCCTCAGCCGAGGAGGTCGAGCGGGCGCGGGCGATCATCGCCGCCTTCGCCCTGCCGGAGAATGCCGGAAAGGGCGCGCTGCAGCTCGACGGGCGGATGGTCGAACGGCTGCATGCCGAGATCGGCCGCCGGACCGTCGCCATCGCGGAGGTGATCGCGGCCCGCGGCTGACAGTCAGCGCGTGTTGGTTAGCGTTTGCCGGCCCGGCGCGCAGGGCTGGCAACCGGTCTCGCGGCGTCAAGCGGCGGGGTATCCCGCGACCGGCCGACGATGCGCACGATGTCGGCCATGATCGTGTCGATCACGTAGTCCTTCGGCGTGTACACGGCGGTGACGCCGATGTTCTTGAGCACCAGCTCGTCGTCCGGCGGCACGATGCCGCCGACCACGACAGGAATGTGGCCAAGCCCCGCAACCCTCAGTCGTGCCATCACGTCCCGCACAAGCGGGACATGCGATCCCGACAGGATCGACAACCCGATCACATGGGCGCCGCTCTCGCGGGCCTGCTCGACGATCTCGGCCGGGGTCTGGCGAATGCCCCCATAGGTGACGTCGAACCCGACATCGCGGGCCCGCAGCGCCACCTGCTCGGCGCCGTTGGAATGGCCGTCGAGCCCCGGCTTGCCGACCGTCAGGCGCGGCGCTTCGCCGAGGCGGGTGGCCAGATCGGCAACCATCAACCGAACCTCGCGGTCGACCGGATCGGTCCGGGTCTCGGGCGACACGCCCGTGGGGGCCCGGTACTGCCCGAAGATCTCGCGCAGGGTCTCGCCCCATTCGCCCGTTGTCACGCCGGCCTTGGCGCAGGCAATCGAGGCCTCCATGACGTTGCGACCCTCGCGCGCGGCGCCGGCAAGCTCGGCCAGTGCGGCCGCGGCCGCGGCGCCGTCCCGCGCGTCGCGCCAGGCCCGGATGCGGCCGACGGCCTCCATCTCGACATGCTCGGGGACCGTCATGACGCTGCCCTCGCCTGCGGTGAGCGGCGAAGGCTCCGTCTCGCGGAAGCGGTTGACGCCGACGACGACCTGCTCCCCGCCCTCGATCCCGGCGATGCGCCGGGCGTTGGACTCGACGAGGCGACGCTTGAGGTAACCGCTCTCGACGGCCACGATGGCGCCGCCCATGGCGTCGATCTCGGCAAGCTCGGCGCGGGCTGCCGCCTTGAGCTCCTCGACCTTGCGGGTGATCTCGGCGGATCCGTCGAAGATGTCGCCATATTCGAGCAGGTCGGTCTCGTAGGCCATCACCTGCTGCATGCGCAGCGACCATTGCTGGTCCCACGGCCTTGGCAGACCCAGCGCCTCGTTCCACGCCGGAAGCTGGACGGCACGGGCGCGGGCGTTCTTCGACAGCACAACCGCCAGCATCTCGATGAGGATCCGGTAGACATTGTTCTCCGGCTGCGGCTCGGTGAGGCCGAGCGAATTGACCTGGACGCCATAGCGGAACCGGCGATGGCGTTCATCGGCGATGCCGTACCGGTCGCGGGTGATCTCGTCCCACAGCTCGGCGAACGCGCGCATCTTGCACAGCTCGGTCACGAACCGCATGCCGGCATTGACGAAGAACGAGATCCGCCCGACCACCTCGGCGAAGGTCGCCTCGTTGACCCCGCCGGAGGCCTTCACCGTGTCGAGCACGGCTACGGCCGTGGCGAGCGCGTAGGCCAGCTCCTGGACCGGCGTCGCTCCGGCCTCTTGCAGGTGGTAGGAGCAGACATTGGTGGGGTTCCACTTCGGCATGTCGCGGGTCGTGAACTGAATCACGTCCCTGACCAGCCGCATCGACGGTGCTGGCGCGAACACGTACGTCCCGCGCGACAGGTATTCCTTGATGATGTCGTTTTGCGTGGTGCCCTGAAGCAGGTCGCGCGACGCGCCCTGTTCGTCGGCCGCGGCCGCATAGAGCGCCAGCAGCCAGGCAGCCGTGGCGTTGATCGTCATCGACGTGTTCATCTCGGCCAGCGGAATGCCGTCGAACAGCGTCCGCATGTCGCCCAGATGGGCGATCGACACGCCGACCTTGCCGACCTCGCCACGGGCCAGCACATGGTCGGGGTCGTAGCCCGTCTGCGTCGGCAGGTCGAAGGCGACGGAAAGGCCGGTCTGGCCCTTGGCCAGATTGCCCTTGTACAGCCGGTTGGACTCAGCCGCGGTGGAGTGGCCCGCATAGGTGCGGAAGATCCAGGGCTTGTCGCGATGGCGACGGCCGTCCTCGGTCATCATGGGTCTCCGCCGGCAAAGGCCAGGAATGGGTCCACAGCACCGTGCTGCAGCGCACCATTCTGCGGCAATCCATGTCCCCAGGCCAGAGCACCGTTGGTCGGAGGCAGTGCCAGTCAGCGCGCAAGCATCCGGCGAAGAATGGCGAGCACCAGCACGGTGCCAAAACCGCCGCCGACGCACACCAGAAGGGTGATCGCCACCTCGGTATTCACAATCGGCGAGACATACAGATTCCAGCCCACGAGGGCACCGATCGAGCCGAAAAAGATCAGCAGCGCATTGCCGATGATCCCAAACGCGCTGTCATGCATGATGGAGTCGACAATCCACGCGGCCAGGAGACTGACGAACGCGATCGCCATCACCGCCCCGGTGATGGCCTCAGACGATACAAATCCAAAGCCGAGCGAACGAAGCATGACCGCACCGGTAAAAGGTCAGGGCCTGGCGAGCTGCGAAGCCGCACGCCACGCGATCCCTTGTAGCCCCAGGCGCCGCAGCCGCGCAAATTTCACCTTCTGACCTATGGCGCAGTGCAACATGGCGCGACATAATCGCGGCCTTGCGTGGAGGACACACCGTGGCCAGCAGTCAGGCGAAGACCCAACAGGGCCCCAAGGATCTGTATGACATCGGCGAGATCCCGCCGCTCGGCCATGTGCCCGAGAAGATGTGGGCGTGGGCCATCCGCAAGGACAGGCACGGCCCTCCCGAACAGGCGATGCAGCTCGAGGCTGTCCCGACTTGGACCGTCGGCGACGACGAGGTCCTCGTCCTGGTGATGGCCGCGGGCGTCAATTACAATGGCGTCTGGGCGGCGCTTGGTGAGCCCATTTCCCCCTTTGACGGCCACAAGCAGCCTGTCCATGTGGCCGGATCCGACGCGTCAGGCGTTGTCTGGGCCGTCGGCGCCAAGGTCAAGCGCTGGAAGGTCGGCGACGAGGTCGTGGTCCACTGCAACCAGGACGACGGTGACGACGAGGAATGCAATGGTGGCGACCCGATGTTTTCGCCGTCGCAGCGCATCTGGGGTTACGAGACCCCGGACGGGTCCTTCGCCCAGTTCTGCTGTGTGCAGTCCCGCCAGCTGATGCGCCGACCGCAGCATCTCAGCTGGGAGGAGAGCGCCTGCTACACGCTGACGCTCGCCACCGCCTACCGGATGCTGTTCGGCCACCCCCCGCACACCGTCCGGCCGGGCGACAATGTCCTGGTGTGGGGCGCGTCGGGCGGTCTCGGCGTCTTCGGCGTCCAGCTCGCGGCCGCCTCCGGCGCCAACGCGATCGGCATCATCTCGGATGAGACGAAGCGCGACTACGTGCTGGGCCTCGGCGCCAAGGGCGTGATCAACCGCAAGGATTTCGACTGCTGGGGCCAGCTTCCCAAGGTCAATTCGCCTGAGTTCCATGCCTACATGGGCGAGGCCCGCAAGTTCGGCAAGGCAATCTGGGAGATCACCGGCAAGAAGGACGTTGACATCGTCTTCGAGCATCCCGGCGAATCCACGTTCCCCACCTCATGCTTCGTGGTCAAGCGCGGCGGCATGGTGGTGTTCTGTGCCGGAACGACGGGCTTCAACCTGACCTTCGACGCCCGCTTCGTCTGGATGCGGCAAAAGCGCATCCAGGGATCGCACTTTGCCCACCTCAAGCAGGCCGCCTCGGCCAACCAGTTCGTCATCGACCGCCGGATCGACCCCTGCATGAGTGAGGTGTTCCCGTGGGACAAGATTCCGCAGGCCCACACCAAGATGTGGAAGAACCAGCATGCGCCCGGCAACATGGCGGTGCTGGTCAATGCCCAGCGCACCGGCCTGCGCAGCTTCGACGACGTCCTCGAGGCGCAGGTGGGCTGAGGCGCCTGCGCGACTTCAATCCCGGGCGGACGCGGCGAACGGATCGTTGCGTCCCTCGCGAAACCGTTTCAGCTCGGCATTGAACTCACCGCCATAGATGAAAATGGCGGCGACGGTGTAGAGAAACACCAGCGCCACCATGAATGAGGCAAGCCCCGCATAGGTGCTGACATAGTTCTGCGCCGCCGCCTGCAGGTAGGACGCGAAAGCAAATCCGCAGGACAGCGACAGGGCGACGGTGAGGACAATTCCCGGCAGGATTTCCCGGAAGGTCCGGCGCCCCGCCGGGAGCCACAGGTGCAGGATGACCAGCGCGACGACGATCAGCACCGTCGCGATGCCAAGCCTTGTGAGCGTAACGACACCCGAATAGGGCGCGAGCTGCGGGATGAAGCTCACCGCAGTGGTCCAGATCAGCGGTCCGAGCACCACCAGAAAGGCCAGCGCCAGGAGCGCCACGGCCCCGACCAGCACATACAGGATGGATTCCAGCCGCAGCCAGTACCAGGCGCGCGTCTCGCCCCGGTCATAGGCGCGGTTGAGGCCGATCCGCAGGCTTTCGACGCCATTGGACGAGAAATACACCGCCAGCACGACGCCATAGGTCAGCAGGTCGCCGCGGGTGTGGGTCAACACGCTGTGGATCTCGGCAGCGATGGGCTCGGCGACACGCTGCGGCCAGGCCTCCAGCAGCAGCGCGACGACCTCGTCGGCAAGGTTCTTCGAACCAAAGAACCCGGCGAGCGCCGTGACGAAGATCAGGAACGGAAACAGCGACATCAGCCCCGACAGAGCGATGTGGGACGCGATGGCCCAGCCATCATCGGCGACGAAGCGCCAATAGGCGTCGAGGATGATGCGCGGCAGACGGCGCATGGGGATCTCCTGGCTGCAGCGCCCCGAAAAGGCCCTGCCAGACGCTGGAAGGCAAGCGCGGACGGCGTGCGACGCCCATCAACTCTGCATCGGAACCATGCCGGCGTGACACGAAATGGTCTAAGAGGCGCAAGGGCCGCCCCGGCCCCGAGTTCCGTCCGTGCCCCCGTCACTCCTGCTGTTGCTGGCGCCCGTCGCCTTCGTGTTGATCTGGTCGACCGGCTGGATCTCGGCCCGGTTCGGCGCGCCCTATGCGGATCCTCTGACGTTCCTGAGCGTGCGCTACACCCTGGCCGCCGCCCTGCTGTGCGGCTTTTGTCTGGTGGCGCGCGCGACCTGGCCGGCCACGCGGCGCGAGTTCGGCCACGCCATGGCGTCAGGCGTGCTGCTGCACGGCATCTATCTGGGCGGCGTCTGGTGGGCGATCGCCAATGGCCTTCCGGCCGGGATCTCCGGCCTGCTGGCCGCCATCCAGCCGATCCTGACGGCAGCACTGGCGCCCACGCTGGTTGGTGAACGCATTGGCCCGCGTCAGTGGGCCGGCATCGCGCTTGGCTGCCTCGGCATGGCCATGGTGCTGCAGCCCAAGCTCGTGGGACTGACGGCCGCGGACCTTCAAGCCGTCGTCGCGCCGCTGATTGTCAACGTCATCGCCATGGTGTCGGTGACGCTCGGCACGTTCTACCAGAAGCGCTTCATCGCCACCGGCGATCTGCGCACCGTTGCCACCCTGCAGTATGTCGGGGCGCTCGCCCTGACCCTGCCGCTGGCGCTCATGACCGAATCCTTGCGGATCACATGGAACCTCACCGTCGTGCTGACGATGGCGTGGTCGGTGCTGGCCCTGTCCATTGGCGCCATCGGCCTGCTGCTGATTCTGATCCGGCGCGGCGCCGTGTCGCGCGCCGCGACGCTGATCTTCCTGGTGCCGCCAACCGTCGCGCTGGAAGCCTACTGGCTGTTCGGCGAGGCGATGGGCCTGGTGCAGGTTGCCGGCATGGTCGTGACGGCCGGCGGCGTGGCGCTGGCCACCCGCCGCGGCTGAACATCGCCCTTTTGAGGCATTGAAGCAGGTCCGGACTGCTTTATGCTGCACTGCAAACATGATCGCGGGCGTCAGCCCGCCGTCCCCTTCCGCCCGGAGCTCGCCCATGACCCGCCTCGCCGCGCTCGCCGCCGATGTTGACTTGGTTGCCACGGTCGAGGCCGTCGTGCCGTCCCTCGACGCCTTGCTCGCTGAGGCGACCGCCGCGGTCCGTGTCAAGGTCCTTGCCGATGGCAAGCTTTCAGCCGCTTTGCTCGAACAGGAACAGCATGCCTGCCACGGCCTCGCCTGGCTGGCCACCTATGTGGAGGCGGTCCGCGAGCTGGCCGCCTACGGACGCCGGTTGCAGGCCGAGGGCCGGTTCGGCGAGACCGAGGAGTTGCTGGTCGCGATCGGCACCGGCGAGTACCTCGCACAGGTGTTCGGCGGCATTCCGATGAGCCAGGGCGAACTGGTCCGCCTGCCAGCCCTCGGATTGGCGCCCGCCGCGATTGCGGCGCGCCGCACCGCGGCCGCCGAAAGCCTGATAGCCACCGGCAACACGCCAGCCAACCGCGCGCGCCTGGTGGCACTGATCCGGCAGGCCCAGGGCGCCGCCACCATGGGCGATGCCGGTCTCGATGAGACGCTCGAGGCGATCCGGGCCGAGATGCGCCGCTTCGCCGAGGCCGAGGTGCTGCCCCATGCCCACCAGTGGCATCTGCAGAATGACTACATCCCGCTGGCGGTGATCGAGAAGCTCGCCGAGCTTGGCGTGTTTGGCCTCACGCTGCCGGAAGAGTTCGGCGGCCTCGGCCTGGGCAAGGTCTCCATGTGCGTCGTCTCCGAGGAGCTGTCACGCGCCTATATCGGCGTCGGCTCGCTCGGCACCCGCTCTGAAATTGCCGCCGAGCTGATCCTGTGTGGCGGGACCGACGAGCAGAAGGCGCGCTGGCTGCCTCGCATCGCGTCGGGCGAGGTGCTGCCGACCGCAGTCTTCACCGAGCCGAACACCGGCTCCGACCTCGCTTCGCTGAAGACCCGGGCCGTGCGCGACGGCGACACCTACCGGGTCACCGGCAACAAGACCTGGATCACCCATCCGGTCCGCGCCGATGTTATGACCATGCTGGTGCGCACCAATCCCGACGAGCCAGGCTACAAGGGCCTGTCGATCCTGCTGGGCGAGAAGCCCCGCGGCAGCGATGCCGACCCGTTCCCCGTGGCTGGCCTCACCGGCGGTGAGATCGGGGTGCTCGGCTACCGCGGCATGAAGGAGTATGAACTCGCCTTCGACGGCTTCGCGGTCCCGGCCGCAAACCTGCTCGGCGGCGTCGAGGGCCAGGGCTTCAAGCAGCTGATGCAGACCTTCGAGTCGGCGCGCATCCAGACCGCGGCCCGCGCCGTGGGCGTGGCCCAGTCCGCCCTCGACCTCGGCCTGCGCTACGCCGAGGAGCGGATCCAGTTCGGCAAGCCCCTCGTCGCGTTCCCGCGCGTCTCCGACAAGCTGGCGATGATGGTCGTCGAGGTGAACATCGCCCGGCAGCTCACCTATTTCGCCGGACGCGCCAAGGATGCCGAGAAGCGCTGCGACGTCGAGGCCGGCATGGCGAAGCTGCTCGGTGCGCGCATTGCCTGGGCGGCCGCCGACAACGCCCTGCAGATCCACGGCGGTAACGGGTTCGCGCTGGAGTACGAGATTTCGCGGGTGCTCTGCGACGCCCGCATCCTCAACATTTTCGAGGGAGCCGCCGAGATCCAGGCGCAGGTCATCGCGAGGCGCCTGCTCGACGGCGCCAACTGAGCCTGCCGCCACGGTTTCCCCTGCCGGGCGAAATGCTCTAGAACGCGCCGTCGCCAGGCGGCGGACCGTGTCCGCCATGCCGCGACCGGCTTCGGAGCCCATGGCAAAGCGACCACCCCTCGCCCTCGCGGACGCATCGACATGGCCGCTGCTGCAACGGCTGTGGCGTGACTGGATGCGGCCTCACACGACCAGCCTGGCGCTGGTAATGGTGATGGTGGTGCTGCTGGCCGGCGCGAGCAGCCTTTATCCGCTGGTGATCAAGACCGCCTTCGATGCCTTCGACACGCAGAACAAGCGGGTCGTCCAGCTCATCCCGTTCGTCGTCATCCTGGTCACGGCCGTGAAGGGCTTCGCCATGTTGGGCCAGGCGATCCTCACCAACCGGGTGGTGACGCGGATCGAGGCCGACATGCAGTCGGCGCTGTATGGCCACCTGATCGACGCCGATGTCGCCCAGCTCGGCCGGGAATCACCGGCGGCCCTGACGCAGCGCTTCACCACCGATTTCGCCTATATCCGCGAGGCCCTGACGCGCCTGTCGACCGTGTTCCTCCGCGATATCGCCACCGCCGTCGCGGTCGTGGCGGTGATGTTCTGGATCGACTGGGTGGTCACCCTGATCGCGCTGGTGGTCCTGCCGGTGGTGATTCCGTCGATCATCCGGCTCGGCAAGAAGCTGCGGCGCACCGCCATGTCGACGCAAGAGCAGACGGCTGCCATGGCCAGCATGGTGTCAGAAAGCCTCGGCAGCGTCCGCGTTGCCAAAGTCTACGGGCTGGAAACCTACCTGAAGGGCCGGGCGGCTGGCCTGTTCGACCAGATCCGTCGCCTGAAGATGAAGGCCGCCAACCAGCGCGCACGGCTTGATCCGATCCTCGAGATCGGTGGCGGGCTGGCCGTGGCGGGCGTGCTCGTCTTCATCGGCTGGCGGATCGTCAAGGGTCAGACCACGATCGGTGACTTCACAGGCTTCATCACCGCAATGCTTCTGGCCGCACAGTCCTTCCGGACGCTTGGAAACCTCAACGCGATCCTGCAAGAGGCTATCGCCTCACTGCAGCGCGTGTTCGCGCTGATGGACGAAAAGCCCGCCGTTGTCGACAGCCCCGGAGCCAGCAGCCTGGCGGTGGCTGATGGCACGATCACGTTTGAAGACGTCGGATTTCGCTACCAGGACGGCGAGGACACGCTCCGCGGCATCTCTCTGGCGGTCAAAGGAGGCACCATGACGGCGCTGGTCGGACGCTCGGGGTCAGGTAAATCGACCCTGATGTCATTGGTGCCCCGCCTCTACGATCCGACTGAAGGGCGGGTGACCATCGATGGCCAGGACCTGCGCGGCGTTTCGCTGGAAAGCCTGCGCGCCCAGGTCGCGGTCGTGACCCAGGATGCAGTCCTGTTCGACGACACGGTCGCCGCCAACATCGCGTTCGGACGGCCAGACGCGCCTCGGGCCAGCATCGAGGATGCTGCTCGGGCCGCTGCCGCGCATGACTTCATCGCCGCCCTGCCGCAGGGCTATGAGACGCGCGTCGGCGATCGCGGCTCGCGCCTGTCGGGCGGCGAACGCCAGCGGGTTGCGCTGGCCCGGGCCATTCTCAAGGATGCTCCGATCCTGCTGCTCGACGAGGCCACGAGCGCGCTCGACAGTGAGTCCGAGCGTCTTGTTCAGGAGGCCCTCTCCCGCCTGACCGCTGGCCGGACATCACTGGTGATCGCGCACCGGCTCTCGACGATCCGGTCCGCCGACCTCATTGTTGTGCTCGACAAGGGTGCCATCGCCGAAAGCGGGACCCACGACGCGCTGCTGGCTCGCAACGGCATCTACGCCATGCTGCACCGGCTTCAGGCCGGAGAGGACATGGCCGACTTCGGCCTCACTCGCGCTTGAGCAGCCGGTCGACGACAAAATCCGAAAAGGCGTGCGGCTTGAAATCCCGCGCCAGGGCGTCGGGGTCGTAGACGTCGCGCACCCAGTCCAGGAAGGTCAGGCCCTTGGCCTCACCTTCGGCCCCGTAGCGTTCGAAAAACGCGTCCAGAATCCCTGTCTTGGCGAAGCGGAAATGGCCGTAGCGCAGGTCGAGCTGGGCCAGCGCCTCGTTGAGGGACCGCTTTTCGTGGATCAGCAGGAACAGTGCCGCCATGAACCCGGCCCTGTCGGCGCCAGATTTGCAGTGAACGAGAGCCGGATAGGTCAGCCCGGCGAACAGCTCGGCCGCGGCCAGCACCGTGTCGCGCTCGGGCGCGCCCCTTGACCGCACGACGAAATCGACGAGCGCAATCCCGTGGGTTGCGCAGGCCTCGCGCTCCAGCGGCCAGGAACCGTGCTCGCGGCCACCGCGCAAATTGACCACCGTGCGCAAGCCGGCCGCCGCCAGACGTCCGATATCGCCCGGTGCAGGCTGCGCGGATCGCCAGAACTGCGGCGTGACGCGGTGCAGGTTGAGGTAGGCGAGGCGGAACACGCCGT
The DNA here is from genome assembly GCA_040380755.1 of Methylobacteriaceae bacterium. Lineage (GTDB taxonomy): Bacteria > Pseudomonadota > Alphaproteobacteria > Rhizobiales > Beijerinckiaceae > Alsobacter. The sequence goes on along the minus strand of JBEIIL010000012.1, from coordinate 19,860 downwards.
GGTCCACGAGCAGCATGTTCACCCATGCACGGGCGCGATCCCAGCCTGACTCCAGCGGGCGATCCCATCGGGCAATGCGCGCCATCCGGCGGGCATAGCGCTCCTCGGGCTTCAAAGATCGATTCAGCAAGGCGGGACGACCCTCCGGCGTGAGGTTGCGCCATACCAGCCGGGGACCCGCGCGGCAATGCCGGGGCCTTTCCACAGCCCGACTCCGTTCGGCGCAGGGTCTTTACGGCAGGCGGCCGCTGCCACTAGACTCGTGATGTGACCCAGGCCGCCATCTCTGTCCGCCTCGCCAGACCCACCGACGCTGCCGCGGTCGCGGCTGTGCATGATTCCTCCTGGCGCGAGGCCTATCGCGGCATCGTGCCGGGGCGTGAACTTGAGCGGATGGTCGAGCGACGGGGTCCGCGCTGGTGGCGGCGCGCCATCGACCGTGGCAGCCGCATCGCCGTCCTTGATTTCGACGACGCCGTGCGCGGCTATGTGAGCTACGGGCACAACCGCCTGGCGGCGTCGCCCTACCGCGGCGAGATTTTCGAGCTCTATCTCGCTCCTGAGTACCAGGGCGTCGGCTTCGGAAGACGGTTGTTCGACGCGGCGCGGCGCGACCTTGTCGCCAGCCGGCTCGAGGGTCTGATCGTCTGGGCACTTGCCGACAATGATCGGGCCTGCGGGTTCTACCGCCACCTCGGTGGCATCAAGGTGCGTGAGATGGAAGAGCGCTTCGACGGCGCGCTGCGCCAGCGGTTCGCCTTCGGCTGGGCCTGACCTACGCGGAAAGTCGTTCTTGCGGCCCCGTGCGTGCTTGCCTAAAGAGGCCCACGCGCACCATAGCGCGCCATAGCGAGGGTATCATGCGGATCGACGCCGTGCCGACCGGCAAGAACGTCCCCGACGAGGTCAACTGCATCATCGAGGTTCCGATTGGTGGCGAGCCGATCAAGTACGAGATGGACAAGGCCTCCGGCGCCCTCGTGGTCGATCGGTTTCTCTATACGTCGATGCGCTATCCCGGGAACTACGGGTTCATTCCCCATACCCTGTCGGATGACGGCGACCCCTGTGACGTGATTGTGGCCAACACCCGCGCCATTGTGCCGGGCGCCGTGATGGCGGTTCGGCCGGTCGGCGTGCTCTACATGGAAGACGGGGCTGGCGGCGACGAGAAAATCGTTGCCGTGCCTGCGACCAAGCTGACCCGCCGCTACGAGAAGATCGAGAACTACACCGATCTGCCGCAGATCACGATCGACCAGATCAAGCATTTCTTCGAGCACTACAAGGACCTTGAGACCAGCAAGTGGGTCAAGGTCGTGCGCTGGGGCGACGCCTCAGAAGCGAAGGCCCTGATCCTCGAAGGCGTGGCGCGTGCCAAGGCGGCGAAGGCTGCCGAAGGCTGATCGACATGTTTTCGGCCTTGCAGGAGCCACAGCCGTCGGCTTTCTGTCGCGTGACCTGATTCCGGGACCCGGACGCCCGGCGCGACGAGAGGACCGACATGCAACTCCCGCGGATCGCCATGCGGGCCCTGCGGGCCGTGCTGGTCGCTGGCTGCCTCGTGGCAGCCGCAGCGTCCGTCGGCCAACAGCCGCCGGACCAGCCCGCCGCCGTGTCGGCACCATCGAGCACGCCAGCCCAGTCTCCTGCCGTTGCCGCTCGCGCCAAGCTCGAGAGTGTGCGAGTCCAGCTTGACCAGCTCGAGGCCGGCCTCGAGCGCCGCGGCACATCGGACGACGCTCTTCTCGCCCTGCGGGCGCTGGTCGTGCCCCTGGCCGACTCCGTTCGCACGACGATCGCTGACATTGCGCCTCGCGGCGAAGCGATCCGCTCACGGCTGAAGGAACTCGGACCCAAGCCCGACGATAAGTCGCCCCCCGAGAGCTCCGACGCGGCCCGCGAGCGCGAGGAGCGCCAGGCGGCCCTGACCGAGGTGGAGGAGACCACCCGGATCGGTCGGTCTCTGATCGTGCAAGCGGAACAGATCGACAAGCAGATCACCGACATGCGTCGGGACCTGTTTGCGCGGCGTCTGTTCGAGAGTTCCAACAGCATCTTGGCGCCACGCCTATGGGCGGAGGTTTTGGGGTCGGTCCCGCATGATTTCAAGGCCGCGGTCCAGGTCGCCACGGATGCGGTGGAGCGGGCCGGGGCGCGGCTCGACCCCAAGGCCGCCTTCGCGGTGCTCGGTGCCTTGCTGCTTGCGGTCCTGCTGATCGTACCCGTCCGCCGCTTCGCCCTGACCTTCGCCAAGCGCGATCGTCATGCCGGCCAGCCGTCGCGACTCGACAAGGCCATGGCGGCGGCGATGATCACCATCCTGGGATCGGCCGGGCCGATGCTGGCCGCCTTCCTGATCTTCCAGATCGTGCGGTCGCTGGACCTGCTCCCGCCCCGGCTTCTGCCGGTTTTTGCCACGATGCTGGGCGGTGCTGCGTTCATCGCGGTGGTGCGCAGCCTGACGGACGGCATGCTCGCCCCGGACCGGCGCAACTGGCGGCTTGTCGACGTCTCTGACGATCGTGCCGCCCAGCTGATGCGGGTCGATACGCTGATTGCCTTACTGGTCGTGCTGCGGCGGGTGCTGGAGACCTTCTACCAGACGATTGCAGCCGGGCTGAAACTGACGGCCGTCACCAACGCGGTGGTTGCTCTTCTGATTGCGCTGGCCCTCGCACGGACGCTGCAACTGATCCGCAAGGTCGACCCGGAGGACGAGGAGGCGTTCGGACCGCATGTCGGCACGACCCCCGATTACACGGGACTGTTGCGCCTGGTGGGGTGGGCCTTTGTCACCGCCATCGTGGCGGCGGTGGTGCTGGGCTATCTTGCCTTCGCCTGGTTCCTGGCCGAGCAGATCGTCTGGGCTGCGCTGGTCATCCCGACGCTGAGCCTGCTGCTGACCCTGACGGATGAGGGGTCCAGCCTGCTGTTTTCGGCAAAAGGGCGGGCCTCGAAGACCTTCCACGCGACCATAGGGGTATCGCGGCGGTCGCTGGAGCAGTTCGGCGTCCTGATTGGCGGGGTTGGACGGCTCCTGCTGCTCGCATTCGGCGTCCTCCTGCTGCTGGCGCCATGGGGGGTCGAGACCGGCGACGTGATGGGATCGGTACGGGTTGCGTTCTTCGGGTTCACACTCGGGGGTGTCACCGTCTCCCCCTCCAACGTCCTGATGGCCATCATCCTGTTCATCGGCGGTATCGTGGGGACACGGGCGCTGCAGCGCTGGCTGCAGGCGCGATACTTCCCGCATACCGGGCTCGATGCCGGGCTGAAAAACTCGATCAGCACCGGAATCGGCTATGCGGGCGTGGTGCTCGCCAGCGCCATTTCCGTATCCTTCTTGGGGCTGAGCCTCGACAAGCTGACCATCGTTGCCGGCGCGCTGTCGGTCGGCATCGGCTTTGGACTGCAGTCCATCGTCAACAATTTCGTGTCGGGCCTCATCCTGCTGGCGGAGCGTGGCATCCGGGTAGGGGACTGGGTGGTGGTCGGCGCGGACCAGGGTCATGTCCGTCGGATCAATGTCCGCGCCACCGAGATCGACACGTTCGACCGAGGTACGCTCATCGTGCCAAATTCGACGCTGGTGTCGGGCACCGTCAAGAACTGGGTCCATGGCGACCGCACCGGCCGGGTGCTGATCACCGTCCCGGTGCCGCGCGATGCCGATCCCGACCTCGTGGCCCGCATCCTGCGGGAGGCAGCCGTCGAACATCCCGACGTGCTGGAGGATCCGGCTCCCAGGATTTTGCTGAAAAGCATCACCGATACCAACCTGGTCTTCGATCTGATCGCGTTCGTGCCCGAGATCGAGACCGTGGCGCGGATTTCCAGCGACATATCTTTTGTGGTGGTCAGGCAGCTGCGCGACGCCAAGGTCGTGGTCCCGGCAGGGCCTGCAAAGCTGGAAATCGACGGATTGAGCGATCTGCGCAATGACATGAACGCCATCCGCGAGCGCCTGGCCCTGACAGCGGACAGTGATGATCCATTGCCGCTGCCGCCGGTGCAGCCAAGGCCCTCCGAGGCGACCGGACCGACCGAGCGATGAGGCCGGTCGGGGCGCTTCTTCTGCTTGCCACGCTCGGCGGCTGCACGGTCGCAGGGCCGGTCACCGATCCGACGCCGTCCTTCTATCAACGCATCGACCAGGGCGCGGTGCTGGATCCGGTTGCAGCATCCGGGATGGTGAACGCATGGCGAGTGCGCAACGGGCTCTCCTCCCTCACCCAGGATCCGGTCCTCGCCGAGGAGGCGCGCCGGCGGGCCGCTTCCATGGCGGAGACCGACACGGCGGGTTGGGGCGAGATGCCCGTCCTGGCGGCCCAGAGGGGTGCGGCAGGGGGGCTGCGGCTCGAGCGCGTCTCGGCGGGCTACCGCACGCTCGCCGAGGCGTTTTCCGGCTGGCGTGATTCACCGCCGCACAACGCCGTGATGCTGGCCCCGGGCGGCCGGCGGATCGGCATCGGGGCGATGTACCGCCCTGGCACCAAGTACCAGGTCTACTGGACGATCATCGTCACCGACTGACGCTCTAGAACCGGCCCGTCGGCAGCGGCGGCGCTTCCTTCATCAGCGTGATGGTGACGCGGCGGTTGGCGGGCAGGTAGGGATTGTCGGGAAACATCGGCTCGGTATCGGCCCGTCCGATGACGCCGGCAAAGCGATCATCGGGAATGCCACTCATCGCCAGGATCTCGCGCACGCTGGCGGCGCGGCCGATGGACAGCTCCCATGCGGTCCAGCCGGGCCGCGAGCCGGGCCGAGCCGCGGAGGTGTGGCCGCTGACCTGAATGCGGTTGGGCATGCGCCGCAGGTTCGGCGCGATCTTCTCCAGCAGGCGCCTGGTCCGTTCAAACGGCTCGCGCGAGCCATCGGCGAACATGGCGCGCCCGTCCTGGTCGACAATCGAGATGTTGAGGCCGTCACGCGTCTCCTCGACGATGACGTTCTTCGACACCTCGGTGATTTCCGGCAGGTCCTGCAGGGCCTGGCGCAATGATGCGGCGGCGAGCGCGAAGGCGCGGTCAAAAGACGTCACCGCCACGCCCTCGTCCGGCCTGTCGAACTGGCTCGGCGCCGTGAAGTCGGAGCCCCGCTCGGGCGGTGCCTGCTTGACGTTCTTGAGGTTCGGACGCACCGGGATGCCGTCCGATTCGACGATGCCCGAGAGCCGCGACTCACGCTGCGTATCGAAGGCGTCGCGCATCGAGCCGGCGACGATCTGGAGCTTCTTCTGGTCCTGGGTCGACATCGCCGTGAGCATCACGAAGAAGCTCATCAGCAGCGCCATCAGGTCGGCGAACGTCACGAACCAGCCATGGCCCCCGTGGCCGCCGCCCTTCTTGCGCGCCATCGCCGGGCCTCAGGCCGCCTCGGCCATGTCGTGGCGGTGATGATCCGGCAGGTAGGCCATCAGCATCTCGCGAACGATGGTCGGGCTCTTGGCATCGCGGATCTGCAGGATGCCGTCGATGATCAGGGTGCGGGAAATGTCCTCCTCCTCGAGCTTGAGGTGGAGCTTGTCGGCGATCGGCAGGCAGAAAAGATTGCCAACGAGCGCGCCATAGAGCGTGGCCAGCAGCGAGATCGCCATGAAGGGGCCGAGCTTCGAGGGGTCTTCCATGTTGGCGAACATTTGCACCATGCCGATCAGCGTGCCGACCATGCCCCAGGCCGGCGCCGCGTCACCCATATGCCGGTAGATCTTGGATCCTTCCTCCAATCGCTGAAGGAAGTTGTCGCGATCGCGCTCCAGCGTGTCTCGAATGAAGTCGCGGTCATAGCCGTCGGCGACGAAGCGCATGCCCTGGGCCAGGAACGGGTCGTCGACCTGCATGTTCTCGAGCGCGTTGGGCCCGTTGCGGCGGGCGGTTTCGGCAATCTTGGTCAGTTCGTCGATCAGGTCGCGAGGATGCATCTTGCGCATCGTGAACGCGTATTTCAGGCCCATCGGGAAGCCGTGGACCAGCGCCGAGAACGGAAACCTGATAATCGTTGCTGCCCCACACCCGCCGGCGATCACGATCACCGCATGGATGTCGTAGAACAGTGAGAAGCTGCCGCCCATGAGGACAAGGGTGCAGACGACTGCAATCCCGATCACGAGCCCGATGATCGTCGCGAAATCCATGGCTGATCCAGCAGGTTCATGCGCCCAGGCACTTCTGTACCCGTCGTAAATGCACCGTAGGATTGTGCGCTGAAGGAAGCGTTAAGTCGGACCCATTCTTGGCCGGAGGGGTGGACCATTCCACAGACCAAGATAAGTTGCGCCACCGCATCCGCTTGCAGGCGCCCATGTCGACATCCCAGCTCTATTTTCGCGTCCTCAAGCAGCTCGGCCCCGAGGCCCGGCTCGGCGTGTTCCTGGCCATTGCCAATGTGTTCCTGGCGGCTGCCCAGTTTGCCGAGCCGCTGCTGTTCGGGCGCATCGTCGACATTCTTTCAAAGGCGCAAGCCACGGGGATTGCACCCGGGATCGCGGAGCTTGGTCCGCTGGTTGCCATCTGGGTGACGTTCGGCCTGTTCACGATCGGGTCGAGCGTCCTGATCGCACTGCATGCCGATCGGCTGTCCCACCGGCGACGGCTCGCCGTGGTCGCCAATTTCTTCGAGCACGTCCTGACGCTGCCGCTGCAGTTCCATGTCAGCACCCATTCGGGCCGCGTCCTGAAAGTGATGCTGGAAGGCGCCGGCGGGATGCAGTGGCTCATGCTGTCGTTCTTCCGCGAGCACTTCGCCTCATTCGTGGCCCTGCTCGTGCTGTTGCCACTGAGCCTTTTCTACAACTGGCGCCTCGGCCTGCTTCTGGTGGTGCTGCTGGCGATCTTCACCATCCTGACAGCGCTCGTGCTCCGCAAGACCGAGACGCTGCAGGGCTCCGTCGAGCGCTATCACTCCAACCTGGCCGAGCATGCCTCGGACGCGCTGGGCAACGTCCCGGTGATCCAGAGCTTCACCCGGGTGGACACCGAAGCGCGGGCCATGCGGTCGATCATCGACCAGCTGCTCGCCGCCCAAAGTCCAGTCCTGTCGTGGTGGGCCCTGGCCGCCGTGGCAACCCGTGCGTCTGCGACCATCACCATCCTCGGCGTGTTCCTGCTCGGCACCTGGCTCAACCTGCGCGGCCTGGCCAGCGTTGGCGAGATCGTCGGATTCATGAGTCTCGCCACGATGCTGGTCGGGCGAATGGAGCAGGTGGTCAGCTTCGTCAACGGCCTGTTCATGCAGGTCCCGAAGCTGCGCGAGTTCTTCGACATCCTCGACACGGTGCCGTCGGTCCGCGACCTGCCAAGCGCCGCCGACCTCGGGCGCGCTGTCGGCACGGTGGCGTTCGACAAGGTCAGCTTCTCGTATGACGGCAAGCGAGCTGCAGTTGCCGACGTCAGCTTCGAGGTGAAGCCTGGCGAGACGGTGGCGCTTGTCGGCGCGACGGGATCGGGCAAGTCGACGACCCTGGGACTTCTGCACCGAGCCTTCGATCCGCAGTCAGGGCGTGTCCTCGTTGATGGACGCGACATTCGCGAGCTGAGTCTGGCATCGTTGCGGCGCAATATCGGCGTGGTGTTCCAGGAGCCAATGCTGTTTGCGCGCGAAATCGAGGATAATCTGCGCGTCGGCAAGCCAGACGCCACGCGCGAGGAGATTCTGACCGCGCTGGAGCGCGCCCAGGCGTCCGAGTTCATCGGCCGCCTGCCGGAGGGGATCGACACCATGGTGGGCGAGCGCGGCCGGTCGCTGTCTGGCGGCGAGCGCCAGCGCATCTCGATCGCCCGCGCACTGCTGAAGGACCCGCCGATCCTGATCCTCGACGAGGCGACATCGGCGCTTGATGCCGGAACGGAGTCCAAGCTGCAGAAGGCGCTGGAGGAGGTCATGCGGGGCCGCACCACCTTCGTCATCGCCCATCGGCTGGCGACGATCCGCAACGCCGACCGGATCTTCGTGTTCGACCAGGGACGCATCGTCGAAGCCGGCACCTTTGACGAACTCGTGTCGGTGGGCGGCCGGTTCGCCGCATTGGCCAAGGCGCAGTTTATGGACCAGCCACTGCGCCCGGCGGGCTCGGGCATCGTCGCCGGATAAAGAAATGCCGGCTAGGGCTTGGCCCCGGTCCGCAAGACGGGCGTGATGCGCAGCGCGGTGATCCGGTTACGGGACTTGCGAAGCACCTGGAAGCGGTAGCCGTGAAAGGTGAAGATCTGACCGGCATCCGGAATGATCTGCGCCTCATGGATGACCAGGCCTGCTATCGTCGTGGCCTCCTCGTCGGGCAGCGCCCAGTCCATGGCACGGTTGAGGTCACGCACCGGCACCGATCCGTCGACGCTGACCGAGCCGTCCGGGTGTGGACGGACGCCCTGAACGGTCAGGTCGTGCTCGTCCTTGATGTCACCCACGATCTCCTCGAGGATGTCCTCCAGCGTCACGAGCCCCATCACCTCGCCATACTCGTCGACGACGAGGGCGAAATGGGTCTTGCGCGTCAGGAACGCCTTGAGCTGGTCTGGCAGAGACGTGGTGTCGGGGACAAACCACGGATCCAGCGCGATCGCCTTGACGTCGAGGGACGCGGCATCGCCCTTCACCGCGTCCAGCGCCCGCAGCAGGTCCTTCGCGTGCAGCACGCCGACGATGTTCTCGGGCGTCCCCGACCACAGGGGCAGGCGCGTGTAGGGTGAGGACAGGATCTCGCGGACAATCTCCTCCGACGACAGATCGGCCGAGATCGTTCGCATCTTCGTGCGGTGGATCATCACGTCGGAGACTTCGAGATCCTCGAGGTCCAGGATGCCGCCGAACATGCGGCCTGCCTCCTTCTCGACGCTGCCTTCCCGCTGCAGCAGGTCGACCGTGCCGCGGATCTCGTCGCTGGCCGACAGGACGCTCTGGTTCTCGTTGATGTCGATTCGGAACAGCCGCAGCACCACCCGCACAAAGGCCTCGATGGCGAGCGTTACCGGACCCAGCAGGGCCACGACCCAGGAGACCGGTCGCGCCAGCAACAGGGCCGCCTGGTCCGGCTTGTTGATCGCAACTGTCTTGGGCATGACCTCTGAAAAGACGATCACCAGGATCGACATGCCAACAGTCGCGTAGATCACGCCTTCGGGACCGAACAGCGACACCAGAACGCTCGTCGTGAAGGCCGAGGCGCCGATATTGACCACACTGTTGCCGATCAGCATGGCGCCGATCAGCCTTTCGCGTGACTGCAGCAGGCGATTGACGATCCGTGCGCGCGCATCGTTCGCCTGTTCAAGCGCGTGCATCCGCGCCCGCGACGCGGCCGTCAGGGCCGTTTCGGCACCTGAAAAAAACGCTGACAGCGCGAGGCAGAGCACAATGATGGCCAGCGCGAGCCCGGGGTTGGTTTCGAAGTCCAAACTCTCCATCGCTCCCACTCAGCTGTGCGACAACTCCGCATCGAGGAAGCCGCGAACCGCTCCCGGATCGACGCGTCGGGCAATGAAACTCTCGCCAAGACCCCGGGCCAGAATAAAGGTCAGGGCGCCGCGGCTGACTTTCTTGTCCTGGAACATGGCGTCAAGCACCGCGTCGGCATGATGCTGCCAGCCCGGAATGGCGCCGATCCGCGTCGGCAGGCCGACAGTGCGCAGATGCCCCTCCACCCGCCCAGCATCCTGGCCGCTGCACAGCCCGAGCTGGGCCGAAAATCGGAACGCGCAAACAAGGCCAACGGCAACCGCCTCTCCATGGACGAGCCGTGTGCCGTCATAATCGGTGAGCCGCTCGAAGGCATGCGCAAAGGTGTGGCCGAGGTTGAGCAAGGCGCGGTCGCCCTGTTCGGTTTCGTCCCGGACCACCATGGCGGCCTTGGCGCGACAGCTGACGGCAATCGCGTGAGCCCGGCCGGGCCCGCCGGTGAAGACATCGCGATGATGGTCCTCCAGCCACGCGAAAAAGGCGGGGTCGTCGATCAGCCCGTATTTGACGACTTCAGCATAGCCGGCGCGAAACTCGCGCGGCGAAAGCGTACCGAGGACGCCGGTATCGGCAAGAACCAGGCGCGGCTGGTGGAACGCGCCGATGAGGTTCTTGCCGTGCGGTGAATTGATGCCGGTCTTGCCGCCGACGGAAGAATCAACCTGCGCAAGCAGGCTGGTCGGGATCTGTACCAAGCCCATGCCGCGCCGCACGGTGGCGGCGGCAAATCCGGCGAGGTCGCCGACAACACCGCCTCCCAGCGCCACGACAAGGTCGCCGCGCTCCATCCGTGCCGCGATGATGGCGTCGCAGACACGTTCGAACATGGCATAGCTCTTGGAGCCTTCGCCGGGCGGCACCGTCACCACGGCATGACGAATTCCGGCGCCATCGAGCGATTCGGCCAGCGCCGGCCCGTGCAGCGCCGCAACCGTCTCGTCACTGACCACACAGCACGCAGCGCCCGGCGCCAGCACGGCAAGACGGTCGCCGGCGCCCGCCACCAGGCCATCGCCAATCACGATGTCGTAGGCGCGACCCGGCAAAGGGACATGAACGACTGCCGGAAGGGTCATGGCGATTTTGCCGAAGGGCCAAGGCGTTCGGCGAGCCGTGCAATGATTTCGCCTACGATCACCTCATGCGGCACATCGCGGGACTGGATCGTCTCGTCCGCCAGCGCATAGACCGGATAGCGCTGATCGATCAGCCGGCGCAGCGTACCCTCGGGATCGGGATTGGACAGGAGTGGTCGGTTCGACCGCTTGCGAACCCGGCGCATGAGCACGTCAAAATCCGCCTTCAGCCACACCGAAAGGCCCCTTTCGGCGATTCGGTGCCGCGTCTCGGCATGCATGAACGCCCCGCCGCCGGTGGCCAGCACCCTCGGCTCCTCTGCGAGCAGTCTTGCGATCACGCGTCGCTCGCCGTCGCGGAACTCCGTTTCACCCCTAGCGGCGAAAATCTCCGGGATGGTCATGCCGGCCGCCTTCTCGATTTCCGTATCGGCATCGGAAAAAGGCAGCCCCAGCCGGTGGGCAAGGCGTCGGCCAACGGAACTCTTGCCGGCCCCCATCATGCCGACGAGGACCACGCAGCGCTCACCGAGAAGGGCCCGCAGACGGGTTCCTTCCGTGGCGTCTGCGGCGCTGGCAAGGGTGGCGGTCACGACGGCGGTCCGGATCGGCCATTCGGCCACGAGCGCCTTGAGTAGCAGAGACGCGACGCGTTTTCACGTCCCTTGCCTTCGGTCCTGCATCATGGTCGAAAGAGCTCGTAAGCGCTCCGTGAGACCCCTGTGCCCGTCATCCTCCGATTTCTGATCGTCGTCGGGATCCTGGCCGGATGTGCCTACGGGGGCATGCTCGCCCTGGCGACGCTGTATGAACCCGAACCGCGCGAGATCAGCGTGACGATCCCCGCGTCACGGCAGCAGAAATGAATACCGCATCCCGCAATCGCGGCCCGGTCGCTGCGTTTCTCGCGATGATGGCAGCCGAAAGAGGCGCGGCGCGCAACACCCTCGATGCCTACACGCGGGATCTGGACGACTATACGGCGTTTCTTGCCGGTGAAGGGTCGGGCCCGCTGGACGCCGACACAGCTTCCGTCCGCCGCTATCTCTCGGATCTTTCGACCCGCGGCCTGAAAGCGTCTTCGGCGGCGCGCCGCCTTTCTGCGGTGCGGCAGTTGCACAAGTTTCTCTACGGCGAAGGCCTGCGTGCCGATGACCCGACCGGCATCCTCACCGGCCCCAGGCGCGGCCGGCCACTGCCGAAGGTCATGGGAGTTCCCGAAGTCGACCGCCTGCTGGCCACCGCCGCAGAGGGCATTGACGATCCGGCCCGGCCTTTTGCCGAGCGGATCCGGGCGGCACGCCTCGTCGCCTTGCTCGAAACCCTCTATGCCACCGGCTTGCGGGTGAGCGAGCTCGTATCGCTGCCGGCAAGTGCGGCACGGGTCCGCGAGGGGCTCATCGGCGTGCGCGGGAAGGGTGGCCGTGAACGGCTTGTCCCCCTCAATCTCCGCGCGAGTGACGCGATCCGTCGCTATCTTGACCTGAGGAAGGAAGCCGGGCAGCCGTCAGGCGGTCCCTGGCTGTTTCCGGCCGACAGTGCGACCGGACACCTGACCCGGCAGGTCTTCGCCCGCGAGCTGAAGGCGGCCGCCGGAGCGGCGGGGCTGCCAGCCGCTGCCGTCAGCCCGCACGTGCTACGGCACGCCTTCGCCAGCCATCTGCTGCACGGTGGCGCCGACCTGCGGGTTGTCCAGCAGCTGCTAGGCCACGCCGACATCTCGACCACGCAGATCTACACCCACATCGTCGACGAGCGGCTCAAGGGTATGGTCAGGGACCTGCACCCGCTCGCCGACGACGATTAGGTGGACGCAGCTGCGCCGTTACTGCCCACGCAGGCGATGACAGACGCTGTCGAGCTGCTCCAGGGTCTTGTAACGGATGCGCAATTCGCCGCCCCGCGACCCGTGTTGGATCGCCACCACCATGCCTAGCGCGTCCTCGAGCGCCTTTTCCAGCGCCCGCGTATCCGCGTCCTTGTCGGGCTTCGGGGCCGCCATTGACGGCGCCTTCGCCCGCTGCGCCGCCACCGCGACCTCGTCCTGGGCGAGCCGCTCCACATCGCGCACGTTGAGACCGCGCTCCACGACCCGCTTGGCGGTTGCCTCGGGATCGGGAACCGACAGCAGGGCGCGCGCATGACCGGCGGAGAGCTGACCCTGCGCCACCATGCTCTTCACGCCGTCCGGCAGCCTGAGCAGGCGCAGCGTGTTGGCCACGTGACTGCGGCTCTTGCCGATGATCCGCGCGAGGTCCGCCTGCGCATAACCGAACTCGGCCACCAGCTGCTCGTAGCCCAGCGCCTCCTCGAGCGCGTTGAGATCCGACCGCTGGACGTTCTCGATGATGGCGAGCTCGAGCGCCTCGCGGTCGCCCGCCTCGACGAGCAGAACAGGCACCTCGTGCAGGCCCGCGCGCTGTCCGGCTCGCCAACGGCGTTCACCCGCGATGATCTCGTAGACATCCGCCATTCCCGGCAGGGTTCGCACGAGGATCGGCTGGATGATGCCCTTCTCGCGGATGGAGCCCGCCAGGTCCTCAAGCTCCTGTTCGTCGAAGCTTTTGCGCGGATTGCGCGGATTGGGACGCAGGAACTCGATCGGAACGCGGCGCTGCCCGCGCGACCGTTCGACCGCAGCGACCTCCTCGCCCACATCCCCGATGAGGGCCGCAAGGCCCCGTCCAAGCCGAGACCGCACTGCTTCTTCTGCCATGATGCACTCCTGTACTCTGCAGCCCCGACCGCTTACGCGGCCTGAAGCGCTCGCTCGCGCTGGATGATTTCGGAGGCGAGACGAAGATAGGCCTGCGCGCCCGAGCATTTCAGATCGTAGAGCAGGACCGGCTTGCCGTAGGAGGGCGCCTCGGAAACCCGCACATTGCGGGGAATGACGGTGTCGTAAACCTTGTCGCCCATGAACTGCCGGACGTCCTGAACAACCTGGTTGGAGAGATTGTTTCGGGGGTCAAACATCGTCAGCACCACACCGTGGATGCTGAGCTTGGGGTTGAGCGCGACCCGAACCTGTTCGACGGTCTTGAGCAGCTGGCTGAGCCCCTCCAGGGCGAAGAACTCGCACTGTAGCGGGACCAGCACGGCATCGGCCGCCGTCATGGCGTTGATCGTGAGCAGGTTCAGGGACGGCGGGCAATCCACCAGCACATAGCTGTAGGCCTCTAGTCCTGCTGCGCACCGTGTTGTGTGCATCTTGGCGACAGCATTGCGCAACCGGTGGGCGCGATCCTTCTGGCTGGCGATCTCGAGTTCGACCCCCAGCAGGTCGAGGGTCGAGGCCGCAACGCTCAGCCGTGGCACGGCCGTCTCCAGGATGGACTCGTCGAGCGTCGCTGCGCCGACCAGCACGTCATAGGTTGAGACGCGACGGCTCTTGCGGTCAATCCCCAGGCCCGTGGAGGCGTTGCCCTGCGGGTCGAGGTCGACGATGAGCACGCGCTCGCCGATGGCTGCGAGGGCCGTCCCCAGATTGATGGCGGTCGTCGTCTTGCCGACACCACCCTTCTGATTGGCCAGGGCAAGAACCCTGGGAAGGCTTCCCGATCGGCTGAGCCGAATGGAATCGACCGTCATATCCGCCGCCTCATCCTGTCGCGATACGGGCGCCGAGGCTTTCGACCAGCACGATCCGGGCCTTCGGATCGGTCTTGCTCGCCACCATTGAGGCCTTGAATGTCCAACATTTAGAGGCTTGGGTCAATTCATCCCCCACATCTTGACCCTTGGGAAACAGTCCGAGGGTCCCCGTTGTCAACAGCCCACTGGTCAGCGACAGCAGGTCTGCGAGCGGCGCGAGGGCCCGGGCCGTGACCACATCGACCGGACCGGCCAGCGTCGGCAGAACATCCTCGATGCGGCCGTCGTGAACCATCACCGGAAGTGACAGGGTGCGCGCCACCTCGCGCAGGAACGCGCATTTGCGGCTGTTGGCCTCGATGCAGTGCACCTGCGCACCCTCCCTGTCGCGCAGGAGGATGCCGATGACGAGGCCCGGAAATCCGGCGCCGGACCCCAGATCCACCCAGCGCAGCGCGTGCGGGAGCAGGGCAGGAAGCTGGGCCGAATCGGCCAGGTGGCGGGTCCAGACACTGGCGAGCGTCGCCGGACCCACAAGGTTTTTGACCCGTTGCCATCGCATGAGAAGACCGATGAGCTGGTCGAACAGGCGTTCGGTTTCACGTGAAACGGGGACGAGCGCCAGCGCCCTGGTCCGGTCGGCAGGGTTATCCAAGGAGTTCGGCTCCGAATCGATCCCGGGCCCGGGCCGCCAGAATGGCCAACGCCGCCGGCGTCATGCCCTCGATCCGGCTGGCCTGTCCCAGCGTCGCAGGCCGCACCGCGCTGAGCTTGTGCCGCAACTCCACCGACAATCCCGGCAACCCCGCGTAGTCCAGCGACGCTGGCAGCGCCACCGCCTCGTCCCGGCGAAACGTGGCGATATCCCGGTCCTGGCGGTCGAGATAAACCGCATAGATCGCATCAGAGGCCAGTCGATCAGCCACCCAGGCAGGAAGGCTGTTCAGCACCGGCCACACCGACGATAGCCGCGCCATTCCGACATCCGGCTGCGCCAGCAGCGCAAACGCGCTGCGCTGAACGCCATCCTGGTTGACCCGAAGACCGTGGCGGGCCGCTTCGGTCGGAGTCAGCGTCAGGCTGTCCAGCAGATGACGGCCTTCGGCGAGCGCCGCGGCGCGTTCCGACTGGGTCCGCCGGCGGCCAGGCCCGACACAGCCCCAGGCATCTCCCCCTGCCGTCAACCGCTCCGCGGCATTGTCGCTGCGCCGCGACAGCCGATACTCGGAGCGGGAGGTGAACATCCGATAGGGTTCACTCACCCCATGCGTGATGAGATCATCGACCAGAACACCCAGATAGGCCTGGGCCCGGTCAACCGTGACAACCTCGTTCCCGGTCGCGGTACGGGCAGCATTGAGCCCCGCCAACAGCCCCTGGGCAGCGGCCTCTTCATAGCCTGTCGTCCCGTTGATCTGCCCCGCCAGGAACAGCCCCGGGACGGTCCGCACCTGCAAAGCCGCCGTCAGACACCGTGGATCGACATAGTCATACTCAATGGCGTAGCCCGGCCGCAGGATCCGCGCGTTCTCAAGCCCCGGCATCGTCGCAACAAAGGCGGTCTGGACATCCTCCGGCAGCGAGGTCGAGATGCCGTTCGGATAGACTGTTGGATCCTCCAAACCCTCAGGCTCAAGAAACACCTGGTGGGTCGTTTTGTCGGCGAATCGAACCACCTTGTCTTCGATGGACGGGCAGTAGCGGGGCCCGCGCCCGCTGATCGCGCCGGAATAGACTGGTGCCCGATCGAGATTGGCGCGGATCAGCGCATGGCCTTCTTCCGTCGTCCGCGTGATGCCACACGGCACCTGCCGGGTGGTGATCGCCCCGGTCAGGATCGAGAAGGGCTCAGGCGGGTCGTCTCCCGCCTGCATCTCAAGGCGATCCCACGCAATTGTGCGGCCATCGAGCCGCGGCGGTGTTCCGGTCTTCAACCGGCCGACGGCGAGCCCAAAGGCCCGCAACCGTGCCGAGAGCCCGCGGGACGGTGCATCGCCCAGCCGGCCTGCCGGCGTTCGCGTGTCGCCGAGATGAATGAGTCCCTCCAGGAATGTCCCGGTCGTCAGGACGACGGCACCGGCCGTCAACCGGGTCCCATCCCGCAGCACGACGCCCGTCACCGTGGTGCCCTGAACAATCAGGTCGGCCACGTCTCCTTCGAGAAGGCTGACACCCTCGGTCTCGCTCAACAGATCCTGGACAGCCTGCCGATAGAGCGACCGGTCGGCCTGTGCCCTTGGCCCTCGCACTGCCGGACCCTTCCGCCGATTGAGGACCCGGAACTGAATCCCTGCCCGGTCCGCAGCAAGCGCCATCAATCCATCAAGCGCATCAATTTCCCGGACGAGATGGCCCTTGCCAAGCCCGCCAATTGCCGGGTTGCACGACATGACGCCGACGGTCTCCCACCGCTGCGTCACCAGCACAGTGGTCGCGCCGCAACGCGCCGCCGCGGCGGCGGCCTCGGTCCCGGCATGGCCACCGCCCACGACAACCACGTCGACGGATCGTTGCAGAGTCGAATCGAAGCGTTTCACGTGAAACTATTTCCCGATGCAAAAGCCTGAGAACAGCCGGTCGAGCACCGTCTCGACCCCGACCGCCCCGACAAGTTCGTCCAAGGCCCGAACCGCAAGCCGGACATCCTCCGCCACCAATTCAGGCCAACGTCCGGACGTCAACCCATCCCGAGCAGCCTCGACATGGTCCAGAGCCTCGACAATGGCAAACCGGTGCCGCTCCCGGGTCACCAGCGAAGGAGCGGCATGAGAGCCACCCAGGAGGTCGACAATCCGGTTCCTCAGCAGATCCAAACCCTCTCCTGTCAGGGCCGAGACCGCCAGGTCCGCCCGTCGATCGTCGAAACGCTCCGGAGCCGAATCGATCTGGGTCCGGACCTTCAGGACGAGGCCACCTGGCGGCCGCGAGCCCGCAAACCCGTCCGGGCTCAGCCAGAGGGTCAGGTCTGCAGCTTCGGCCTGCTCCAGTGCACGCCCAATGCCGATCGCTTCCACAGGATCCGCTGTCTCGCGCAGACCAGCCGTATCGGCGAGGCGGACCGGCAGGCCCGCGATCGCCATATCGACGGTCACCACATCCCTGGTTGTGCCGGCGTGTGGCGTCACGATGGCGATGTCGCGGCCCGCCATGGCGTTGACCAGCGACGACTTGCCTGCGTTGGGCGCCCCGACAAAGACCACCAAAAAGCCCTCGCGCAACCGCTCCCCCCGCTTTGCTGCGCGGAGAGCTTCGGTCAGTGAAGCGGACAGATCCGCCAGCGCGACCAAAGCAACCTCCCTTGTGCGGTCTTCACCAACATCGCCCTCGTCGGCAAAATCCAGCAGCGCCCCGAACTGTGCCAAAACCTCGATGAGGAGTGTCCGCCACTGCGTGACGGCCCGCCGCAACGCGCCCCCCTCCTGCTGCAGGGCCTGGATCCGCTGGGCGTCTGTGGCGGCGTCGACGAGGTCTGCAACGGCCTCCGCCTGGGTCAGATCGATCCGCCCGTTCTCCAGCGCCCGGCGCGTGAACTCCCCGGGACCAGCAGGGCGACATCCGGGTAGTCGCACGAGCATCTGGACCAGAGCATCGACAATGGCCCGTCCACCATGGACGTGGAATTCAGCGCAATCTTCCCCAGTTGCGCTGGCGGGACCCGGAAACCACAGCACGAGGCCACGGTCGATGGCCTGGCCCTCTGCGTCGCGCAGGGTCCTAAGCCCGGCCTGGCGAGGCACGGGCAGTCGGCCGCAAATTGTTTCGAGAGCGAATCGGGATCCTGGGCCACTGATCCGAAGGATCGCGACGGCACTGCGGCCGGGAGGGGTCGCTAGGGCGAAAATGGTATCGCCGGTCATGCCGCACCGTCGGGGCAGATGTTATTCCGGAGCCGAATCGGCTCCGGCGGCGCTCCAGCCTCAGGTGTTCATGCTGTCGAAGAAGTCGCCATTGGTCTTCGTCTGGCGCAGCTTGTCGAGCAGGAACTCGATCGCGTCGACAGTCCCCATCGGGTTGAGGATCCGGCGCAGCACATACATCTTCTTGAGAACATCCGCGGGGACCAGCAACTCCTCCTTACGGGTGCCCGAGCGGGTAATGTCGAGCGACGGGAACACCCGCTTGTCCGACACCTTGCGGTCGAGAATGATCTCGGAATTGCCGGTCCCTTTGAACTCCTCGAAAATCACCTCGTCCATACGGCTGCCCGTATCGATCAGCGCGGTCGCGATGATGGTCAGCGAGCCCCCTTCCTCGATGTTGCGGGCGGCACCGAAGAAGCGCTTCGGCCGCTGCAGCGCGTTGGCATCGACGCCGCCGGTCAGGACCTTGCCGGACGACGGAACGACCGTGTTGTAGGCCCTCCCGAGGCGTGTGATCGAGTCGAGCAGGATCACCACGTCACGGCCGTGCTCGACCAGGCGCTTGGCCTTTTCGATCACCATCTCGGCGACCTGCACATGCCGCGACGCCGGCTCGTCGAAGGTGGAGGACACCACCTCGCCGCGCACCGACCGCTGCATGTCCGTCACCTCTTCGGGCCGCTCGTCGATGAGCAGGACGATGAGGTAGCACTCGGGGTGGTTGGAGGTGATCGACTGGGCGATGTTCTGCAACAGCACCGTCTTTCCGGTCCGGGGCGGAGCGACGATCAGCGCGCGCTGGCCCTTGCCGATCGGCGAGACGATATCGATCACCCGCGCCGAGAAATCCTTGCGGGTGGGGTCCTCCAGTTCGAGCTTGAGCCGGCTGTTGGGATAGAGCGGCGTCAGATTGTCGAAATTGACCTTGTGCCGCGCCTTCTCGGGATCTTCGAAATTGATGGTGTTGACCTTGAGCAGCGCAAAATAACGCTCGCCGTCTTTCGGGCTGCGGATCTGACCCTCGACCGTATCGCCGGTGCGCAGGCCGAAGCGACGGATCTGCGATGGAGAAACGTAGATGTCATCGGGTCCGGCCAGATAGTTACTGTCCGGCGACCGCAGGAACCCGAAGCCGTCGGGCAGGACCTCGACCACACCTTCGCCGATGATCTCGATTTCGTTGGACGCTAGCTGCTTCAGGACGGCGAACATCAGCTCCTGCTTGCGCATCGTGCTGGCATTCTCGACCTGCTGCTCTTCCGCAAAGGCGAGCATCTCGGTCGGCGATTTCGCCTTGAGATCCTGAAGTTTGATTTCCCGCATGGAACTGTCCTGGAGATCCGCTCGCGGCTGGAGCGGTTAGGCGGAAGGGAGATTGTCTGGAACGTGGAACCGCAATGCCGGTTCCCGTAACGCTGGAGGTGGGGTCCGCTCAGCGAGAGCGCCGCAAAGACGTGCAGGACCACCGACAACACTGGATGGAAGCGAAACCTCGATAGCGCCTTTCGTCAGCCAAGACAAGGCCCGTCTCGGCCCGCTTCAAAACGGCTTAACGATCACCAGAATGACCACGCCGATCATGATCAGCGTCGGGACTTCGTTCATGAACCGGTAGAATCGCGGCTTGCAGGTGTTGGAATCCATCGCGAAGGCGCGCACCCAACCAGCCATGACGCCATGCATGGCCGAAAGCCCGAGAACGAGAAGCAGCTTGCCGTGGAACCAACCGGCGCTCCACCAGCCCGCCGACGACGCGAGCCACAGACCCGCCAGCCATGTCACGATCATGGCAGGGGTCATGATCGCCTTCAGCAGACGCCGCTCCATGACCTTGAAGGTCTCGGACGTCGCCGATCCTACAGGCTGATCGGCGT
>JBEIIL010000011.1:0-43395 GCA_040380755.1 Methylobacteriaceae bacterium | reverse complement strand
GAGCGGATGTCAGCGTCAGTGTCGAGCGTCGACAGCCGCTTGTAGAGGCCGAGCCGCAGATGCAGGTCTGGCACGTAGTGCTCGGGGATGGTGACGGGCGTGCCGACCGTGATCGAGGGGGACCACTGCCCGCCAACCTCGTCGTCAGTGATGCCTGCCTTGAGGTGGGCCACAGCCTCCTCCAGCATCTGCTGGTAGAGCTCGTAGCCGACCTCCTTGATGTGGCCGGACTGCTCGTCGCCGAGGAGATTGCCGGCGCCGCGGATGTCGAGGTCGTGGCTGGCGAGCTGGAAGCCTGCGCCCAGCGTGTCGAGCGACTGCAGCACCTTCAATCGGCGCTCCGCCTGAGCGGTCAGCGTGCGGGTCGCCGGCACGGTAAACAGCGCATAGGCGCGCGTCTTGCCGCGGCCGACCCGGCCGCGCAGCTGGTAGAGCTGGCCGAGGCCGAACATGTCGGCGCGGTGCACGATCAGCGTGTTGGCGGCAGGAATGTCGAGGCCCGACTCGACGATCGCGGTCGACAGCAGGATGTCGTATTTGCCCTCGTAGAACGCCGTCATCACGTCCTCGAGCTCGGTGGCCGCCAGCTGGCCGTGCGCGACAGCCACCTTGGCCTCCGGCACCTCGGCGGCGAGGAACGCCTTCGCTTCGCCAATGTCCTCGATCCGCGGACAGACATAGAAGCTCTGGCCACCACGATAGCGCTCGCGCAGCAGCGCCTCGCGCACCAGCAGCGGATCGAACGGCGCGATGAAGGTGCGCACCGCCAGCCGGTCGACCGGCGGCGTGGCGATGATCGACAGCTCCCTGACGCCGGTGAGCGCCAACTGCAGCGTGCGCGGGATCGGGGTCGCCGACAGGGTCAGCACATGCACCTCGGCGCGCAGGTCCTTCAGCCGCTCCTTGTGGGCGACGCCGAAATGCTGCTCCTCGTCGACGATCAACAGCGCCAGCTCCTTGAAGGCGATCGCCTTGCCGAGCAGCGCATGGGTGCCGACGACGATGTCGATCGTGCCGTCGGCCAGCCCCGCCTTCACGACTTTCAGCTCGGCCGCCGGAACGAAACGCGAGGCCTGCGCGACCCGCACGGGCAGTCCGTGGAAGCGCTCCGAGAACGTCTTGAAATGCTGCCGCGCCAGCAGCGTCGTCGGCACCACCACCGCAACCTGGCGCCCTGACAGCGCCGCCGCGAAGGCGGCGCGCAGTGCCACCTCGGTCTTGCCGAAGCCGACATCGCCGCAGATCAGCCTGTCCATCGGGCGGCCGGTCGCCATGTCGTCCAGCACGGCGTCGATGGCGCCCTGCTGGTCCTCGGTCTCGTCATAGGGGAAGCGGGCGCAGAACTCGTCATAGAGCCCCGCCTGCGGCACCAGCCGCGGCGCCTCCCGCAACGCGCGGGCCGCCGCGACCTTGATCAGCGCATGCGCCATCTCGCGGATGCGCTGCTTGAGCTTGGCCTTGCGGGCCTGCCAGGCACCACCGCCGAGGCGGTCGAGCGCCACCTCGGTGTCCTCGGAGCCGTAGCGCGACAGAAGCTCGATGTTCTCCACCGGCAGGAACAGCTTGTCGCCGCCCGCATAGTGGATTTCGAGACAGTCATGCGGCGCCCCGGCAGCGTCGATCGACTTCAGCCCGACGAACCGGCCGATGCCGTGGTCAACATGCACGATCAGGTCGCCCTGGGTCAGGCTGCCGACCTCGGCGATGATGTCCTGCGGCCGCTTCGACTTGCGCGTCCGCCGCACCAGCCGGTCGCCGAGGATGTCCTGTTCGGCAATCACCGCCAGATCCGGCGTTTCGAACCCCGCCTCCAGGCCCCACACCGCAAAGGTGGCAATGTTGCGCGGTTGCGCCATGGCGTGGCCGATCTGCGCAACCGGCAGTCCGCCCGTCAGCCCGTGGTCGGCCAGCACATGCGACAGCCGCTCGCGCGCACCCTCCGACCAGGCGGCGACAATCACCCGGCGGCCGTCCTGCTGCAGGCTGCGGACATGCGCGACGGTGGCGTCGAAGACGTTGGCGGCACCCTCTTCACCCTCCCGGGCACGCTCGGCCGCGAACCCCCGTCCCTGGCGGCCGCCAAGATCGAGGACACCGGCGGCTTCAGGCTGCGCGAAGGGTGTCAGCCGGACGGTCGAGGCATCGGCCAGCGCTGCGGCCCATTGCGGCTGGGTCAGGTAGAGCGCATCAGGCGGCAGCGGCTTGTAGGGCGGCGCCCCCGTTCCCGCCCCCTTGTCGAGCGCCGCCTTGCGGGCGTCGTAATAGTCGGCGACCTGGCCGAGGCGCTCGGCCGCGGCCTCATCGGTGCGGCCGTCCAGCACCAGCGGCGCACCGTCGAGATAGTCGAACAGCGTGTCGAGCCTCTCGTTGAACAACGGCATCCAGTGCTCGAGCCCGGGATGCCGCCGCCCCTCGCTGACCGCCTCGTACAGCGTGTCGTCGCGCGTCGTCGCGCCGAACCGCGCCACATAGGCCTGCCGGAAGCGACGGATGCTCTCGGTCGTCAGCTGGACCTCGCTCATCGGCACGAGGTCGAGGCTGCGCAGCTGCCCGACGGTCCGCTGCGTCTCCGCATCGAAACTCCGGATCGATTCCAGCGTGTCGCCGAAGAAGTCGAGCCGCACCGGCAGCGGCATGCCAGGCGCGTAGAGGTCGATGATGCCGCCCCGCACCGCATATTCGCCGGTCTCGCGCACCGTCGAGCTGCGCAGGAATCCGTTGGTCTCCAGCCAGCCCGCCAGCGCCTGGGTGTCGACCATGTTGCCCGGTGCCGCCGAGAAGCTCTCGCCGGCGATGCGCCGGCGCTGCGGCACGCGCTGCAGCATGGCGTCGACCGTCGTCGTCAGGATCCGCGGCCGCTCCTCGCCCGAGCGTGAGCGGGCCAGCCGCGACAGCACGGTCATCCGCCGCGCCGAGACGGCTGCGTTGGGGGAGACACGATCGTAGGGCTGGCAATCCCAGGCCGGCAGCGACAGCACTTCGAGGTCGGGCGCCACGAAGGCAAGGCCGTTCTCGACCTGGGCCTGTCGCTGACCGTCGCGGGCGACGACAACGAGAACGGCCGGCCGCTCCGGCGCGCGGCGCGACAGCGCCCGGGCGAGATCAGCCATGACGAGCGCATCGAACCCGTCGGGCACCGACCCCAGCGTCAGGCTTCCGCCTTTTGCCAGGTCATCGGCGGCGCGCTGCAGCGGTGAGGTCTTGGCCATGGCGGTTCGGTTCGTCTCTGTCCCATCCGCCGCAGGCGGTCGGGCAAATCATGAAGGGCGGCGCGGGATCGGGCCAGCCACGGGGCAGGCCCTTCAGGCGGCGTGGACCGGCCCCAGATGGGTGTGAAAGACCTGCAGCCTTCGAAACACGGGCGTGTCGTAATTGTCCGGCGTGCTCTCGGCGCCCGTCAGCCAGGCGAACAGGTCGCGGTCCGGCACCTCGATCAGCGCCTCATAAAGGTCGAGGTCAGCATCTGTCAGCGCCGCGATCTGGGCATCGGCGAACTGGCCCATGATCAGGTCCATTTCACGGATGCCGCGGTGCCAGGACCGGTAGAGGACCTTGCGGCGGCGTTCGTCTAGGCCGGCGCTGCTGCGCTGCGGACCGCTCATCGTGGCTGCTCCTGGAACGTTTGGATCCGGCGGCCGGACCGGGGACGGCCGGCGTTATAGACCGGCGACAGGCCCCTGTCAGGACCTCACGTCGTCGCGTCTGTCATGCGCCACCATCGCCTGCCGCCCAGCCGGCCTTCACGCCCGCCACGTGATCGGCAAAGCGTCCCTCCGCGATCGCCAGTCGCAGGCCCGCCATCAGATCCTGATAGTAGGCGAGGTTGGCCCAGGTGACGAGCATCATGCCAAGGATCTCGCCCGACTTGACCAGGTGGTGCAGATAGGCACGGCTGTAGTCACGCGAAGCCGGGCATGAGGACTGAGGGTCGAGCGGACGATTGTCCTCCGCATGGCGCGCATTGCGCAGATTGACCTTGCCGTGGCGCGTATAGGCCAGCCCGTGCCGGCCGGCCCGCGTCGGCATCACGCAGTCGAACATGTCGACGCCGCGCCGCACCGCCTCGACGATGTCGTCGGGCGTGCCGACGCCCATGAGGTAGCGCGGCCGGTCCGCCGGCAAATGCGGCTCGACGACCTCGATCATTGCCAGCATGACGTCCTGCGGCTCGCCCACGGCCAGGCCACCGATGGCATAGCCCTTGAGGTCGAGGCCGACCAGCTCCCGGGCGCTGCGGGCCCGCAGCGCCGGCACGGCGCCGCCCTGGACGATGCCGAACAGGGCCCGGCCGGGCTGGTCGCCGAACGCGATCTTCGACCGCTCGGCCCAGCGCAGGCTGAGCGCCATGGCGCGCTCGGCCTCCTCGTCGCTGCACGGCAGCCTGACGCATTCATCGAGTTGCATTTGAATGTCGGAGCCGAGCAACCCCTGGATCTCGATCGACCGCTCCGGCGTCAGCACATGGGCGCTGCCATCGATGTGGGAGCGGAACGTCACGCCGGTCTCGTCGAGCTTGCGCAGCTGCGCCAGCGACATCACCTGGAAGCCGCCGCTATCGGTCAGGATCGGATAGGGCCAGTTCATGAACGCATGCAGGCCGCCGAGGCGCGCCATGCGCTCGGCGCCCGGCCGCAGCATCAGGTGGTAGGTGTTGCCGAGCACCACGTCGGCGCCAAGCGCCTTGACCTGGTCGGGATACATCGCCTTGACGGTCGCCGCGGTGCCGACAGGCATGAAGGCCGGCGTACGGATCACGCCACGCGGCATCCGGATCTCGCCGGTGCGCGCGCTGCCGTCGGTGCGCGCCAGCGCGAACGCAAAGTCCTGCACGCTCATGCGGCGTCCTCCGGATCGGCACGGGCCAGCAGGCTCGCATCACCATAGCTATAGAACCGATACCCCGCCGCAATCGCGTGCGCATAGGCGCGCTGCATCGCCAGCAGGCCGCTGAAGGCCGCGACCAGCATGAACAGCGTCGAGCGCGGCAGGTGGAAATTCGTCAGCAGAAGGTCGGCCGAGCGAAACCGGTGCCCGGGCGTGATGAAGATTGACGTCGTGCCCTCCCAGGGCGCGAAGTGACCGGCGTCGTCTGCCGCACTCTCGAGCAGGCGCAGGGCCGTCGTTCCGACGGCGACGATCCGGCCTCCCGCCTGGCGTGCCGCATTGAGGGCCTCGGCGGCTCCGGTCGAAATGCGCCCCCATTCGGCATGCATCCGGTGGTCGGCGGTATCGTCGGCCTTCACCGGCAGGAACGTGCCGGCACCGACATGCAGCGTCACGGATGTCAGCCCGACGCCGCGCTCGGCCAGACGATCGAGCAGGCCGGGCGTGAAATGCAGTCCGGCCGTGGGGGCCGCAACGGCACCGTCGGCCTGCGCGAATAGGGTCTGGTAGTCGACGCTATCGCGGGCGTCCGTCGGCCTGCGGCCGGCGATGTAGGGCGGCAGCGGCAAAGCGCCGATCTGCAGGATCGCCGCGTCGAGAGCCGGCCCGGCCAGCGCAAAGCGCAGCACCGCCTCGCCGCCCTCCCCCTTTTCGACAACCTCAGCGGAGAGCGTGTCCGACCGGCCGGCGTCCGCCTCCCCCACCATCTCAAACTGCAGCGTTTCGCCAACGCGCACGCGCTTGGCCGGCCGTAGGAAGGCCCGCCAGCGGTCGGGCGCTTCGCGCAGATGCAGCAGGGCCTCGACCTGCGCCGTGGTTGCGTCCCGCATGCGCCGCCCGGCAAGGCGGGCTGGAATGACGCGGGTGTCGTTGACGACCAGCAGATCGCCCTGCCGGAGCATGGCGGGCAAATCCCGAACCATGTGATCGCACGGCGGCTGTGGCGGGGCGACG
The DNA here is from genome assembly GCA_040380755.1 of Methylobacteriaceae bacterium. Taxonomy (GTDB): domain Bacteria; phylum Pseudomonadota; class Alphaproteobacteria; order Rhizobiales; family Beijerinckiaceae; genus Alsobacter. Next base: position 37,557 of record JBEIIL010000011.1, on the reverse strand, counting down.
ACCAGCATGCGGGCCGAATCCCGCGGCACCGCGGGGCGCAGCGCGATCCGGTCGTCCGGAAGCTCGAAGTCGAAAGCGTCAACTCTCATTGCAGGCCGCAGGCTCGCAGCAACACAACGGCCGGCCCCAAGGGACCGGCCGTATTTGTTCAGGGCGATAGCCGCCGCCGGCCACCGAGTTTCGCGGCAGACCGGTCAGGCCGTCTTGTCGGCCATGCGCGCCGAGATGATCTTGTCGGGATCGCGAACCGGCTCGCCGCGCTTGATCTTGTCGACATTCTCCATCCCTTCGGACACCTGACCCCAAACGGTATACTGCCGGTCGAGGAAGCGGGAATCGTCGAAGCAGATGAAGAACTGGCTGTCGCCCGAGTTTGGATCCTGGGCGCGGGCCATCGAGCAGATGCCGCGCACATGCGGCTCGGCCGTGAACTCGGCCTTGAGCTTCTGGCCGGAGCCGCCCATGCCGGTCCCCGTCGGGTCGCCGGTCTGCGCCATGAAGCCTTCGATGACGCGGTGGAACACCACCCCGTCATAGAAGCCGCTGCCGGCCAGCTCCTTGATGCGGGCCACGTGGCCGGGCGCGAGATCCGGCCGCATGGTGATGACGACGCGGCCCTTGGTGGTCTCGAGGACGAGGGTGTTCTCGGTGCTCATGACTGTTCCTGTGTGCTTAATTCGCGTCTGCGAGAAGACGCATCGAAACGATCTTGTCGGGAGCCGCAACCGTGCCGTTGGCGGCCTTGTCGCCCTTCTTGATCTTGTCGACGATATCCATGCCCTGCACGACCTCGCCGAACACCGTGTACTGCCCGTTCAGGAAACTGGCATCCGCGAAGGTGATGAAGAACTGGCTGTTGGCCGAGTTCGGGCTCTGCGAGCGCGCCATTCCGAGCGTGCCGCGCTTGAACGGCGTGGTCGAGAACTCGGCCGGGATGTTCGGCAGGTCGGAGCCGCCGGTGCCGTTGCCCTTCGGATCACCCGTCTGCGCCATGAAGCCATCAATGACGCGGTGGAAGACGATGCCGTCGTAGAACTTCCGCTTGGTCAGCGTCTTGATCTGCTCGACATGCTTGGGCGCGAGGTCAGGACGCAGGCGAATGACGATGCGGCCGTCCTTGGTGGTGAGCACCACGGTGTTCTGCGGGTCTTGGGCCGGGGTCTGCGCTTGCGCGAAGGAAAGCCCGGCGACGAGCGCCAGCGCAGCGGCGATGAGGCGGATCATGAAACCTCCTGGGTGAAGGCCGCCGCGGCGCGACGGCTCAGGCCTTGCGGAAACGGGCGGCCAGCCTGGCCTGCACGCCCGCGGGGACGAAGCACGACACGTCGCCGCCCATGGCAGCGATCTGGCGCACCAGCGTGGCGGTGATCGGACGCACCATGGGCGAGGCCGGCAGGAAGACGGTCTGAATATCCGGCGCCATGGCCTCGTTCATGCCGGCCATCTGCATCTCGTAGTCAAGGTCGGTGCCGTCGCGCAGCCCGCGGATCAGCATCGTGGCACCCTCGCGCCGCGCGGCGTCGACGGCCAGGTCGCCGAAGCTGGTGACCGCGAGCTCGGACCCGGCCTCAGTCGCCAGCGCGCCGAACTCCTCGCGGATCATCGTTGCCCGCTCCTCGGGCGGGAACAGCGGCGCCTTGCCGGGGTGGACGCCAATGGCCACCACCAGCCGGTCTGCCAGCCGGCAGGCATGGCGGACCACGTCGAGATGGCCGTTCGTCACCGGATCGAACGAGCCGGCATAGAAGGCGATGCGGGTCGGGCGCGTCATGCGACGTGCTTACAGGCGCCCGGCGCCCCCCGCAAGACGCCGGCGTGAGCCCGATGACTGGCAAACAGGTTGCCGCGATGCAGCACGCCCCCGATACTCTTGTGATGGACAGTCTCTTCCAGGCGCATGCCGGCCTCCTGTTCGGCGCGGCGCTGGCTCTCGTCGGCATTCTCTCGAGCCTCGCGGCATCGCGTTTCGGCGTTCCGCTGCTGCTGGTGTTCCTGGTCGTCGGGATGCTCGCCGGCGAGGACGGGCCGGGCGGCTTCGCCTTCAGCAACTTCAAGCTGACCTACATGGTCGGCTCTGCGGCGCTGGCGATCATCCTGTTCGATGGCGGCCTGCGCACCCGCCTGTCCACCGTCCGGGCGGTGATCGGCCCCGCTGGCGTGCTCGCCTCGGTGGGGACGCTGATCACGGCGGTCATCACCGCTGCCGCCGCCAAAGTGCTGCTGGGCATTGGCTGGGTCCCCGCCCTGCTCGTCGGCTCCATCGTGGCATCGACCGATGCCGCCGTGGTGTTCTTCCTGCTGCGCACCGGCGGCCTGCAGCTGCGCCGCCGCGTCGGGGCCACGCTGGAGGTGGAGAGCGGCACCAACGATCCCATCGCCGTGCTGCTCACCGTGCTTCTGGTCGAGATCGCCATCGGCGACGTCGCCGTGGACGCGGCCCATGTGGCGCTGGCCGTGTTCCGCCAGGCCGTCCTCGGTATTGTCGTCGGCGTGGCGGGCGGCTTCGGGCTCGTGGCGGTGCTGAACCGGCTCAGCCTGCCCGCGGGACTTCACCCGGCCTTCGTGGTCACGGCCGCACTGGTCGTCTTCGCCTTTGCGGCCTCTTTCGACGCGTCGGGCTTCCTCGCCGCATACGTGGCGGGGCTGGTTCTCGGCAACCGCCCGGTGCGCGCCTATGCGTCGATCATCGCATTTCATGACACGGCGACGTGGCTGTGCCAGATCGTGCTGTTCACGCTGCTGGGGCTGCTGGTGACCCCGCATGATCTCCTGCCGATCCTGCTGCCGGCGATCGCCATCGCGCTGACGCTGATGCTCGTGGCCAGGCCGGTCGCGGTCTTCGCATGCCTGGCGCCATTCCGCTTCTCGCGGCGCGACATGATGTTCATGTCCTGGGTAGGCCTGCGCGGCGGCGTCTCGATCTTCCTGGCGACGATCCCGATGCTCACCGGCCTCAAGGAGGCACCGATCCTGTTCAACGTCGCCTTCGTGGTCGTGGTGGTGTCGCTGCTGCTCCAGGGCTCCACCATCGGCTACGCGGCGCACCGGCTTCACGTCGCCATGCGCGAACATGCGCCCGAAGTGCAGCGCATCGACATCGACCTGCCCGGCCAGCTCGACGCCGAACTTGTCGGCTATCCGCTGATCGACAATTCGCCGGCGACACGCCACCGCGCTCTGCCATCCTGGGTCCGGCCGGTGCTGGTGATCCGTGACAGCCAGATCCTCGAACCGGCCGTGGCCGGGCCGCTGCGGCCAAGGGACTATGCCTATTTCCTGGCGCCGACGGCGCGACTCGGCCGGCTCGACCGCTTCTTTGCCGTCGATGGCCAGCAGCCGTCTGCCGATCCGGATGCGATCTCGGAATTTCCGTTCGACGGCGCCCTGAAGATCGGCGCCATCGCCGACCTCTACAATCTCGACATCGATGCCACAGAGCGTGCCATGACAGTGACCGCGTTTTTCACCGAGCGGCTGGATGGCGCCCCGCAGGAGAGTGACCGGGTCGAGCTCGGCAACGCCATCCTGGTGGCCCACCGGGTCACCGACGAACGCGTCACGCTCGCCGGTCTGCTGCTCGACGCGCCCTCGGAGGAGGAGGAGCAGGCCGCCTTCCTGGCCAGGCGCTCGCGCTGGGCCCGGTTGCTGCGCCGCAAATGATCCCGTCATCGAACCCTGACGCCGCACGGCGTCAGGCGGTCGGCTGCGGTCCGTCCTGCGCTGGTACGTCGGTTGCCAGGTCGTCCTCGCCGCCGTCGCCCTCATCGGAGATGCGCTCGACCGACACGACCTGCTCGTCCGCCGCCGTGTTGAAGACGATCACGCCCTGCGTATTGCGGCCCGCCACCCGGATACCCTCGACGGGGCAGCGGATCAGCTGCCCGGCATTGGTCACCAGCATGATCTGGTCGCTGTGCTCGACCGGGAAGGAGCCGATCAGCGGCCCGTTGCGGTCATTCACCACCATGGCGACGATTCCCTTGCCGCCGCGCCCGGTGACGCGGATCTCGTAGGCCGAGGTCCGCTTGCCGTAGCCGTTCTGCGACAGGGTCAGCACCACCTGCTCGCGGGCCGAGAGCTCGGCGTAGCGCTCCTGCGCCAGCGGAGCCGCTGCCACGGCATCCTCGGCATCGGGCTCGCCCGCCTCCTCGGCGGCGCCCTCGCCCTGGATGGCGCGGCGCATCTTGAGATAGGCGGCGCGCTCCTCGGCCGCGGCCTCGACATGGCGCAGGATCGCCAGCGCGATAACAGGATCTCCCGGCGCCAGCGCGATGCCGCGAACACCCGTGGAGTCACGTCCCTTGAAGACGCGGACATCGTCGACACGGAACCGGATGCACTGGCCCTGGGCGGTCGTCAGCAGGACGTCATCCGCATCGCTGCAGATCGCCACGTCGACGATGGCATCGCCCTCGTCGAGCTTCATCGCGATCTTGCCGTTGCGGTTGACCTGGACGAAATCCGACAGCTTGTTGCGCCGGACGCCGCCCGATGCCGTGGCGAACATGACGTCGAGGCGGTCCCAGTCCTCCTCGTTCTCGGGCAGCGGCATGATCGTGGTGATGCGCTCGCCGGTGTCGAGCGGCAGCATGTTGACCAGCGCCTTGCCGCGCGCCTGCGGAGCGGCCAGCGGCAGGCGCCACACCTTCTCCTTGTAGACCTGCCCCAGTGACGAGAAGAACAGCACCGGCGTGTGCGTCGAGGCGACGAACAGCCGCGAGACGAAATCCTCCTCACGCGTCTGCATGCCGGAGCGGCCCTTGCCGCCGCGCCGCTGCGCCCGGTATGTCGAGAGCGGCACCCGCTTGATGTAGCCCGCATGCGAGACCGTGACGACCATGTCCTCGCGCTGGATCAGGTCCTCGTCGTCGACATCGGAATCCCACTCGGTGATGATCGTGCGGCGCGGCGTCGCATGTGCGTCGCGCACCTCGACAAGCTCGGACTTGACGATGTCGAGGATGCGCGTGCGCGAACGCAAAATGTCGAGATAATCGGCGATCTCGGCGGCGAGCTTGTTCAGCTCCTCGGCGATCTCCTCGCGGCCGAGCGCGGTGAGCCGCTGCAGGCGCAGGTCGAGGATCGCGCGCGCCTGCGCTTCCGACAACCGGTAGGTGTCGTCCTCGGCCACGCGATGGCGCGGATCGTCAATCAGGGCGATCAGTGGCGCCACATCCTTGGCCGGCCAGTGCCGCGCCATCAGGGCCTCGCGGGCCGCGTTGGCATCCGCCGCGGAGCGGATGGTCTGGATCACCTCGTCGATATTGGCGACCGCGATCGCCAGGCCAACGAGGACATGGGCGCGATCGCGTGCCTTGCCGAGCAGGAAACGGGTGCGGCGCTGCACCACGTCCTCACGGAAATCGACGAAGGCCTCCAGCAGGTCCTTGAGGTTCAGCGTCTCGGGCCTGCCGCCGTTCAGCGCCACCATGTTGGCGCCGAAGGACGATTGCAGCGCCGTGAAGCGCCACAGCTGGTTCAGCACGACATCGGCAACGGCGTCGCGCTTGATCTCGATGACCATGCGCATGCCATCACGGTCGGACTCGTCGCGCAGGTCGGAAATCCCCTCGATCCGCTTCTCGCGCACCAGGTCGGCGATCTTCTCGATCAGGGTTGACTTGTTCACCTGGTAGGGAATTTCAGTGACGATGATCGCCTCGCGATCCTTGCGGATCTGCTCGACGCTCGTCTTGGCACGCATCACGATCGAGCCGCGGCCGGTCATGTAGGCCTGGCGGATGCCGGCCTTGCCGAGGATCGAGCCGCCGGTCGGGAAGTCCGGACCCGGCACGATCTCCATCAGCCGCTCGATGGCGATGTCGGGATCGTCGATCAGCGCGATGCAGGCGTCGATCACCTCGCCGAGATTGTGCGGCGGCACATTGGTCGCCATGCCGACGGCGATGCCGCCGGCGCCGTTGACCAGCAGGTTGGGAAACCGGGCCGGCAGCACCATCGGCTCGCGCTCGGAACCGTCATAGTTAGGCTGGAAGTCGACCGTGTCCTTGTCGAGGTCCTCCAGCAAGGCCATGGCCGGCCGTGCGAGGCGCACCTCGGTGTACCGCATGGCCGCCGCGGGATCGCCATCGACCGACCCGAAATTGCCCTGGCCGTCGACCAGCGGCAGTCGCATGGAGAATTCCTGCGCCATGCGCACAAGCGCGTCGTAGATCGACTGGTCGCCATGCGGGTGATATTTGCCGATCACGTCGCCGACGATGCGGGCCGACTTGCGGTACGGCTTGTCCGGCGTGTAGCTGTTCTCGTTCATCGAATAGAGAATGCGCCGATGCACGGGCTTCAGCCCGTCGCGGGCGTCGGGCAGCGCGCGGCTGACGATCACGCTCATCGCGTAGTCGAGATAGCTGCGCTTCATCTCGTCAGTGATCGAGACGGGCCGGATGTCCTGCCCCTCTCCCGGTCCGGGTAGGGTCTTGTCGTCGTCTTCGGCCAAGGCTCTACGTCCGCTCTCGTTACGCGCGCCTCCTTCTAAACGATTCCACCGCCTGAAGCCAACGCTGCAGGCCTGCGCAATGACGGAAAAAGACCTTGAAAGTCAAAGGCCTGCAAAGCGCTGTGGACGGATTGTGGCGGTTGCGCGGCGCGCGGCGGGAAATGCGCACCCGCGGCCCCTCCCCGGCCCGTCACCACATGTCGAGAGCGACCCGCGCCTCGTCGGACATGCGGCTCTGGTCCCACGGCGGATCGAACACCATGGAGACCTTGGCGGACTTGATGCCGGGCACCGCCGCGACGGCGTTCTCCACCCAGCCGGGCATCTCGCCGGCGACGGGGCACCCTGGCGCGGTCAGTGTCATGTCGATCGCCACGTTGCGCTCATCGTCGAGATCGACCCGGTAGACGAGCCCGAGTTCGTAGATGTCAGACGGAATCTCCGGATCATAGACCGACTTCAGGGCGGCGATGATGTCGTCGGTGAGCCGGTCGATCTCAGCTGGCGGCAGGCTCGACGACAGGTCGATCTCCGGCCGGTTCGGGGCGGGCACGTCGGGGGTCGCGGCCACGGTCATGGACTGTCCTTCCTTCATCCAAACAGAGCTTCGGCCTTTTGCAGGGCTTCGACAAGCCGGTCGACCTCGTCGAGCGTGTTGTAGAGGCCGAAAGATGCCCGGCAGGTCGAGGTGGCGCCATAAGTCGCCAGCAGCGGCTGGGCGCAATGGGTACCGGCTCGCACCGCGACGCCGGCCCGGTCGATGACCGTCGCCACATCGTGCGCATGGGCGCCCTTCAGGTCGAAGGCCACGATGGCACCCTTGCCCGGCGCCTTGCCGTAGATCTTGATGCTGTTCATGGCGCCGAGCCGCTCCATGGCATAGTCGCGCAGCCTGTTCTCATGGGCCAAAATGGCATCGCGTCCGAGCGACTCCATGTAGCGGATGGCTGCCCCCAGGCCGATAGCCTGCACGATCGGCGGCGTTCCCGCCTCGAACCGGTGCGGCGGCGACGCATAGGTGACCTCGTCCTGCGTCACCTCGCGGATCATCTCCCCCCCGCCATTGAAGGGCGGCATCGCCTCGAGCCACTTGCGCTTGCCGTACAGCACGCCGATCCCGGTCGGCCCGTACACCTTGTGGCCAGTGAAGATGTAGAAATCGGCATCGAGCTCGCGAACATCGACCGGCAGGTGGACGGCGCCCTGGCTGCCGTCGACCATCACCGGCACGCCGCAGGCATGGGCCAACCGGATGATCTCCTTCAGCGGCGTCACCGTCCCCAGCATGTTCGACATGTGGGTGATGGCGACGATCTTGGTGTTCTCGTTGAGGAGCTTCTCGAACTCCTCGATCAGGAAATTGCCGTCCTGGTCGATGGGCGACCAGCGGATCACCGCACCCTTGCGCTCGCGGTGGAAGTGCCACGGCACGATGTTGGAGTGGTGCTCCATGATCGACAGGATGATCTCGTCACCCTCGCCGATCGCGATCTCGCCGAAGCTCGACGCCACCAGGTTGATCGCCTCGGTCGCCGACCGGGTAAAGATGATCTCGTCCACCGAGCCTGCATTCAGGAAACCGCGCACCGCCTCGCGCGCATCCTCGAACGCATCCGTCGCCGCATTGGCGAGGTAATGCAGGCCGCGGTGCACGTTGGCGTATTCATGCTCGTAGGCATGCACTATGCGGTCGATGACCTGCTTGGGTTTCTGCGCCGAGGCGGCATTGTCGAGATAGACAAGCGGCTTGCCGTGAACCTGCGTGGACAGGATCGGGAAGTCGGCCCGGATGGCGTCGAGATCGAACGGACGTGTCGCGGTCATCGGATCCTGCCTGCCCGGCGCGCCTGTGGGGCGGTCGGGTTGTTGTGATGTCTCGCCGGCGGGCGGCCGGGCGCCTTGGTGGCCTGATGTCGCCTCACCGGCGTGCCGCCAGCCACATGGCGGTGACGTCCTCGAGCACGGCCCGAATGCCCTCATGGGCGATCGTTTCCAGCGCTCCCCCGACAAAGGCCTGAAGCATCAGCGCCTCGGCCTCGGGCTTCGGCAGGCCGCGGGCCCGCAGGTAGAACAGCAGATCCTCGTCCAGCGCACCGCAGGTGGCGCCATGGCCGCACTGCACGTCGTCGGCGAAGATCTCCAGTTCGGGCTTGTTGTACATCGACGCGCCCTCGGACAGCAGCACCGCCTGGCTCATCATCCGCCCGTCGGTCTTCTGCGCCACGGGGCGAACGATGATCTTGCCCTGGAACACGCCGGTCGCCTCGCCGTCGAGGACATGCTTGAACAGCTCGCGGCTCTCGCCGCCGGGCTCGGCATGGTCAAGCAGCAGCGTCGTGTCGGCATGCTGCCGGCCGGTCAGCATCGCCCCGCCTGAAATGCTGGCGCGCACTCCCTCACCCGCGAACGTGGCGAACACCTGGTGGCGAGACAGCGCCGGGGACGTCACCATCGCAGTCGTCGCAAAGCGGGTGCCCGCTGAAAGATGCACGCCAAGTGTCGACAGATCGACAGCCCCGGTTCCTCGCGCGGCGATCCGCACATGGTCAACCGAGGCACCGGCGCCGGCCAGGATCTCCACCACGGTGTTGGCCTGGTGGCCGACGCCGTCCGGGCCCTCATGGCTTTCGAACAGGGTCAGGCTGGCGCCCTCCTCGACCACCACCAGCACGCGGCTGAAGGCGGCGCGCGGCATATCGCCAAGGCGCACGAAGCGCAACGCAATGGGAACCGGCACCACGGTGCCCTTGCTGACGCGCAGCACCACGCCATCGGTCATCAGCGCCGCATTGAGCGCCACGATCGGATCATCCGTGGCCAGAGCCTGGCCGAGCCGGCCCACGAGCGAGTGCCCCGTCCCCAGCGCCGCGGCGAGGCTGGTCGCCTCGACGCCCGCCGGGAGACGCGACAGGTCAGAGAGCCCGGCGACCAGATGGCCGTCGACGAGCGTCAGGCGCACGGCCTCCACACCGGCAAGGACGCCCGGCGTCGCAGCCGCAGCGGCCACGGACGCCGCATCAGGCGCGGCCGCCGGAGGAGCCGCCTCGCGCAGCAGCGCCCGCAGATCGGTGTATTTCCACGCCTCGACGCGCCGGTGCGGCAATCCGGCCGCGACGAACCGGCCATACGCCGCCTCGCGCGACAGGGCCATGCGAGAATCACCCGGCAGGCTCGCGCGCACCGCAGGGAACAGGTCGATCAGCGCGGACTCGGCCGCGGTGCGGATGGGGGTGATGTCCGCCATGTCAGGCCGCCTTGTAGTCGGCATAGCCATTGGCCTCGAGTTCGAGTGCCAGCTCCTTGCCGCCCGACTTCACCACCCGCCCGGCCGCCATGACGTGCACCGTGTCCGGCACGATGTAGTTCAAGAGACGCTGGTAGTGGGTGATCACCAGGAAGGCGCGGCTGGGGTCGCGCAGCGCGTTCACGCCATCGGCAGCCACCTTCAGGGCATCGATGTCGAGGCCGGAATCCGTCTCGTCGAGAATGCAGAAGCGAGGCTCCAGCAGCGCCATCTGCAGCACCTCCATGCGCTTCTTCTCGCCGCCGGAAAAGCCGACATTCAGCGCCCGCTTCAGCATGTCCTGCGGGATCTGCAGGCGCTCGGCCGCGCCCTTCACCCGGCGCATGAGGTCGGGAATGCTGAGCTCGTCCTCGCCGCGCGCCTTGCGCTGGGCGTTCACCGCGGCCTTGAGGAACGACATCGTGCCGACGCCGGGGATCTCGAGCGGGTACTGGAAGGCGAGGAACACGCCGGCCGCCGCCCGCGCGTCGGGCTCGAGCTCCAGCAGGTTCTGGCCGTCGAGCAGGATCTCACCGTCGGTGACGTCATAATCGGGCTTGCCGGCGATGACATAGCTCAGCGTCGACTTGCCGGAGCCGTTCGGTCCCATCACCGCGGCGACCTCGCCGTCATGGATGGTCAGCGACAGTCCGTTGAGGATCGGCTTGTCGTCGATCCGGACGTGGAGATTGCGAATTTCGAGCATGGGACTGGTCCTGGGCAGGTGGTTGCGCGCGGCCGGCGAACCGGCGCTGCGGAGAGGGTCAGGCGAGGCGCCGGCGCGTCACCCGACGCTCCCCTCGAGCGAGATCGAGATCAGTTTCTGAGCCTCGACGGCGAACTCCATCGGCAGCTGCTGCAGGACGTCCTTGACGAAGCCGTTGACGATGAGCGCCGTCGCCTCCTCGGCCGAGAGCCCACGCTGCTGGCAGTAGAACAGCTGGTCCTCGGAGATTTTCGAGGTGGTGGCCTCGTGCTCGAACACGGCGCTGGCCGTGTTGGCCTCGATATACGGCACCGTGTGGGCGCCACAGCGGTTGCCGATGAGCAGCGAGTCGCAATTGGTGAAGTTGCGGGCGTTCGTCGCCTTGCGGTGGGCCGACACCAGCCCCCGATAGGTGTTGTTGGACTGGCCGGCCGAGATCCCCTTGGAGATGATCCGGCTCGTCGTGTTCTTGCCGAGATGGATCATCTTGGTGCCGCTATCGACCTGCTGCATCCCGTTGGAGACGGCGATCGAGTAGAACTCGCCGCGCGAGCCCTCGCCGCGCAGGATGCAGGACGGATACTTCCAGGTGATGGCCGAGCCGGTCTCCACCTGGGTCCACGAGATCTTGGAGTTGCGGCCGCGGCAGTCACCCCGCTTGGTGACGAAATTGTAGACGCCGCCCTTGCCCTGGCTGTCGCCCGGGTACCAGTTCTGGACGGTCGAGTACTTGATCTCGGCGTCGTCGAGGGCGATCAGTTCGACCACGGCGGCATGCAGCTGGTTCTCGTCGCGCTGCGGCGCCGTGCACCCCTCCAGATAGCTCACATAGGAGCCCTTCTCGGCGATGATCAGCGTCCGCTCGAACTGACCGGTGTTGGGCTCGTTGATGCGGAAATAGGTCGACAGTTCCATCGGGCAGCGCACACCCTCCGGCACGTAGACGAACGACCCGTCGGTGAACACGGCCGAGTTCAGTGTCGCGTAGAAATTGTCCGTCACAGGCACCACGGTGCCGAGATACTTCCGCACCAGCTCGGGATGCTCGCGGATTGCCTCCGAGATCGAGCAGAAGATCACGCCGGCCTTCTTCAGCTCCTCCTTGAACGTGGTCACGACCGAGACGGAGTCGAACACCGCGTCGACCGCAATCTTCGAGGTCTGCACGCCGGCCAGGATCTCCTGCTCGCGCAGCGGAATGCCAAGCTTCTTGTAGGTTTCGAGGATCGCCGGATCGATCTCGTCCAGCGACATCGGGCCGACCTTCTTCTTCGGCGCCGCGTAATAGTAGAGGTCGTTGAAGTCGATCGGCGGGTAGCTCACCCGCGCCCAGGTCGGCTCGCGCATGGTCAGCCAGCGCTGGTAGGCGTCAAGCCGCCACTGCGTCATCCACTCCGGATCGCCCTTCTTCGCCGAGATGAAGCGGACGATGTCCTCGTTCAGGCCCTTGGGCGCCTTGTCGACCTCGATATCGGTGACGAAACCGTATTTGTACTGGTCGACATCGATGGCGCGAACCTGATCGATGGTGTCCTGCACGGCAGGCATGGGCAGTCTCCTTCCACTCCGGCTTCAAGGGCCGAGGGCTGGTGACAGGGCAACGGGCTCAAGCGGCCCGGCGTCCCCGTCGGTGATGAAGTACGCACACAACCTGTTCGAACGCTGCGAGGAAACGGATCACGTCGTCAGTGTCGCTGCTCCAGCCAAGACTGGCGCGCAGGGCACCGGACGCAAGGGCTGGCGCAACGCCCATTGCGTCGAGCACATGCGAGCGCCGCACCGTGCCCGACGAGCAGGCCGCGCCGGACGACAATGCACATCCGGCAAGGTCGAGCGCGATCAGCGCCGTCTCGGCGCTCAAGCCGGGCATGCTGAACAGCGACGTGTTGGGAAGCCGCGCGGCGGTCTCACCGAAAACCACAATCTCCGGGGAGGCCTGGCGCAGGCCGGCCTCGAGCCGATCGCGCAGCGCAGCAAGCCGAGGGGCCTCGGCCGCGATGTCGCACCGTGCCGTGAGCGCCGCTGCGCCGAAGCCGACGATCCCCGCCCCGTTCTCGGTCCCGGCCCGGCGGCCACGCTCCTGGCCACCGCCGCGCAGGAGCGCCGCGGGCTCGGCCCCGGGGGCCATGAGCAACGCGCCGACGCCTTGCGGCCCACCGAGTTTGTGGGCGGAGACCGCCAGCGTATCGGCGCCCCACCCGGCCAGAGAGTCCGGCAGCAGCCGTCCAAAGGCCTGGACGGCATCGCAATGCAGGCGACCACCGTGCCGGTGCACGAGGGCTGCCGCCTCGGCCACCGGCTGCAGCACCCCGGTCTCATTGTTGGCCGCCTGCAGGGCAACCAGCGCCTTACCGGACTCGCGCGCCAGCCGTGCAGAGAGCCAGTCGATATCAATGGTGCCGTCGGCTCGCGCGGGGATCGTCTCGACCCGGTCTGGCGTGAAACCATGGCCGGCCCGGATGCAGGGATGTTCCATCGCGCCGAGTAGAAGCAGCGTCTCCGACTGCGGTGCGAGCGCCATGGCGTTCGCTTCGGTGCCGCCTGACGTGAACACGACCAGCCGCGCCGGCCATCCCGCGAGCGCCGCGACCGCCTCCCGGGCGGCCTCGATCCGGCCGCGGGCCGCCCGCCCCTCGGCATGGACCGACGAGGCGTTGCCGCACGTCTCCAGCGCCGCCATCATTGCAGCCTTGGCCTCTGGCCGCAGCGGCGCGGTGGCGTTGTGGTCCAGATAGGTGCGCAGCGGCGCCACCATGACGATCCCTGGTCGAAGTGTTGGACGGTCGGCAGCCGATGCTCGGCCGACAGGTCACGGTTCCGGAACCCTGCGCATGGTGCGACAAGGCTTGCATCCGACCCCCGCGGCCGTGCTAAAAGCTGCGCTCCGTCGCGAATGCCGGGGCCGGACCCAGTCCGCCCGCCATCCGCTGTTAGAATTATTCTAAGAGATTGTGGGGGCCGCTCGGCCGCAAGTCAAGCAAGCGCGGCCGCAGGGCGGCCCTGCGTCGAGCGCTTTCCGCACGAAAACAGAGGTTCACGCATGCCCGAGGTCATCTTCAACGGTCCGGCCGGCCGCATTGAGGGCCGCTATCATCCGTCGAAGACCAAGGGTGCCCCGATCGCGATCGTGCTGCATCCCCATCCCCAGTTCGGCGGCACGATGAACAATCAGATCGTGTATGCGCTCTATTACGGCTTCGTCGAGCGCGGGTTCGCCGCGCTGCGGTTCAATTTCCGCGGTGTCGGCCGCAGCCAGGGCAATTTCGACCATGGCCAGGGTGAGCTATCGGATGCCGCTGCGGCACTAGACTGGGCCCAGGCGGTCAACCCCGAGGCGCGGGCCTGCTGGATTGCCGGCATCTCGTTCGGCGCCTGGATCGGCATGCAGCTTCTGATGCGCCGCCCTGAGATCGAGGGCTTCATCTCGGTCGCCGCCCCGGCAAACCGCTTTGACTTCTCGTTCCTCGCCCCCTGCCCGTCGTCGGGACTGTTCGTCCACGGATCTCAGGACCGGGTGGCCCCCATCAAGGACGTCATGGCGGTCATCGAGAAGGTCAAGACCCAAAAGGGCATCCAGATCGAGCATCAGACGGTCGAGGGCGCGAACCATTTCTTCGAGAACAAGGTCGAGGACATGATGGGCATCGTCGGCACCTATCTGGATCGGCGGCTCGGCCCGAAGGAAGGCTGACGTCCCGCGCCGCCGACTGGTCAGGCAGCCCTGCGTGCCCGCTCGACGGCCGGCATGACCTTGATGCGGATCCGCTCGGGGCTGAGGCTGCCGCCGAACCGCTCCACCACCCGTCCCCTTGCATCGAGCAGAACTGTCGTCGGATAGCCCGTCGCACCGAAGCGGCGCGCAAGCCCGACGCTGTCGACCGACACCGCCGCATACGGATTGCCGGCCTTGCGCAGGAAGGCGAGGCCATTCGCCTCCGAATCATGGCCGAGAAGGCCGACGATCCTGACCTGGCGTTCGGCGGCGAGCGCGACGAGGTGCGGGTGCTCCGCATGGCAGGGGCCACACCAGGTCGCGAAAAAATTCACCAGCACGACGTCACCTTGCAGGATCTCGTCCGTTACACCCGGCACTGGAAAGCCGTTCGGCGTCGTCAGCCCGCGCATGGGCGCGAGGGCGATTGCGGGCACGCTGCTGCCCTGGGGCGCAACGACGACCGGCCCGCTCCCGGTCCGCGATGGCAGCAGACCAGGTCCAAACAGCAGGACGACGACGACCGCAGCCCCCGCCATGACCTGGACCATGAGCCTGACGAACGCCCGGTCGCCCGCACTGGCGCCCGTCGTCTGCAGCCTTCCCCGGGGCGCGCGCGAGAACGCGTCGCCGGGGCCGCTCATCATGTCGCGCATGACCTGCCTCCGATGTGGGGACGCTAGCAGCAGCGCGTAAACAACGCCGGCGCGGCTTTCCCTCAAATCCGCATGATCGCCTTTACCTGCCGGCAAGCATGCGCCCGCCCGGTTGCGCCGCCCGGCCGATCCCCCTAAATCTCCGCCTCCGAAAGGGTCAGCCATGTCCGAAACGTTCAAGCCCCGGTCCGACTTCCTGCGCGTGCTGATCGAGCGCAGCTATGTGCACCAGTGCTCGGACTTTGCCGGCCTCGATGCAAAGGCAGCGAGCGGCGAGCTTGTGGCCTATGTGGGCTATGACTGCACGGCGCCGTCGCTGCATGTCGGCAGCCTGATCTCGATCATGATGCTGCATTGGCTGCAGCAGACCGGCGGCAAGCCGCTGCCGCTGATGGGCGGCGGCACCACGCGGGTCGGCGATCCCTCAGGCCGCGACGAGTCGCGCCGCCTGCTGACGCCCGAGCAGATCGACGCCAACAAGGACGGAATCCGGCGCGTTTTCTCGCGGTTCATGACCTTCGGCGACGCTCGCACCGACGCCACCATGATCGACAATGCGGAATGGCTGACGAAGCTGAACTACATCGACTTTTTGCGTGACGTCGGCCGCCACTTCTCCGTCAATCGCATGCTGTCGATGGACAGCGTGAAGATGCGGCTCGAGCGCGAGCAGGAGCTGTCCTTCATCGAGTTCAACTACATGTGCCTTCAGGCCTATGACTTTGTCGAGCTCAGCCGCCGCACAGGCTGCTCGCTGCAGATGGGCGGCTCCGACCAGTGGGGCAACATTATCTCCGGCATCGATCTGGGCCGCCGCATGGGCACGCCGCAGCTCTACGCGCTGACATGCCCGCTGCTGACGACGTCGTCAGGCGCCAAGATGGGCAAGACCGCGGCCGGCGCCATCTGGCTCAACGCCGACCAGCTCTCGCCGTGGGACTACTGGCAGTTTTGGCGCAACACCGAGGATGCCGACGTGGCGCGCTTTATGGCGCTGTACACGCTGCTGCCCCTGGACGAAATCGCCAGGCTCGGCGCGCTCGGCGGCAGCGAGATCAACGAGGCCAAGAAGGTGCTGGCCACTCAGGCCACGGCCCTGCTGCATGGTCAGGACGCCGCCGACGCCGCAGCCGAGACGGCCCGGCAGACCTTCGAACAGGGCATCACGGCCGCCAGCCTTCCCAGCATGCCGGTCGAGGCCAGCGAATTCGCCACAGGTTTCGGCGTCCTCACGGCCTTCCAGCGCGCCGGCCTCGTCGCGTCATCGGGCGAGGCCCGCCGCCAGGTCAAGGGCGGCGGGCTGCGCGTCAATGACGTGCCGGTCACCGACGAGCGGGCCGTGCTCGGCCAGGCGGACCTGGTGGATGGCGCCGTCAAGCTGTCGCTCGGCCGCAAGCGGCACGTGCTGCTGCGGCCGGAATAGCGGCCGGCTCCGTCGCCGCCAGAGCGTCACTGCCCTTTTCAAAGACCCACTGGACTGGCCGACGGCACTGAATCATGTCGGCGCCGCGGCCACGCTTTCGCCCGACATGCCACAGTTTTGCCATGCGTGAATCGCGGAACGGTTAATGGATTAGTGCGGAGACATGCATTTTTGTGGGGTCTGACGTCCCGACTTGACGCTGGTGCCCAAAAGACCCGGCGCCTATATGCAGTGCAGCAAATTGCTGGCGACGACCTCTTGGAAATCAGATTTTCCGATCAGGGACAGCGCCTTACCGCACTGCACAATGGAGTCTACCATGTTGACCGTCACGACCTTCACCAAGCGCCTTCGCAACTGGGCCCGCTACCGCAACACCGTCCGCGAGCTGTCGCAGTTGACCGATCGCGACCTTGCCGATCTCGGCATCGCCCGCGGCGATATCCGCTTCGTTGCCAAGAAGCACGCCCGCGGCTGAACGCCCTCCCTCAGACTTGGACAGGCCGTCTCCCCTCCCCGGCCGATCCGAGCCGAAGCGCCCGCCCCTCCCGGCGGGCGCTTTTCGTTTCGGGGGTCCCCGCCAGCCGCCGCTTGCGATAGACTGCCCGGATGATCAAAACTCAACACCCTGAACCCGTTCACATTGTCGGCGGCGGCCTCGCCGGCTCTGAAGCCGCATGGCAGCTGGCCCGCGCCGGCGTCCCGGTCGTCCTGCACGAGATGCGCCCGACGCGCGGCACCGACGCCCACCACACCGACGGGCTCGCCGAGCTCGTCTGCTCCAACTCGTTCCGCTCCGACGATGCCCGCGCCAACGCGGTCGGCCTGCTGCATGCCGAGATGCGGGCCATGGGCTCGCTGATCATGCGGGCGGCCGACGCCAACCAGGTCCCGGCCGGTGGTGCGCTGGCCGTCGACCGCGATGGCTTCTCCGCCGCCGTCACGGCAGCGCTCGAGGCTGAGCCCCTGGTGACCATCGACCGCGCGGAGGTCGAGACCTGGCCGCCGGCGGACTGGGAGAGCGTGATCGTCGCCACAGGTCCGCTGACCTCGCAGGCGCTGGCACAGGCCATCCTGGCGCGCACCGGCGAGACGGCACTCGCCTTCTTCGACGCGATCGCGCCGATCGTCTACCGCGAATCCATCGACATGGGCGTCGCTTGGTTCCAGTCCCGCTACGACAAGGTGGGCCCCGGCGGCACTGGCGCCGACTACATCAACTGTCCGATGGACAAGACCCAGTACGACACCTTCGTCGCCGCGCTCGTCGCCGGCGACAAGGTCTCGTTCAAGGACTGGGAGGCCACCACGCCCTATTTCGACGGCTGCTTGCCCGCCGAAGTGATGGCCGAGCGCGGCGCGGAGACGCTGCGCCATGGGCCGATGAAGCCGGTCGGCCTGACCAATGCGCACAATCCGACCGTCAAGCCCTATGCGGTCGTCCAGCTCCGCCAGGACAACGCGCTGGGTACGCTCTACAACATCGTCGGCTTCCAGACGAAGCTCAAGCATGCCGAGCAGGTCCGCCTGTTCCGCACCATTCCCGGGCTGGAAAACGCCGAGTTCGCACGGCTCGGCGGCCTGCACCGCAACACCTATCTGAACTCCCCGGCCCTGCTCGATCCGCAGCTGCGCCTGAAGGCCGAGCCGCGGGTCCGGTTTGCCGGGCAGATCACCGGTTGCGAAGGCTACGTCGAGAGCGCCGCCGTCGGGCTGGTGGCCGGCCGCTTCGCCGCCGCCGAGCGACACGGTGCGGCGCTGTCACCGCCGCCCGCCGAGACGGCGATCGGTGCGCTGCTGAACCACATCACCGGCGGCCATATCCAGACCATCGACGAGGGTCCGCGCTCGTTCCAGCCGATGAATGTCAATTTCGGTCTGTTCCCGCCACTCGAGACCGCACCCCGCGCCGAGGACGGCAAGCGCCTGCGCGGCCCTGCCAAGGCGCTGGCCCGCAAGCACGCGCTGACGGCACGCGCCGGCGTGGCCCTGTCGGCATGGCTGGCCGGCGACGAGGATCGCCGCGACGCCGCCGAGTGACCTACAGGCCCGAGCGGCGGGCGGCGCGCCACAGCGTCCAGAGGCGGCGCCAGGGTGGCAGGCCGATGATGGTGCGGAACGGATCGTAGTCCGGCCGTTCCATGCGGGCGAGCAGCGGCTCGACCAGGGCCACCGGCAGGAACGCCGGTGCCAGCAGTGGGGCCACGCTGCCGATCCGCGCCCGCGTCTCGGCGAGATGGTGCCGCGCCAGCGCCCGTAGCGCGGCCAGCACAGCGACGAGCGCCGGGCCGGGAACCCCCGACAGCGCAGCATCGCGCGTCAGTCCATGGGCCGCCATCAGCTCGGCCGGCAAATAGAGCTGGCCGCGCTGGGCATGCCACGGATAGGCCCGCAGCAGGCCCGTGACCGCATAGGCGACGCCGGCATGCCCGGCCGCTTCGGCGCCGCCCGGATCGCGCCCGTTCGCCAGCACCAGCGATCCAAGCCGGATCAGGGCCGAGGCGGTTTCCCCGCAATAGCCCTCGAGGTCGGTCACTGTCGGCATCGGATCGTCATAGAGGTCGAAGGTCCGCGCCTCGATCAGGTCGAGCAGCGGCTGGCGGGGCAGGCTGAAGCGCTCCAGCGTCGACAGCAGTTGCGCGGCAACCGGATGTCCCTCCACCGCCCCGCGGGCACTGCCCGCGAGCAGGTCCCGCCACCACTGGAAGCGCATCTCGCCGGGCAGCGGATCCGACACCAGCGACCGGACGCGGGCGATCTCGCCGCTGAACGCGTAGAGCGCCTGCAGGCCGGCACGGGCCTCGGGCGGAGCAAACAGCGTGGTGATAGCCCGGTCGGGGTCCTGCTCACGCAGCAAGGTAGCGACGGCGGCCTCGTCGGACAGCGCCGCGGGCGCGGACATGCTCAGGCGACGGCCAGCAACGCCGCCGCGACCCGGCGGTTCTCGGCCAGCATGATGGAGTAGGTGCGCGCTGCGGCGCCGGTCTGCATCGCGTCCACCCTCAGCCCGGCCCCCTTGAGGTGCCAGCGCAGCGCCTCCGGCAGCACCGCCACCTCCCGGCCGGTTCCAATGAGCAGGACGTCGATCGAACCCGCCTCCGCAACAACTGGCGCAAAGGCCTCGGCGGTCAAATCGGCCATGGTCGCGGGGGCCCACGCCAGCACCCCGGACGGCAGCGCCAGGATCGAGCCGCGATGCGACATGTCGGCGAACCGGAAGCCGCCCGCCCCGTAGCTGTCGATGACATGGCGGCCGGGGACGAAACCCTCGTAGCGCCGCCCGCTCATCGCGTCGGCTTGGCCGCCTTGGCGGCCGGCACGGTGCTCGGGTCGGCGGCCGGCGCCTCGGCCCCCACCTTCACGCCGAGATAGATCAGCACCGGCGCGGCGATGAAGATCGACGAATAGGTGCCGACGATGACGCCAAACATCATCGCGTAGGAGAAGCTCTGGATCACCTGACCGCCGAACAGCACCAGCGCCAGCAGCGCCAGCATGGTCGTCACCGACGTCATGATGGTGCGCGACAGCGTCGAGTTGATCGACAGATCGAGCAGCTCCTCCACCGGCATGCGCTTGTATTTGCGCAACAATTCCCGGATTCGGTCGAACACCACGACGGTGTCGTTGAGCGAATAGCCGACGATCGTCAGGATCGCGGCGATCGACGTCATGTTGAACTCGAGCTGGGTGATGGCGAAGAAGCCGATCGTCAGCACCAGGTCATGCATCGTCGCAATGACCGCGCCGATCGCGAACTGCCACTCGAACCGGAACCACAGATAGATCAGCACGCCCAGGATCGCGAGCACGACACCAAGCGTCCCCGACTGCACGAGCTCGCCCGAGACGCGCGGGCCGACGACCTCGGTCCGGCGGAACTCGTAGTCCTTTTCGAACACCACCTTGACGCGCTCGAGCGCCGCCTGCTGGGCGCGCTCCTTTTCCTGCTGGGTGCCGCCAGGCTGCAGGCCAAAGCGGATCGACACCTCGCCCTTGTCGCCAAACTCCTGCACCTCGACCTCGCCGAGCGCGAGATCGTGTGTCGCCTCGCGCACGGCCGCGATGTCGGCCTTGCCGGCGCGCGACTGCATCTCGATCAGCGTGCCGCCGGTGAAGTCGATGCCGAAATTCATCGACACGAAGAAGAAGCAGAACACCGACACGAGCGACAGCAGCGCCGAAAACGGGAAGCTCACGCGCCGGAAGCGCATGAAGCCGAAGCGGGTATCGTCCGGGATGATGCGAAGCAGTTTCATGGCCGTCCCTCCGTCAGAACGGCAGCCGCGTGGGCCGGGCCCAGCGGTACCAGAGTGCAATCATCATGCGGGTCATCGTCACCGCCGTCACCACGGTGGTGACGATGCCAAACACCAGCGTCACCGCAAAGCCCTTTACCGGCCCCGTGCCAAGCAGGAACAGGATCGCCGCCGCGATGAACATCGTCACGTTGGAGTCGATGATGGTGGCGAAGGCGCGTTGAAATCCGGCCTCCAGCGATGAGATCATCGATCGTCCCAGCCGCGCCTCCTCGCGGATGCGCTCATAGATCAGCACGTTGGAGTCCACCGCCGTGCCGATCGTGAGCACGATTCCGGCAATGCCTGGGAGCGTCAGCGTCGCGCCGAGCAGCGACATCAGCGCGAAGATCAGCACCACGTGCACCACGAGCGCGATATTGGCGAACAGGCCGAACAGGCCATAGCTGACAAGCATGAAGGTGACCACCAGCACGGTCGCCACCCAGGATGCCTTCTTGCCCGCCTCGATCGAATCCTGGCCAAGGCCGGGACCGACGGTGCGTTCCTCGACGATGGTCAACGGCGCCGGCAGAGCGCCGGCGCGCAGCAGCACGGCGAGGTTGTTGGCCTGCTCGACCGTGAAGCGCCCGGAGATCTGCCCCTGCCCGCCGGTGATCGGCTGCAGGATGCGCGGCGCCGAGATCACCTTCTTGTCCAGCACGATAGCCAGCGCCCGGCCGACCGCCTCGGTTGTCACCTGGCCGAAGCGCTGAGCGCCGCGAATGTTGAACTTGAAATTGACGATCGGCTCGCTGGTGCGCGAATCGAAGCCCGGCTGGGCATCGATCAGGTCTTCTCCCTGCACGATCACACGGCGCTCGACTGCCACATTGGCGCCGCCCTCTTCCTGAGAAGGCAGCTGCTCGACGTCGCCGGGGGCCGCCCCGGCGTCGGCGACGAGGCGGAACTCGAGCTGCGCCGTGGTGCCGAGAATCTCCTTCAGGCGCCGCGGGTCCTGCAGGCCCGGCACCTGCACGAGGATCCGGTCGAGACCCTGGCGCTGGATGTTCGGCTCCGTCGTGCCGAGCGCATCGACACGCTTGCGCAGCACCTCGATGGCCTGGTCGATGGATTTACGCACCCGCTCGTTGACGCCCGCCTCGGTGACGGTCAACTGGATCAGGCCGTCGCCCGGTTCGGTGATGTCAACCGTGCTCTGCCCGGTCTGCCCGAGCGCGCCGCCCACGGGCTGTGTCAGTTCGCGCAGGCGCGGCATCAGGCGGGTGCGCTCGGCGGCCTCGGGCACCCGGACCGCGACGCCGCGCGGTTGCACGCCGATGCCGCCCGAGAGCGAGATCTTTTCCTCGCGCAGCAGCCGGCGCACATCGTCGCGCAGCGTGTTGATCTGCGCCCGCAGCACCGCCTGGGTGTCGACCTCGAGCAGCACATGTGAGCCACCCTGCAGGTCGAGGCCCAGCACGATCGCCTGGTGCGGCACGATCCAGCGCGGCACGAAGGACGGGATCGACTGCTCGATCGCCTTGCGGGTCTGCGGGCTCAGCAGGCTCGGCATCGTGTACAGCACCGCCATCACGGTGAGCATCACGACGCCAAATGTCTTCAGTCGCGAGAAACGAAGCATCGTCGGGAGAAACCCCTTGGCGCGGCCCTGGGCCGCCGGACAGACGAACAGATCACGCGGGCTTGACGGGCTCGCCCTTGGCGCGGACCTCGGCGATCATGCCGCGAAGCACGCGCACGCGCACGCCATCGGCAATCTCGACCTCGATGTCGGGCTCGTCGCCCACCTTGGTGACCTTGCCGAGAATGCCGCCATTCATGACGATCTGGTCGCCACGCCGAACGCTCTTGATCATGTCCTGATGATCGCGCGCCCGCTTCTGCTGCGGTCGAATGATCAGGAAATACATGATGATGAAGATCAGGACGAACGGCACGAGCTGGACGAACATGTCCATTCCGCCGGCCGGAGTCGCGGTCTGGGCGAGAGCAGGCGTGATCACCGGAAGAACCTCCGCAAGGGACAGGGCTACGCGAACCACCGGATGCGGGCGCAGCCCAAAAAGGTGGCGCGGACTATAGCCACGGACGACCGGAAAGCAATCACGGCCGCCGGTGGCATCGACAGGGATGGCACAAAAGGTTGCAGGGTGTCCCGTCAGGTCGCACCGCGGAGGAAGACGCCGGCCTGAAAAGACAATTAGCACTGGAATGAGTGAACTGCCGGACCGCCCGGCAGTCCGGGCCCGGGTGCGCGTCATGGTCGGCATCGTCGCGAATCTGTTCAATCTCGGCATCGGCACCGGCGTTTCGCCAGCCTCGCCGGCCGGTTTTGCCAACATCTTGAAAACCTTCACGGCACCGGCCCCGACCACGCCGGCCGGGCCACTGGCGCCGGTCCCCCGTGACGTCGCCGCGCGCGGCGCCGAGTATGTGCGTCTGGCGATCGGCGCCTATGGCGTGGATGTCGGCCTCAAGCCCGGCTGGCGTCGCGAGCAGGCCTCGGCGCTGGACGGCGTGCCGCTCCACGACCGCCTGACCGGGTTTGACGCCGAACTCTATGTCAACGACCTGACGGGCGAGCATGTCGTTGCGTTCCGGGGGTCCGACGCGGCCCTCGGGCTGCAGGACTGGCGGACGAATTTTTGTGCCGCAGCCGACAGCGACAACGTCTCCGAGCAAAACCGGCAGGCCATCGCGCTCGGCCACGCGGCCAAGGCACGCTATGGTGAGAGATTGGCCTTCACCGGCACCAGCCTCGGCGGCATCCACGCGATGACGGCCGGCCTTGCGACCGGCACGAAGGCCCACACCTTCACCAATGTGGGCGTGAATGACGGCCTCGTGGCACTGATCGGCAAGGACACGGCCGCGCGCAACGCGGGCCTGATCACGAATTTCCACCTCGACGGCGACCTCTCGGACATCAACCGGCGGCATGACGGGACCTCGACCGGCCTGCTGTTCGGCTCCAACTACTATCTGCCAGCCGACCGGATCGGCCTGCCGACCGACGGCCTGCCGGCGCCGCTGCGCGCCATCGCCCACGAAATCCCGATTTTCCAGATGAACGAGCTGGACCGCATCGCCACGGGCCGTGCCGACGGCCCGACGGGACTGGCCGCCATCGCGGCGTTCCTGCCCGGCTATGTCGGCGCATCGACCTTCGCCGCGCTGCGGCCGGCCGATGGCGGTACGTTCCAGGCACGGCCGACGCAGCCGGCCGTGTCGCTTTCGCCCGAGACATTGAAGGCCATCGAGTCCTTCAAGGTGCAGCCCTTCACCCCCTTCGGCAGCCAGCCCTGGGGCCGGTAAGGTCGAGGCCACTCTCCGACTCAACTGAAAATGTTACAGAATTTACGTTGCGGCTGCCGCGGGGCGGCCGCATGGTTAACGCTTGGGCGTCCGGGTTTGCCGGCAACGGCCCAACAAGACTGTTCATTGATGCTTTTTCTGTTTGGGAGGATTTCCAGTGACCGGATTCATCGACAGACTTTACAGCAGCGGCGTCTCATCAACCGGCCAAGCCTCGGCGCCGAAGCTGTTCGCTGGCCTTCTGAAGGGCCTCTACCAGGATACGGTGCCGTTCCAGGCCCCGCAGGAGATCAAGCCGATCCCCCAGGACGTGGCCAAGCTCGGCGCCGAGTACCTGCGCATGGCGACGGGCGCCTACCGCGTCGATGTCGGCCTGTTCCCGGGCTGGCGGCGGATCCAGACCGACAGCTTCCAGGGCCTGCCACTGCATGACCCCAGGTCGGGATTCGACGCCGAGATCTACGTCAACGACATCACCGGCGAACACACGATCGCCTTCCGGGGCACCGATTTTGCCCTGAACGGCGCTGACCTGCGGACCGACAGCTTTTTCGCGACGGTCCCCGACTCGCAGCCGGTGCAGTTCCGCCAGGCCATGGCGCTGGCCGAGGCGGCGAAGGCCGAATATGGCGATAGCCTGACCTTTACTGGCTCGAGCCTCGGCTCGGCGCTCGCCGCCACCGCAGGGCTCGCCACTGGCACACGCACGATCACGGGCGCCCCTGTCGGCCTCAGCGAGGGCATGATCGACATGCTGGGCGGTCACGACAAGGCCAAGGCCAACGCCCATCTGGTGACGAATTTCGCGCTGGACGGTGATCTGTCGGACCCCAGCCGGCAGCACAACCGCGGCATCCTGCCCTACCGGTTCGGCGAGACCTACTATCTCAGCGGCGACAAGACCGGCCTGCCGGACAACTTTTTGCCGGGTCCTCTCGGCGATCTCGCCTACCGGGCCGAAAGCGCCGTCTGGCTGCACGAGCTGCTGAGCTGGAACGTCAACGAGCTCGACCGGATCGCCTATGGCAGGCCCGGCAACGAATCCGGCATTCCGGCGGTCGTCAACTGGCTGTCGGGCTATCTCGGTTCCTCGACTTTCCGCGACTTCCAGCCTGCCGATGGTGGCGGATTCCAGACCAGCAATGACGGCAGCAGGCTGCCGCCGGGCGTCACCGCACCGGTCCCGCGCGCAGACGCGACACCGACAGGCGAATCGCGTCCTGCAAAGGCCGAACCGGCTGCCGACGCGCCATTGCCCCGCGCCGTCCCGCCGCAGTTCCCCGGCGCTGCCGGGTCCGTCGCCGCCTCGCGCCCTTGAGGCCAGCCGGGGCTTCGCCCGCCAGACCTCCCGTGGGGCGGGCGGAGCCCAGCGCCCCTGCCATCCGGC
Source organism: Methylobacteriaceae bacterium (assembly GCA_040380755.1). Taxonomy (GTDB): domain Bacteria; phylum Pseudomonadota; class Alphaproteobacteria; order Rhizobiales; family Beijerinckiaceae; genus Alsobacter. Next base: position 12,356 of record JBEIIL010000011.1, on the reverse strand, counting down.
AGAGGGGCTGGCGCCGGCCGGCAGGGTCTGGCATGTCGGGCGATCCGCAACCATGGCCCACAGATGACCGACACCCACCCGCTTGCCGCCGTCTTTCTCCGCATCGCCGACGCGCTCGACCGTCTCGCACCCCCTCCGGCGCCGGCACCGGACTTCACCGCCGCCGATGCCTTCGCCTGGCACCCTGCCCCACCCCGGCTGGCGCCGGTGCCGCAGGTCAACCGGGTGGCGCTGCCGCTGCTGCGCGGCATCGACCGCGCCCGCGACACGCTGCTGGAGAACACGGCGCGCTTCGCCCGTGGCCTGCCGGCCAACAACGCCCTGCTGTGGGGCGCCCGCGGCATGGGCAAGTCTTCGCTGGTGAAGGCGGCCCACGCCACGGTGGTGGCAGCCGGCGGCGCCGGCGCCGTGCTCAAGCTCGTCGAGATCCATCGCGAGGACATCGAGACCCTGCCTGACCTGATGGCGCTGCTGCGGGCCGCTCCTGGCTATCGCTTCCTCGTGTTCTGCGACGACCTGTCCTTCGACGGCGGCGACACCTCCTACAAGTCACTGAAGGCGGTGCTGGAGGGCGGGCTCGAGGGCCGGCCGGAGAACGTGATCTTCTACGCCACCTCCAACCGCCGGCACCTGCTGCCACGCGACATGATGGAGAACGAGCGCTCCACCGCCATCAATCCCGGCGAGGCCGTCGAGGAGAAGGTGTCGCTGTCGGACCGTTTCGGCCTGTGGCTTGGGTTCCACAAATGCAGCCAGGACGAGTATCTCGCCATGGTTGACGGCTATGCGGCCCATCACGGCCTCGTCGTGGACGATACCGCCGCTCTGCACCGCGATGCGCTCGAGTGGTCCACCACCCGCGGCGCCCGCTCGGGGCGGACCGCCTGGCAGTTCATCCAGGATCTCGCCGGCCGGCTCGGCCAGCCGTTGTCCTGAGGCACGCACAAGAAAAAGGGCGGACGATGCCCGACGCACCGTCCGCCCGGGGTCCGATCAGCAGCGGGGTCTCGCGGATGCTGATCGACTACTCTGACGGGCTTACTGCCCGGAGAGATGCGGCATCGGGTCGACCGGGGTCGAGCCCTTGCGCAATTCGAAGTGCAACTGAGGCGACGAGACATTGCCGGTCTGGCCGGACGTCGCCACGGTCTGGCCGCGGGCAATCTTGTCGCCGCGCTTGACCTTCAGGTCGCCATTGTGGGCATAGGCCGAGACCCAGCCGTCCGAATGGCGGATCAGCACCAGGTTGCCGTAGCCCTTGAGCTCGTTGCCGGCATACGCCACCTCGCCGGCCTCAGCGGCCTTCACGGGTGTGCCTTCCGGCAGGGCGATGTTGATGCCGTCATTGCCGCCACCCTTGCCGAAGCCCGAGATGACGCGGCCCTTGGCCGGCCAGCGGAAGCCGGCGCCGGCCGGGGCAGCCGCACGGGTCTGCTGGTTGATGCTGGCGGTCTCGGAGGGTTCAGCAGCCGGCGCGGCAGCGCGCATCGGCGTCGCCGCCGGCTCGACCTTCTCGATCGGCTGCGCCAGTGGCTTGGTCGTCACGGCGGCCGTCTTGGCCGGCTGCACGGGGGCAACCGGCGCCACCTTGGCGATCTTCGCCGTCTCGGCTGATTTCTTGTCCGCCAGGGCCTTCTTCTCGGCCAGGGCCTTCTTCTCCGCCAGGGCCTTCTTCTCCGCGAGCGCCTTCTTCTCCGCAGCCTGGGCTGCGGCGACGCGCTCGGCGGCAGCCTTGTCGGCGGCAGCCTTTGCGGCCTTCGGGTCGGCGGCAGCGGCCACGCGGGCCGGCGAAACCGGCGGCGCGACAGGCTGGATGGAGGCAGTCGTCTGGACAGCAGGCTTTGCGCCCTGCGTCAGCTTCATGCGGGCCTGGCCGACCGGCGGCTTGGGTGCAGCGTTGACGGCCGAGGCCGGCGGCAGGGCCGCGGCGGCCTCGTTGGCAACCGTCGCACGCGACGGGGTAGCCGGAAGCCGGGGCGATGCGGCCGCCATCGACGGCGCAGCAGCGCTACCGGCGGCGTTGTAGACCGGGATAATGATGTTGCTGCCCGCAGCCGGCTGCTGACCGGCCGGGATGCCGTTGACCGACCGCAGCGCCTGCTCGGGAACGCCGTAGCGGTTGGACAGGGTCGTGAGGGTCTCGCCGGATCCCAGGGAGACCGGCGACCCGCCCTGGGCGGTCCAGCCCTTGATCGTGCCGGTGACCGGCGTCGCCATCGCCGGGGCGCGGGCGACAACCGATGCGGCAGGGGCCGCCGCGGCGGCAGCAACGGGTGCGGCCAGTGGCGCTGAGGTCACACGCCCTGTCGGAGCGGCGCCCTGGAAGACGGGCTTTGGCGTTTGTGGCGCCTGTCCGACCGACCCCGTCGCCGAGGGCTCTCGAAACGGATTGGAGAAGGGATTGTCGGCGAACCGCATCGTATCGGAGCTGCACGCTGCAGTAGCGCTGGCGAGCAGGGCCGCGACAAGCAGACGGGGCATCGACCGGACCAAAGGTGAAGCAGGACGAACACGCATGACACAACCCAACCTGACCAGCTGTCACACAGCGGACAGTCATGATTAAAGGCCGTTGGGGTTAAGGAATGGTGAGAGCGAAACAGCTTTTTCGCGCCATGATTCACCATTCGGCAAATCAGGCCGGGCATCCGGCTGGACGACCGCCCTCTGGCGTCAGGTCAGTCTAGAGTGCCGCAGCAGTTCCGCTCATCAGCGGCGCCAGCGCCAGCGGCGCGATCGCCTCGCGCTCCCATTTGCGCATCGTGGCGCGCCCATAGCGCACCAGCCACGAGCCATCCGGCCCGCGTTCCACCCCGACGAGGCGCCCCGTCGGCGCCAGCTGGGCGGCAAGCGCCTGCGGGAAGATGTCGAACGCCGCCTCGACCAGGATGCGGTCGAACGGGCCGCGGTCCGGCTGGCCGCGGCGCCCGTCGGCGTGGTGGACGCTGGCATTGGCGACGCCCTGCGCCTCCAGCCGCGCCCGTGCCTCGATGGCCAGCGAGTGGAACCGCTCCACCGACACAACCTCGGCGGCAAGGCGGGCCAGGATGGCGGTGCCATAGCCGGACCCCGCGCCGCTCTCGAGCACCCGGTGTTCGGGCCGGACGTCGAGCGCAATGATCATCGTCGCCATCACCGAGGGCGCCAGCGTCGACTGGCCGCAGGCAATCGGCAGCGCAAGGTCCGCATAGGCGAGGTCGACATAGCGCCGCGGCACGAAACGGCTGCGCGCCACGGTCTCGAAGGCGCGCAGCACATCAGTGTCGCGCAACCCCTTGGCGCGAAGCGCGAGCAGCAGGCCGATGCGCGCCTCGGCGCCCGCCTCTGCCCCCGCGAGATCCACCGCGCCGGCCGTCAACGCCGCGAGGCGAAGGCTTGCGCGTAGCGCGTCAGCGTCGGCTCGTCGGTGAGGTCAATGCGCAGCGGCGTCACGGCAATCCGCCGGCCGGCCAGCGCCAGCAGATCCGAGCCTGGCGGCGGCGTGTAGGGGCCGCGCGCGAAGGTGATCCAGAAATACGGGTTGCCGCGCCCGTCCTTACGCTCGTCGAGACGCAGCAGCTCCTGCGACCGCGTCCCCTGCGCGCCGACGGCGATGCCGGCGACCTCGTCGGCCGGGCAGTCCGGGAAGTTGACGTTGACGAGAACGCCCGACGGGATCCCCTCGGCCAGGATCATCCGGACCACGTCCGGCGCATGGTGCTGGCCGCAGCCCCATTCGGTGGCGTCGCGTCCCTTCGGACCGAAGGCCTGCGACAGCGCGATGGACGGCACGCCGAGAATGGTGCCCTCGATCGCGGCCGCAACCGTCCCCGAATAGGTGACGTCCTCGGCAACATTCTGGCCACGGTTGACGCCGGAGAGCACGAGATCGGGTCGGTGATCCTTCATCACGTGGCGCACGCCCATGATGACGCAGTCCGTCGGTGTCCCCTTCACGGCGAAATGGCGGTCGGAGATTTCACGCAGCCGCAGCGGATCGCTCAGCGACAGCGAATGGGCGACGCCGGACTGGTCGGTCTCGGGCGCCACCACCCAGACGTCGTCGGAGAGCGTCCGGGCGATCGCCTCGCAGACCTTGAGGCCGGGGGCGTGGATGCCGTCGTCATTGGTGACCAGGATTCGCATCAGGCGGCCTTCTCGATAAGGGTGATCCCGCCCATATAGGGCCGCAATGCCTCCGGCACCGTGACGGTCCCGTCGGCGTTCTGGTAGGTCTCGAGCACCGCCACCAGCGCCCGTCCGACGGCGACGCCGGACCCGTTCAGCGTGGTGACGAAGCGTGGCGGCTTGCCCTCGCCGGATCGGAAGCGGGCCTGCATGCGCCGCGCCTGGAACTCGCCGCACACCGAGCAGGAGGAGATTTCCCGGTAGGCGTTCTGCCCCGGCAGCCAGACCTCGAGATCGTAGGTGCGCTGCGACGCAAAGCCCATGTCGCCGGTGCACAGCAGCACGGTACGGTAAGCAAGACCCAGCCGCTGCAGCACCGCCTCGGCGCAGGCGGTCATGCGCTCGTGCTCGGCCAGCGCCTGGTCGGGAGTGGTGATCGACACCAGCTCGACCTTGCTGAACTGGTGCTGCCGGATCATGCCGCGCGTGTCGCGCCCGGCGGCGCCCGCTTCGGACCGGAAGCATGGCGTCAGTGCCGTGAAGCGCAGCGGCAGTTCCCTCTCGTCCAGGATGCTGTCGCGCACGAGGTTGGTCAGCGACACCTCGGAGGTGGAGATCAGCCAATAGCCGTTGGTTGTGCGAAACAGGTCTTCCTCGAACTTCGGCAGCTGCCCGACGCCGAACACCGCCTGATCCTTGACCAGCAGCGGCGGGTTGACCTCGGTATAGCCATGCTCGCCGACATGCAGGTCGAGCATGAACTGGCCGAGCGCCCGTTCCAGCCGCGCAATTCCACCGCGGTTGACCACAAACCGCGCGCCGGACAGCTTTGCGGCGGTCTCGAAATCCATGCCGCCGAGCGCCTCGCCGATCTCGAAATGCTGCTTCGGCGCAAACCCCATGGTGTCGGCCGTGCGCGGCGTGCCGACCCGGCGCTGCTCGACATTGCCATGCTCGTCGGCGGCCACGGGCACGCTGTCGAGCGGCGTGTTGGGGATGGCCGCCAGCTGCTGGTCGAGCTCGGCGATCGCCGCCTTTTCCTGCTTCTCGGCCTCGGCCAGCGCATCCTTCAGGGCCGCGACCTCGGCCTTCAGCGTGTCCGCACGCGCCTGGTCCTTGGCCGCCATGGCCTGACCGATCTCCTTCGACAGCGCATTGCGCCGCTCCTGGGAGGCCTGCGATGTCTGGATCGCCGCACGCCGGCGGTCGTCGATGGCGAGCAACGCCTGCGACAGCGGCGCGGCGTTGCGGTGGGCAAGACCGGCGTCGAAGGCGGCCTGGTTCTCGCGGATCCAGCGGATGTCGTACATGGCGCATTCCCGGCGGGCGTAGGGTGCCGGTGGCCGTCCGGACGGTTGCCGCCGCGCCCTTACGTTGACGGGGCGGCGGCCTGCGAATCGCGCTTCTTCTCGACCATCTGCACCGCGAAGATGGAGGCTTCGTAGAGGAGGTAGGTCGGCACGGCAAGCGCCAGCTGGCTGATCACGTCGGGTGGCGTCAGCACCGCCGCCACGGTAACGACGATCACCGCCGCATAGCGCCGCTTCTCCTTGAGGAACTTGGCGTCGATGAAGCCGGCACGCGCCAGCAGGGTCAGCACAACCGGCAGCTGGAAGCAGATCCCGAAGGCGAAGATCAGCGTCATGATCAGCGACAGATATTCGCTGACCTTCGGCAGCAGCTCGATGGTGGGCATGCTCGGGTCCAGCTGCTGCTGGCCCAGCGAGAACCGCATCACCAGCGGCATCGCGATGAAGAACACGACGGCGGCGCCCAGGCCGAACAGCAGCGGCGTGGCCACCAGATAGGGGCGGAAGGCCTCGCGCTCGTTCTTGTACAGACCTGGCGCGACGAACTTGTAGATCTGCGTCGCCACGATCGGAAACGACAGGAACGCCGCCCCGAACACCGCGATCTTGATCTGCGTGAACAGATATTCGAGTGGAGCGGTGTAGATCAGCTTCACCTGTGAGCTGCCAGCCGCAAATACATAGGGGAAGATCAGGATGTTGTAGATTTCCTTGGCGAACGCGAAGCTGAAGACGAACATCACCACGAAGGCGACCAGCGCCTTGATCAGCCGGGAACGCAGCTCGATCAGATGCTCGATCAGCGGCGCCTTGGTCGAGTCGATATCGTCCTGGCTCATCAGGCCCGTTCCTTCTCGGAGCCGTCAGCCGCCTTCGGCGCTGCGGCCTCCGGCGCCGCGGCTGGCGCGGGAAGCACCTCGACCGGCCCCGCCGGCTCAGCCGGGGCGGGCGTCTGCGGTGCAAACGCGGCCTGGATCTGGTCTGCGGTCAGGTCGGGCTCCGGCGGTGGTGATGGCAATGGCACCACGGGCTCGCCTGCCGGAGGCGTCGTGGGCTTAAACTCGTCGCGGATGGTCTGGATCGGGTTGAAGCCGGCGTTCAGCGACGACTGCACCTCGCCGCCAAGGCCCTCGACGGTCTTGCGGGCCTCGTGCAGCTCGGCCTCGCGCATCGCCTCCTGGAACTGCCCCTGGAACTCGCCCGCGAGGCGCCGGATCTTGCCCACCGCCTGGCCGACGGTGCGCAACATGCCGGGCAATTCCTTGGGGCCGATGACGATGAGCGCCACCACCCCGATGACGACGAACTCACCCCAGCCGATGTCGAACATATCGTTCCGATCTCGGGCCGCAGCGCCGACGCGCCCGCCCCTCTTGCCCCGATCCGGCGCGGCGACCGGCGCCGCGCCTGTCGCCGGTCAGCTTGCCTTGCGTTCGCCGGCAGGCGTCTGCACGCCAGGAGCGCGCTGGTCCTCGATGATCTTGGCCGGCTCGGCCGGCTTGGCCGCGGCGGTCTCGGCCTCGTCATCCGACATCCCCTTCTTGAAGGACTTGATGCCCTTGGCCACGTCGCCCATCAGCTCGGAGATCTTGCCGCGCCCGAACAGCAGCATGACCACGATGCCGACGACGATCCAGTGCCAGATGCTGACCCCACCCATCATCCCTACTCCCGAAAGCGGGTTCAGCCGGTGCTCGGCTCCCGAATTGCGTGTCTGGCCCGGAACCTAGGTTGCCGGTGCGGCAAAAACAAGAACCTCGTCGGGATCAATGTCGACACCGACATCGGCGCCGGCCACCGCCAGGGGGGCGCCACGGATGCGCGCACGCACCGGCGTGTCCAGCCCCTGCACCGCAATCTCGATCAGATCGACCTCGCCGAGGAAGCGCCGCGAGAGCACCCGGCCGGGCAGGCAGAACCCGGCCGCGCGCATCAGCACGGCTTGCGGTCGCACGCAGACAACCGCCGGCGTGCCGTCGGCGACGCCGGGCGCCGGAAACAGTCCGAGCGGCGTCTGCACCCGCCCGCCCCGCACCCAGCCCTCGACTTCGTTGAAATCACAGAAGAACCGCGCAGCCTCGAGATCGACCGGCCGGTCATAGAGCGAGGCGGCCGGGCCGGCCTGGGCAATCGTGCCGTTACGCATCAGCACGATGCGATCAGCAATCCGCATCGCCTCCTCGGGATCGTGGGTGACGATCACCGCCGTGGCGCCCATCTCGCGCAGCAGCGCCACCGTCTCTTCGCGCACCGCGTCGCGCATGCGCCGGTCCAGGTTGGAGAACGGCTCGTCCATCAGGATCACGCCCGGCCGCGGCGCCACCGCCCGCGCCAGCGCCACCCGCTGCTGCTCGCCGCCCGACAGCATGTGCGGATAGGCCCCTGCGTGGCCGATCAGCCCGACGCGCGACAGCGCCCGCTGCGCCGCCGTCGCTGCGTCCGAGCCTGACAACGCCCGCAGCCCGAACAGCACGTTTTCCATGACGGTGAGGTGGGGAAACAGCGCGTAGTCCTGGAACATCAGGCCAACACCACGCTCCTCGGGTTCGACGAAGGCGGTCGGCCCGGCCACCTCGCGGCCGTCGAGCAGCACCGCGCCGGAGGTCGGCACCTCGACTCCAGCCGCCAGCCGCAGAAGCGTGGTCTTGCCGCAGCCCGACGGCCCCAGAAGGCAGACGACCTCGCCGGCCTCGATCGCCAGGGTGATGTCGTCCAGCACCGTCCGGCCGCCATAGCAATGACTCAGCGACTGAAACGACAGGCTCGCCGGAATTGCCGCGCCAACCGTGCCGCGCTGTCCCCAGCGGCGGCTGCGCGTCCCGCCAGGGGGCGCGCTCACGCCCGCCCGTCGCCAGGCGGGTCGTCGCCCGACAGCGGCTCCTCGACCGCGTTGGCGGTCTCCTCGGCGAGTGCGGTGAACAGGTCCTCTCCAAGTGGATCCTCGTCCTCGCACAGGGCCGGATCGTCGGACGGCGACGGCACCCCGAAGCCCGGCGGCAACTGCCCGTCCAGCAGGCCGGAGCCCTTGAGCTCGTCGAGTCCCGGCAGATCGTCGATCCGGTTCAGCCCGAAATGCACCAGGAACCCCTCGGTCGTGCCCCAGGTCACTGGCCGGCCCGGCGACCGCCGCCGGCCGCGCAGGCGAACCCAGCCGGTCTCGATCAGCACGTCCAGCGTGTCGCGATGGGTAGCAACCCCGCGGATCTCATCGATCTCGGCGCGCGTCACCGGCTGGTGATAGGCGATGATCGCCAGCGTCTCCATGGCGGCCCGCGACAGCTTGCGCGGCTCGACCGTCTCGCGCGACAGCAGGAAGGCGAGGTCTTCCGCCGTGCGGAACGCCCATTTCCCGCCCAGCTGGACGAGCGTCACGCCGCGCGACGCATACTCCTGGGATAGGGCCTTCAGCACGGCCTGCACCGGCACCGCACCCGGCAACCGGCTGGCGATGGCTTCCGCAGCCAGCGGTTCGGCCGAGGCAAACAGCAGCGCCTCGGTGATCCGGCAGGCCTGTGCGAAGGCGCGCGCGTCCTCCGCCGCGTCGAAGGCGGTCTCCAGGGCTGCGGCGAGATCATCCGGCGTGTCCGGCAGCGCGCCCTCCTGCGCAACCCGCAGCGACCCTGTGCGAAGATGGCCCATGGCGTCCTCAGGCCCTTCCCGCGGCCGCCGTCCGGCCGCGCACCCAGATGGGGGCGTAGGCGCGATCCTGCTGGATGTCCACCACCCCTTCCCTCACCAGTTCGAGCGTCGCCGAGAAGGTCGACGCGCGCACCGTCGCGCGCATCGCCGGGTCGACCAGATAGGCCACCAGATAGTCATCCAGCGGCGTCCAGTCACGGCTTGCTGCCGACCCGATGAGCCGTTCCAGCGCCTGGCGGGCATCCGCCAGCGACCAGACCCGGCGAGGCGTCATCCTGACATGCGCCAGCGCGTGCTTCTGGCGCTCGCGGGCATAGGCCGCCAGCAGATCGAACAGGCCCGCCTCCCACACCGGAGAGCGGGTCACCACCACGGGCTCGGGCATGCCGCGGGCGAAGACGTCCCGCCCCTGGCGTGTGCGCCCGCCGAGCTGCCGGGCGGCCTCGCGGATCAGGTCCAGCCGCTGCAGCCTGGCGGCAAGCTGCTCGGCCAGCTCCTCGCCGCTCGGCTCCTCACCCTTCGGCGGTGACGGCAGCAGCAGGCGCGACTTGAGATAGGCGAGCCAGGCCGCCATCACCAGATAGTCGGCCGCGAGCTCGAGGCGGAAACGCCGGGCCTGCTCGACAAAGACCAGATACTGCTCGGCCAGCGCCAGAACCGAGATGCGCGACAGGTCCACCTTCTGCCGGCGGGCCAGCTCGAGCAGCAGGTCGAGGGGGCCGGCAAAGCCGTCGACATCGACGATCAGCGCCGGCTCCGCCTCCGCCCGGTCGATCGTCTGCTCCTCGAACTCGAACGTTCCGGCCATGCGACATCCGATTCGCCGCGCCGCGGCGCGAACAGCAAGTCTCATTCCGTCAGGACCCGGCAGCAAGCGCCGCATCGAGCTGGGCGGCGGCGTCCACAGGGTCCAGCGGCTCCACGGCATGCGTGATGCGTGCCAGCGCGGCCGCCGCGCGGCGACGGGCGACACCGGCCAGAACCGGCACCGCATCTGCCACCTGCTCCATCTCGGCGAGGATGCCGTTGCAGTGCAGGCCGATGTCGCAGCCCGCCCGCAGCGCCGCCGCGGCCCGCTCGCGCAGCGTGCCGGACAGGGCCTGCATCGACAGGTCATCGCTCATCAGCAGGCCCTGGAACCCGATATCACCACGGATCACGTCCCGCACCACCCGCTGCGACGTCGTCGCCGGCCTGCGCCGGTCGAGGGCGGTGTACACCACATGGGCCGTCATCGCCGCCGGCATGTCGGCCAGGACGCGGAACGGCAGGAAGTCCTGGGCCTCCAGCGCATCCCGGTCCGCGTCGACGACCGGTAGCGCGTGATGGCTGTCCGCCCCGGCCCGGCCGTGGCCCGGCACATGCTTGATCACCGGCATCACGCCGCCGGCCAGCATGCCCTCGGCAGCAGCGCGGCCCAGCCGGGCGATGAGCTCGGACGTGTCCGCGTAAGCGCGATCGCCGATCACAGCATGGGCCCCGGCCACCGGCACGTCCAGCACGGGCATGCAGTCGACCGTGATACCGACCGCACGCAGGTCATGCGCCATCAGCCGCGCGACCAGGCGCACGCGGGCGGCCCGCATCCAGGGCTCGCCGGCAATCGCCCCGAGCCGGCCTGCCGACGGATAGGCACGCCAGTGCGGCGGCCCGAGCCGCTGCACCCGGCCACCCTCCTGGTCGACCAGCACCGGCGCGTCGGCCCGGCCGACGGCGGCGCGAAACGCCTCAGTCAGCGCCAGCACCTGCCGGGGCGTCTCGACATTGCGCTTGAACAGGATCAGGCCCCACGGCTCAGCCTGCCGGATGAAGGCGGTTTCGTCGGCCGTGAGGACCAGGCCGGAGCAACCGGTGATGAATGCGCGAATGGGCATGGACCGCGATTACGGGCGCGGCCGCTGCAAATCAAGCGGTCAGGAGCCATGCTGCTCCGCCGTCCCCGGTGAAATCGCCGCGCCTCAGTTGCGGGCGACGAAGCACTGTCCGCCGGCGCCCTTCAACCGCTCGCACAAGGCGGTGGCATCGTCGCGCGACATGTTGCCGACGCGGACCCGATAGATCGTCTTGCCGTTCACCTCGGCCCGCCGGACGCTCGGGCTGCGACCGCCCAGATCGTCGGCAAAGCGGCGCTGGAGGCGCGAGATCGTCTCGCGGGCCTCCTGCTCGGATCCCGGTGCGGCCAGCTGCACCGCGAAGGATCCGCCTGATGTGGTCTCCTCGGTGGCCGTCGCAGGGGGAGCTACAGCGGCGACACGGGGCGCCGGCGTGCGCGGTGCGGCGGCAACCAGTGCCTGCGGCGTGCCTGTCTCCGTTTCGGCCCCGGCCGGACGCGGGCGGACAGGCGCCGCCGGAGCAGCGGGCGTCGTCGAGGCAACACGAGGCCGCGGCGGCGGAACCGGCGCCGCGGGTGTTGCACCGCCGGGAAGCGTGGCCCACGGCGCAGCGGGAACGACCGGCACCGCTCCGGCACCGGAGCCCGAACCCGCGCTGGAACCAGAGCCTGAACCTGAACCGGCAAGCGGAATGGCGGGCACCGCTGCGGCGACCCGGGTCGGGCCGGCAGGGGCGTCGCCTTCGATAATCGATCCATCGGGGCGCACCGAGACGGTCTTGACGCGACGCGGCTCGCCCAGGCCCGGCAACGGGACCGCCGGCTTCGGCGCGGCAGGTGACGTACTGGTGGCGGCAGCAATCGCCGCAGCCGTTCCGGCGGCGGCCACGGCCCCCGCTGCGGCATCGGTCGGGCGCGGGACGTCGCGACGCGTCATCTGCGCCACGTCGACCGGCTGTTCTTCCGTGCCCACGACCTTGGCGGTCTTGGGATCCTCTGGGGCGGCCGTGCCACGGTTGTAGACCTGTCGGTCGAGATCGGGGACCAGCACGCCACCGGGATTTTCTGGCTGCACCTTGGAAGGACCGGCCTCCGCCCTGATGACGGGGGCGCACCGTCGGCCATCTTGCCGCCGCTGCTGCCGCGGAACACCAGGGCGCCGGCAACGCCGATCGCCGCAACGCCCAGCACGGCCACGAGCACCAGCATGCCGCGCCGGCGCGGCGGCTCGGCGGCGGCCTCGTCGAAGGCCGGATCATGCGGCGGCAACTGGCCCTCGGGCTCGTAGCGCGGCTCGGTTTCGCTGGCGATGAACGGATCTGACGCCGGGCGCGGCACGTGGCGCAGCTCGGCCAGGTCCCAGTCAGGCTCATGGCGAGGCGGCTCTTGCCGAGGTTGCTCTTGCCGAGGTTGCTCCTGGCGAGCAGGCTCCTGGCGAGCAGGCTCCTGGCGAGAATGCTCCTGGCGAG
>JBEIIL010000010.1:0-44894 GCA_040380755.1 Methylobacteriaceae bacterium | reverse complement strand
GAAGGTTCGGGTTGCCCGGAGCTTCGATGAGGCACGCGTTGCAGTGCGCACTGCGGTGGCCGAGGTCCGCAAGGCCATCGCGCTGATCCGCGCCGACGACTCGGCCGTCGCCAGCACCCAGGTCCAGGCGGGCGACAGGATCGCCAACGCGCTGGGTTCTGTCGAGACGCGGCTCGCCCGCGCCGTGGGTCTCTAGGCATGACGGGGCGGGGCTGACGACGGTGCGCATCGTCGTCGGGGTTCCGTCTTTCGACATGGTGCATGCCGATTTCGCCATGAGCCTCGCCGTGCTGGCCCGGTGTACGGTCGACCATGAGCTGTTTTTCGTCAACGCCAAGAATTCGCTGGTGGCCGAGGCCCGCAACCGGATCGTCGCGGCGGCCCGCGAACTGCAGGCTGGCGCAATCCTGTTCTTGGACAGCGATCTCGTCTTTCCGCCTGATGCGCTCACCCGGCTCCTGGCCCACGACCTGCCGGTGGTCTGCGCAACCTACGCCCGCCGAACCCCGCCGCACGACCCGGTGGGCGCCATTCTGGAGGGCGATTTCAGATCCCAGCCCGGCCCCCTGGCCCGCATGAAGCGGGTTCCGACAGGGTGCCTGCTGCTTGCGCTTCCGGTGCTGGCGCAGCTGCCCGATCCGGTCTTCCGCACCGGCATCGATCCCGAGACGATGGCCATCGTCGGCGAGGACTACGTGCTGTCGGATGCGCTGCGCGCCTGCGGAACCCAGCTGTGGTGCGACCTCACTCTGTCGCGCGAGTTGCGCCACCTCGGGCAGGTGGCCTGGCGGCTCGACTGACCGCCAGCGCCTCCTTCGTCAGGTGGGCGACGCCTCCGACGCGACGGCACTGTCAGGTTCTGCGGCCGCCGGAGCCGGCGCCGCATCGCCGGCGCCATCCCACGCATAGGTGAAGTCGCCATTGGCCAGGCCGACCCTGGCCGCCTTCAGCTCCTCCTTGGCCAGCGACCGCTTGAGGAATTCGCGCGACAGCGCCGGCAGCAGCGTGTTGGTGACGATGTTGTCGATCATGCGGCCGCCCGACGCCGGGTCGTTGCACAGCGACACGATGTGGTCGACGACCGCATCGTCATAGCTGAAGACGGCGCCGTGATTGGCCGCGATCCGCCGGCCGATCCGGTTGAGCTGCAGCCGCACGATGCCCGACAGCATGTCGTCCGACAGCGGATAGTAGGGGATCGTGACGATGCGTCCCAGCAGGGCAGGGGGAAACACCTTGAGAAGCTCCGGCTTCAGCTCGGCCGCCAGCGCCTCGGAATCGGTGCGGTAGAGCGGATCGCGCATCAGCCCCATGATCATGTCGGTCCCGACATTCGAGGTGAGGATGATCAGCGTGTTGCGGAAGTCGATGCGCCGGCCGGTGCCATCCTCCATCTGTCCCTTGTCGAACACCTGGAAGAAGATCTCGTGCACGTCGGGGTGCGCCTTCTCAACCTCGTCGAGCAGGATGACGCTGTAGGGCTTGCGACGCACCGCCTCGGTGAGGCGACCGCCCTCGCCATAGCCGACATAGCCCGGAGGCGCACCCTTGAGGGTGGAGACCGTGTGGGCCTCCTGAAACTCCGACATGTTGATGGTGATCATGTTCTGCTCGCCGCCATAGAGCGACTCAGCGAGCGCGAGCGCCGTCTCGGTCTTGCCGACCCCTGACGGTCCGCACAGCATGAACACGCCGATCGGCTTGTCGGGATTGTCGAGCCGTGCGCGGTTGGTCTCGATCCGCTTGGCGATCATCTTCAGGCCGTGCGACTGGCCGACGACCCGGCGCCCGAGGATCTCTGGCAGCGCCAGCACGGTCTCGACCTCGTCGCGGACCATGCGGCCGGCGGGGATGCCCGTCCAGTCCGCCACCACGCTGGCGACGGCCTGCTCGTCCACATGGGCGTAGATCATGCGCGCCTCCGGATCGATGCCCTCCAGAGAGTCGAACCGGGCCCGCAGCGTCGTCCGGGCGTCGTCAGGCTCCTCCGCCGTGCCGCCGGCGAGGCTGGCCCGCAGCGCGCCGATCTCCTCGACCAGGGCCTTTTCGGACGCGAAGGCGGTCTCGAGCCCGGCGAGCTTGTCCTGCAGCGCTGTGACGGTGGTCCCAAGTTCGGCGATGCGGTCGGAATGGTCATCGCCGAGGTCGCGGTCGGCCTCGAGCCCTGTGCGCTCCGCCTCGGCGGCCGCGATGGCCCGCACCGTGTCCTCGATGGCGGCCGGGCGGGCACTCTGGCTGATCGCCACCCGTGCGCAGGCGGTATCGAGCAGGCTCACCGCCTTGTCGGGCAGCTGGCGGGCCGGAATGTAGCGATGCGACAGGTTGACGGCCGCCACGATGGCGGCATCGGAAATGCGCACGCCATGGTGCTTCTCCATGGGCGCAACCATGCCGCGCATCATAATGCAGCAGGTTGCGACGTCGGGCTCGTCCACCTGCACCGGCTGGAAGCGCCGGGTCAGGGCCGGGTCCTTCTCGAAATACAGCCGGTATTCGGCGAATGTCGTTGCCGCGATGGTGCGCAGCGTGCCGCGCGCCAGTGCCGGCTTCAGCAGGTTGGCGGCATCGCCGGTGCCGGCCTGACCGCCGGCGCCGATCAGCGTATGCGCCTCGTCGACGAACAGGATGACGGGCGTGGGCGAGGATTGCACCTCGTCGATCACCGCCCGCAGCCGCTGCTCGAACTCGCCTTTCATCGACGCCCCGGCCTGCATCAGGCCGACATCGAGCGCACACAGCCGCACCCCGCGCAGCGGCGGCGGCACGTCGCCGGAGGCGATACGCTGGGCAAAGCCTTCGACGATGGCGGTCTTGCCGACGCCGGCCTCGCCGGTGAGGATCGGGTTGTTCTGCCGGCGGCGCATCAACACGTCGATGACCTGGCGAATCTCGGCGTCACGGCCGAGGACAGGATCCATCCCGCCGGCCCGGGCCTTGGCGGTCAGGTCCTGCGAGAACCGGTCGAGCGCGGTCGAGCCCTTCGCGCCCGGTGCTGCCCCGCCGGCGGCGTCGGCGGCCACAAGGCCGGAGCCGTCCATCGGCCGCATGGTCTCTTCGTCCGAGGAACGCCACAGCGCCCGGTGCTCGCCGGCCAGCGCCTCGGCGGGGATCTTGCCGAACTCCTTCGACGCGTCGGTCATCGCCCGCCGCAGCTCCGGCGACTTGAGCGCGCTGAGCAGCAGATGGCCCGTACGGATCTGCGTCTCGCCGAAATACAGCGTGGCGTAGTGCCAGCCGCGGTCGAGCAGGTCGACTACCGGGTTGGCGATCCCCGGCATTTCCGTCTCGTTCTTGCGGAAGCCCGCGATCACCGCCGCGAGATCGGCCATCAGGCGCCCGCGATCAACGCCATAGTGGTCGACGCTGAGCCCCAGATCGGTGTTCTGGATCTGCAGCAGATGGAACAGCCAGTGGGCCAGCTCGACATTGCGGTGACCCGCGCTCTTGGCGTGGCGCAGCGCCTGGATGAAGGCGTCATAGCCGATCCGGTTGAGCTTGCCGGTGACGGCTTCGAGGCTGATGTCGGACACGCTCATCCCTCCTTCATGGCCATGGCGGCAGTGCGCCGGCGTTTATGCTGCATGCGCTCGGCCGGGTGGAACCGTGCGTCGCGACGCATGGTGAGATCGGCCCGCGACCAGTTCGGCGCCATCCAGCTCGTGTAGCCGAGCTGGCCCGCCCGCCCGAGCCGCACCGGTTCCGTGGCTCCGGCCGGAATGGCGAGTTCGAGCTCGTAGTCCAGCATGTCGCCGATCATGGTGAAGACGGCGTCGGCCAGTGGCTCGCACAGGTCGCCGGAGGGAAGGAAGCGCTGGTACAGCGCCAGGTCCGGCACGGTGATGCGCACGCGGAACTTGTCCTGCACGCTGTAGACACTGGCGCCCAGCATGGCTTCGCCGAGCCGTGCATGCGGGCCGCCCAGCGTCGTGCGCTGGTCGGCGTCGAAGACGAGCCAGCAGCCGACAAACTGGTCGATCTCGACGGCGACGCCGAACAGGCCCGCCAGCAGGCCGCGCAGGCGCGACGCAGACTTTGCCTGCGGTCCGATCAGCCCGGCAAACGAGCCCTTGGCAGCGTCGGGAATGCTGCCATGGCCGCTCAGGGCCGGGGAGCCGATGCCCGCCACACTGCCCAGATAGGCGACAAACCGGTCTTCCTGTGGCCGCTCGTGTTGGGCGATCGGGCGAGAATCCGCCCAGGCCCGGTAGAACAGCTGCAGGAACCGGTTGGTGAACAGGTCGAGGAAGCGCGGGAAGGCGTCGTCGCGCTCGAGCAGCCAGTGATAGGCCTCCTCGGTATTGGCGAGCGGCAGCGCGCCCTGCGGCCCGAGCAGCCCGAGGAACTTCACCATCAGGCGCATCCGCCCGGCCGCATCCGTCTGCGCCTGCCCGACAGCCGAGGCCGGAAAGTCCAGATAGGTCTCCTGGCCGAGACTGACGATGTCCTCGCGCCGCGCTGCACTGTCGGAAAGGCGCGGCAGCTGCGGAAAGGACCGCTCCAACCGCCGCATGACGGCAAAGAAATCGTGCCGCCAGGGTTCAGCCTCGAGCTCGTCTCGATAGGTCACAGCGGACACCGTGTTCCCGCCCGCGGCGGCCAGCGCATGATCTCGCCGCGCTCAGTCGTCCGCACCACTGTCTCGGTGAAATGGTTCATCGCGGCGTATTCGGCGAAATAGCGGTCCAGGATAGCCCCCAGCAGAAACGCGCCGCTGCCCTCGAAGGCGCGCTCGTCGAGCGTCACCGTCACTTCGATGCCGCGCGCCGCGCCCAGCCCCATGCGGTGGCGCAGGCGGCGCACGACCGGCCGGCTGTCGACTTTGCGGACTCCGCGGACGCGCCGTTCGGTGGCGCTGTCGGACGAGTCGGCGAACAGCGCCAACGTCTCGCGCACCGCTTCTGCCCGCGCGCCGCCGCCGTGCTCGACGAGGCCGAGCTGGTTGGTGCTCAGGATGCTGATCAGCCGCCACGTCGCGGCACCGGTCGACAGCACCTCCGAGCGTCCGCGCTGCTGCGCGACAACCGGTTCGCGTGGCTTCGTCGGGCCTGCGCGACACGTGACATCGAGGCTCATATGGTCGATCAGGCGGAAATCGGAACCGCCCTCGCCAACGGGAAGCTGCTCAGCCAGGTGGCGGTTCGAGCACAGAGCCCGCACGCTCAGCTCCGCCACCCCGGCCTCCGAATCGATCCCGCCCGGCTCGATCAGGCTGATGAACAGCTCCGTCCCGGTATAATCGGATGCGCCTCCCGAGGCGCGCTCCTGCTGGTTGCGCCGCCGTGGCAGGCGCCGCGTGCCGTAAAAAAGCGAGCGCCCGGTCTCGGCGCGCAGGGCACCGGAGTAGAGCGGCGCCACCGGCACCTTGTCGCGGCCGCCGTGGAAATGGGCGTGCACGTCGAGGATCCGGTGCGGCTCATAGTCGAGCGGGTGGCTGCGGTCGGGCACGACCTGGAATTCGTGCTGGTTGGTCCGCACCGGAATCCGGTCCGTCGCCATCTCGAACAGGTTGATGGCAGTCGCCCCGTAAAGGGCGAAGACCGATGGATTGACCGCCCCGGGAAGCCGCGGATTGGCCTCGTCGAACAGGAAGATCACGTCGACGGTCTTGGCCGTCAGCTTTGGCATCACCGCGCCGAGCCCGTCGAGACGGAACCCGAGGAACTTGCGCGGGAACGAGAAATACTCCCGCAGCAGGTCAAAGCCGTGGAAGACGCGGGGATCGGTCGGCAGCAGTCCCTCGTCGTCGCCAAACCCGATCTGCGCCAGGTTGGCGACAGGAAACGGGGTGATGACCGGGTCGCCGTAGCTGTCCAGGTGGCGAAAGCACAGTCCGACGCAGTTGCCGAAGATTTGCTCGTAAAGCGCGATGGCATCCGACTCGGCGCCCATCAGGTGCACGGTCAGGTCCTTGGTGCGGCACCCCGCAAACCATGCCTCCGGGACGGTCGCGGCGGCGGTCTCGCTGATCTCGTCCTCGATCCGGGACGCTGTGCGGTGCGTCATGGTTAGCCGCAGGCCGGCGATGGCCTCGGGACCATGGGTGACGCCGAGCGCCTGCAGGGAGCCGACCGTCGGAAGATATTCGGCGCCGACGATGTCGAATGGCCAGAGAGTGACGTCGTGGCACAGCCGAAACCGGCAGGCGGTGCGCCGTTCCCTGTCCCGGTGCGTGGCCTCCAGGCTGGCACCCCGCGGGATGCGCACGCCGTCTCGCAAGGCAGGATCGCCGAAGGTCGGCCGCACCTGAGCCAGCAGCGCCGATGGCGTTGGCGACAGATAGTGGGGAACGAGCTGGTCAAGCAGGTTCTCGGTGAACTCGGGAAACTCGTGCTTGATCTTGAGCTGCACCCGCGCCGCCAGAAAGGCGGTGCCTTCCAACAGGCCTGCCACCATGGGGTCGACGCGCTCGCGCACGAGCCCGCCGAGGCGCTCGGCGATCCCCGGATACTCGTCGGCGAACTCGGCAGCCTGCTCGTACAGCACCTTGAGCTCGCGATCGTAGAGGTCGAGAAACTCCTGGTTCATGGCTGCGCCTTCTGAACCGCCCGCTGCGTTGTGCCGGTAGCCGTCGCGCACCGCATCACAACCGCCCGACCGAGACAGTCCCGGTTCCCAGCTCGAGATCGGCGACGAACTCGACGGGTACGGGGGCAGGATTGCACAGGAGTTCGGCCCGGATCATGAACCGGAGCTTCAGTTCGGTCTGTGGAATGGCGGTGTCCTGCAGGACTTGGATGCTGTCAGCGAGAATGCGCGGCTCAAAATGCACGAGGGCCACGACGATCTGCTTGCGCACGATTTCGGCCGTCCCTTCGTCCAGCGCGCTGGCTCCGATGTCGGGCAGGCCATAGTTCAAAATCGATCGGGCAACGGCCGGCGTCGGACCGAGATCCACCGTGGCCGACAGTGCGATGGTGTTCATCAGCATGCCGAGATCGATCGAGACCTCCTGGCGGAGCAGACGCTCGGTCACGGCCCGTTGCCGGCCGCGCCGGCCCGCGACGACGAGGTTGCCCTCGGCATCACGCTGCTCGGTCCGCACCTTGGCGTCACGCGCGGCGTGCGACGCCCGGAAGGCGTTCATCAGCGGCGCGACGAGGCGGGTCTGGGAGCGCTTCACTCGGACCTCATCCTGGCGGGAGGCGGTCCCGCGGATCCGTCGCAAGGGTGCCGGAGGCCGCAAAGACGGCCTCCGGCGAACGGTTGTCCCGCAGGGACGGGATCATGCCTTTTCGTTGGCCTTCACGTCCCAGCCCATCTCGCCGCCGGGCTTGCCGGTGCCGTCGGCGTTTTGCTCCTGATACTCGACCTTGAACTTCGCAAAGTTGAGGGACAGATTTTCGGTGAGCTGGTCGCTGTGTCCACCAGAATGCTGGATGCTCGACACGATCAGGTCCGTCAGCGTGACCTTGAAGTATTCGAGGGGCTTTTCACCAGCCTTGCGAACGGTGAGCAGTCCCTTGCTGATGTGCTTGCCATTGGCGCAGTGCAGCATCAGTGCGGGCGAGGACTTGTCGAAGAATTTGTGGATGGTGATGTCGTGAACATTCACCTTTCCGGCACCGCCACCGCCACCGGTCCCGAAGGCGCCGGTCTGCGTCAGTCCCCACGAGAACGACTCGATATGGATCTCGTCCTTGTGCTTGGCGTCCTTGGATTCACCCTTGATGCCTTCCAGCTTCAGGAACATGTCGACGGCCATGATAGACCTCCTGTTTGACGTGAAAAACCTTGGCACTCTCCCCGCGTCCGCCTACGGGATTGTCGGTTGCGGGGCAGTGATCACACAGTGACTGAAGGCTGATCGGGCCGCGGTGCTCTTGCACACACTCCCGACACGAAAACGCCCCTGCCGACGGCAGGGGCGTGAAGCGCGTAAACGACGCTATTTGGCCCCGCCTGGCAATTTCGACACCAGGCTCATGCCGATATCCATTCCCTCGAGCTGGAAGTGGGGCCGCAGGTAGAATTTGGCCTGGTAGTAGCCGGGGTTCTCCTCGTCCTCGAACACGTCGATGCGCGCATCGCGCAAGGGCTTGCGTCCCTTGGTGTGCTCGGAGGAGTTGATCGGATCACCGTCCACGTACTGGTTGACCCAGTCCTGCAGCCAGCGGGCCAGTTCGTGCTGCTCCTTGGTGGCGCCGACCTTGTCGCGCACCATGCACTTCAGGTAGTGCGCGAAGCGCGAGATCGCGAACATGTAGGGCAGGCGCGACGAAAGATTGTCCGACGCGGTTGCCTCGACGCCGTTGGGGCCCGAGAAGCTCTTCGGCTTATACACGGACTGAGCACCGATGAAGGCAGCCTTGTCGGTGTTCTTGCGGTGGATCAGCGGGATCAGTCCCGACTTCGCCAGCTCGGCCTCGCGCCGGTCGGTGATCGCGATTTCGGTCGGGCACTTGAGATCGATGCCGCCGTCATCGGTCGGGAAGGTGTGGGTCGGCAGGTTGATGACCTCGCCGCCCGATTCCACGCCGCGGATGCGCACGCACCAGCCATATTCCTTGTAGGCGCGGTTGACGTTCACCGCCATGGCGTAGGCGGCGTTCATCCAGGCGTATTTGTTGCCGGCGTGGCCGTCGGTGTCCTCCTCAAAGGCAAACTCCTCGACCGGCTCGGACTTCGCCCCGTAGGGCACGCGCGCCAGCACCCGCGGCAGGCAGAGACCGAGATAGCGCGAGTCGGGCGAGTCGCGCAGGCCCTTCCAGGCGGCGTAGTCGGGTGTGTCGAACACCTTGCCGAGATCGCGCGGGTTCGACAGCTCGGTCCAGGAGTCCATGCCCATCAGCGTCGGGTCGGCACCCGTGAGCAGCGGCGCATGCGCCGCGCCGGCGATCTTGCCGAGGTCGCGCAGCAACTGTACGTCGACCGGCAGATGGCTGAAGTGGTAGTCGGCCACGATGCAGCCGAAAGGTTCGCCGCCGAGCTGCCCGAACTCCTGCTCATAGACCTTCTTGAACAGTGGGCTCTGGTCCCAGCGCGCGCCGGGGTAGAGCTTGAGGTTGCGCGACAGCTCCGTCTTGCCGACGTTCATGACGCGGATCTTCAGCTGCGCGTCGGTCTCAGAGTTCATCACCAGGTAGTTGAGGCCGCGCCAGGCGCTCTCCAGCGCCTTGAACTCCGGCGCATGCAGGATCTCGTTGACCTGTTCGGTCAGCTTGCCGTCGATCCTGGCGATCATTTCCTCGATCGTGTCGAGGACATCGCTCTTGATGACGGTCTGGTCGGCGAGCGCCTCGCGCACGAGCGTGCCGACTGCGTTCTCGACCTCAGTTGCCGCGCGTTCCGTGCGCGGCTTGAAGCTCTGCTTGAGCAGGTTGGCAAATTCATCCGCGTCGCGCGTTTCCGCGGCGGCGCCGGATGATAGGGAGCCGGGTTGCACCGAAGTAGCCATTGGGGGGCCTCGTGTGATCAGGTCGGAACGGGCGTCTCAGGTCGTTGCGTCGGGCGTCTCGTCCTTCGGCTGATCATCCTTCAGCCGCTCCTTGAGCGCCGCCATGAGCTGCGGATCGGCCAGCAGCGCCTTGATTTGGTCCGACGCCGCAACCTTGCCGTCCATGTAGCGCAGCAGGTTGGCGAGCTGTTCGCGCGCCTCCAGCAGCTTGGCGACGGCCGGCACCTGCCGGGCCACCTGCGCCGGCCGGAAATCGTCCATCTTCTTGAACTCGAGGTTCACCGAAAGCTTTTCGTCCGGGTTGTCGCCCAGCTTGTTCTTGACGTTGAACGCCAGGCCGGGGGCAATCGCCGCCATCCGCTGCTCGAAATTGTCCATGTCGAAATCAAGCAATTTTCGGTCGGCCATCTCTGGCTTTTCGACCTTCGAGGCATTTCCCGACAGATCGGCGAGCACGCCCATTACGAAGGGCAGCTCGATCTTCTTGTCCGCATCATAGGGATCATCATACGAGATATGGACGCGCGGAGCGCGATTGCGACGGATGAACTTCTGGCCTGTGTCACCGCTCACGGGAAAATCCCTCCATCTTGCCAGTCAAAACGTTTCAACTCGCAGCCTTATCCGGTATTCAATGTCAACCGGAAGCAGTCGTCAAATCAAACTTCGGCTCGCGCTTGCGGTATGTCAAATTTGAGACAGCACCCGGCAACAGTCAGGCCGCGTCTCCACAAACGCAATGTTTCGCTGTCAGTCCTGCGGGGGCATCAACTCCTTCAGCAGCGTCGCGAAATCCTTGCTCGCATAGCCCGCGGCACGGTCGAGCAGCAGCGGGATCGGGCTCGCCGGCTCGTGTTGGCGGAAGTGCCGCGCAACGGCTGACAGCAGGGCCAGCGCCTCCTGACGGGTCGTGGCAGACGCCACTGGCCTCGCCGGTTGAGGCAGATCCGGGGTGACCTCTGCTGGAGCATCGGCGGATCTGTCACCGGTCTCTTCCGCCTCGGCCGGGGCGTCCCAGCTCGATGATCCCCAGGAGTCCGACGATCCGTCGTCGGGTGTCGCACTGTCGGATCCGATATCACCGGTCAAGCCCGGCAGCTCTGACAAACGCTGCAGCGGCAGGTTGAGCGGGATGTCGCCGCCCAGCGCGAAGCGCGCGTGGTCGGTGCGCTCTGGCATCAGCGCCGACAGGATCTGGTGCAGCGACTTGCCGACGAGGTCCTGTGCCTGCGCGACCAGCAGCAGCGTCGGACTGGCCGGCTCGTTGCGGCGGAAATAGTCGACTGCGGCGGCCAGCGCCTGCGCGGCCTCGGCAGCCGAGGCGAAGCTGCCCGGCACGGCGACGGGCCCCGCCGCCGCCGGCACGGAGCCGGACGTCGGCTCCGCGGCGGCACCGTCTTGGCGCTGCGCCGACGGATCGCGACGCGCCACGGCCTCGTTCAGCCAGCGCTCGATGCGGGTCAGGACAGGGGCCAGCCGCGGAAAGCTGAGAGCCTGGTCATATCCCGCATGCTCGATCCAGACGCGCTGGATCGTCGCCACGGCCGCACAGGCCAGCGCGAGCCGGTCACGCAGCACCACCAGCGTGTCGAGATCGGTGTCACTCACGGCCGAGTCGATCGTCGACAGCTCGATGGCGTCCTCGCCATTGCGCCGCTGGACCTCGCTGAGCGCGACCTGGACGTTGCGGAAGGTGACATTGCCCGAGCGCCGGCCCATGACCAGCGGCGCGTACTGCACCGGCAGCACCACGGTCGGCATGTCGTCGAGCGTCTGCAGCGTCACCATCCGCAGGGTGAAGTCGCCGTCTTCGCCACGCGGATGCACATCCACCCAGTGCTCCGACAGAAGGCGTGCGATCGCGTCGAGGCTGCCGGTGAAAGTTGGCAGGTCGCGTGACAGGATGGCGAACTTGGCCAGGGTGGTCAGCAGCCGGAGATCGCGACTGTCGCCCAGGAAGCGCGCGATCGTCTTCGCCTCGTCCGCATAGGCGATCTGCGTCCGGTCGAACGGCACCGACACGCCGTCATCATTGACCGTGAAGAACGACTGCGGCAGCAGGCCCTCGGTGCGGGCCATGAAGTTCATGAAATCGGGATCACCCTCGAGATCGAGGTCCGGCCCGCAAGGCAGGTCGTCCGACACCGGCGCGGTAACGGTATCGAACGCCACCGCGCTCATCCGCCGCTTGCCCGCCGCTGCCTGCGCCAGTCGGTGCGCATCACTCCGTGCGCAGCCGGGTCTCGACCCGCCGGTTGGCCGGGTCGAAAATGTCGGCGACCCGCGGCTTTGCCTTGCCGAGGCCCCTGGGCTTGAGCTTGTCCTGGGAGACGCCTTGCTCGGTGAGGAACGCCACCACGGCGGCGGCACGCCGCTCGGACAGTGCCTGGTTGAGGGCATCGCTGCCGCGCCCGTCCGTGTGCCCCTCCACAAGGAAGGACGCCGATGACAGCAGCGGGTCCTTCAGCGCCTTGGCAAACTCGAGAAGATTGCTCTTGGCGCCGTCGGTCAGCACGTCCGAGTTGAGCCCGAACGTCACGACCAGATCGAACGCCGGTACCGCCGGCACTGCGGCCGCTGCGGCGGCCTTCGCCGCACCGGCGGTCCCTGCGGCACATTCCGCCTCGGTGCCGATGCACAGCCCGCGCGTCGCGCCCAGCTTGGCGCCGGGCCCGGCGGAGAAGTGCTTGATGATGTCGTCCTTGCTGTAGGCCGCCTGCGCGCCGGCCGACGTTGTGGCGATCCCGATGCCGGCCATCGACAGGCCGAGGGACAGGGCGAAAGAAACGATCCGTGTCATGGCGCACACCGCTGTCAGATTTTCTCGACTATGCGTAAGGGGAAATGTAACGTCAAGAACTAACACGACCGCGTCGAGCGGTATCGGAGATGCTTTCATGTCGGCCAACCTCAGTCAGAAAGACAGGATCGCATCGTTAAAGACACCGCTTGGCAAAAATTTGCTGGTATTGTCGAGTTTTGAGGTTGACGAAGGCTTAAGTGAGCTCTTCGAAATCAGTATTGAAGCTTACAGTGAAAGCGACAGCATTGATTTTGGAAAGATCCTCGGGGAGAAGTGCACGGTCGACTACGTCACCAAGGGTGGCGATCGGCGCTACTTCAATGGGGTACTCGCCGAAGCCCGTTGGGTTGGCACAAGCGGTCGCTATTTTTTGTACAGGATGACGCTTCGGCCGTGGATCTGGCTGATGTCGCGCCGCGCTGACTGCCGCATCTTCAAGAATGCAAAAGCCCAAGCCATCATTACAGAAATTTTCGCCAAGGAAGGCAAGAAAGACTTCGAGTTCAAGCTCTCGGAGAGCTACCAGACGATGGACTATTGCGTCCAGTATCGGGAAACCGATCTGGCCTTCGTGTCGCGCCTGATGGAGCAGCACGGGATTTACTACTTCTTCGAGCATAGCGCTGACGGCCACAAGATGATTCTCACCGACAGCAAGGCTGGCCACAAGCCGGTGAAGTCGCGGATGGCCCCGACGATGCCCGAGACCGGCGGCCCTGGGCCGGGAGCTGACGGCAGCTACCCGTTCCTGCCCGGTGGCGAGAGCAACCGCCGGCATGTCGAGTACATGGAGGACTGGTCGTCGGGCCGCCGTCTTGAGACCGGCCGCTTCGCGCTCAATGACTACGACTACAAGAAGTCGACGGCCGACCTGAAACGCGAGAAGGAGCATGGGGCGACCGTCGCCAAGCAGTATGAGGTGTTCGACTACCCGGGCAAATACACGGAACGGAGCGATGGCGAGCGGTTCGCCCGCATCCGCGTCGAGGCCGCCCAGGCTTTGGACGGGCGCAGGGTCGGCAGCGGTGGCGCGCCAAGCCTTTATCCCGGAGCCCTGTGCCGCGTTTCCGGCATCGTGCCGCGCGCCGAGGATGGCGAATATCTGGTCACCGGTGCCCGGCATAGGGTATCCGGCCTTGGCTACGAGAGCGGCGTGGAAGGTGATGTGACCTATTCGGGCAACTACGAGTTTGTCCGCAGCGACACCAAGTTCCGCGCCGCGTGCATTACCCCTCATCCGCGCATCTACGGCCCGCAGACCGCCAAGGTCGTGGGCGAGAACCGTGACGAGGGCGAAGAGATCGACGTCGACAAGGACGGCTGCATTTTCGTGCAGTTCTTTTGGGACAGGGGCAGCAAGACCACGTCGCGCCGGGTCCGGGTTGCCCAGGTCTGGGCCGGCAAGGGCTGGGGTGGCCAGTTCATTCCGCGGATTGGCCAGGAGGTCGTTGTCGAGTTTCTCGATGGCGACCCCGACCAGCCGCTGGTGACGGGCGCCGTCTACAACGACAAGCATACGCTGCCCTATGATCTTCCCGGCCAGAAGAGCCAGTCGGGGATCAAGACCAACTCGACCAAAGGCGGCAATGGCTACAACGAGCTTCGCTTCGATGACCTCAAGGACAGCGAAAAAGTGACGTTCCATGGCCAGAAGGATCTGGCATCCGTCGTCCGCAACTCCGAAACGCGCGAGATCGGCGAGGTGTTCTCGCCGCCCACAGGCTCTCCGGCGCGCAAGACTGTCATCAAGAACGGCGATGACAAGCTTGACGTGGACAGCGGTAGCCTGTTGATCACGGCCAAGATGTCGATCGTGTTGAAGTGTGGCGACAGCAAGATCACCATGAACCCGGTCTCCGTGACCATCGAGTCGCCGACGATTTCATTAAAGTCAAAGGTCTTGCTCGAGGAAAAATCGGATGGGATCATGACCATGAATGCTGCGCTCATCAAGATCAACTGAGCATGACGAAAATCCGCTTTGCCACAGCGCGCGACGTCTTCGATGCTTTTCCGAGCGCCGCAGAGGACATTGCGGCCAGTCCTGGCACGGAGACACCGCTGGCCTTCATCGAGGCGCAGGCCGCCGGGCCCACGCCTGAGGACGCGATCGGATTTTGCGCCTATGTGTTGCCGCGCCGCGAGGCGGTGTGGTGGGCGTGCAAATGCCTGTCCGCCCTCTGCCCGCCACGGGATGCATCCGAGGAGGCGGCGCAGCTGGCTGCCGAGGCCTGGGTGCGCGAACCGGAGGACACGGTGCGCCGGCAGGCTCTGAAGATCGCGGAGACCGGCCGTCGAACCGCGCCGCACACCTGGGCGGCGTTTGCCGCCGGTTGGTCCGGTGGCAGCATGACCCTTGATGCCCAGTCGGTGCCGCCGCCGGCCCACCTGACCGGCGCCTGCGTCCGCATCTGCGTCCTGAACGCGCTCGCCACCGTCCCGGCACGTGACAGGGCGCGGCACATCGCCAGCTGCATCGCCGGCGCGCTGTCGCTCCTCGGCGCAACCCCGTCGCGGCCCGGCCGCCAGCAAGGGAGGTAGCGGTGCCGCTGCGCCTGACCGTCGAGAACCTGGACAGGATGCCTGATGGCGGGCCGCTGAGCGTTGAGGTCACCGGTCGCCGCGGGCTTGATATCGGCCGTGACCAGCACCTCGACTGGACGCTGCCGGACCCTGGCCGCACGGTTTCCGGCAAGCACTGCGAGGTGCGCTACCAGGACGGCGGCTACTGGCTCTATGACGTGTCGACCAATGGCACCTTTGTGAACGGGTCGGACCGGCGGATCCAGGGACCGCACCGGCTGCGCAACGGCGACCGGATCGAGATCGGCCACTATCTCGTGGCGGTGGCGCTGGACGGGGAGGGTGCTGCCATGGCCGCTCCACCGGCGTCGGCCGGCGAGCCGTCGGGCGGCGACCTGTGGCGCGTCTCCGGCGAGGTCGCCCCCCCGGTACCGCGCCGCGACCTGGCGCCGGTGCAAGAGACAAGGCCGGTTCGTCCGGATTTCCTCGAATGGGCCGTCGAGGCGCCTTCGGGCACGCTCGCCGGTCAGCCGGCTCCGCCGGCACAAGCGGGCGACGACTGGTCCTGGGCCCAGGCGACACCGCCCCCCATGCCCGTGTTCGAACCGCCCCCGCCCGTGCCGCAGCCGCGCCGGCCCGGCCAGCCGCGGGCGCCCGAACCGGCAGCCTGGGACGATGCAGCAGGAGCGGCGCCGGCGGCCGATCCGGCTCCCGAGCCCGTCGATTGGTCGTTGCCGCCCGTGCCCGGAGCGTCGAAACCGCAGGTCACGCCGGTTGCGATTGTCCCGCCGCCTGCTCCCTTGGCGCCGGTGCCAATCGCCCCATCCGCCCCGGTGGCGCAGGCGGCCGCGGCTCCGCTGGCTCAAGCCGGTGCCACACCTCGGGGAGGCGATTTCGCCCGCCGCTTCGCGAAGGGTGCCGGGATCGCCGAGGATGTCGTCGCATGGCGCGACCCTGGCGACCTCGCCGAGGAAC
The DNA here is from genome assembly GCA_040380755.1 of Methylobacteriaceae bacterium. Taxonomy (GTDB): domain Bacteria; phylum Pseudomonadota; class Alphaproteobacteria; order Rhizobiales; family Beijerinckiaceae; genus Alsobacter. The sequence continues at coordinate 29,199 of JBEIIL010000010.1, read as the reverse complement.
TGGGCGCGCTGATGCGCATCGTCGCCGAGGACCTGAAGCAACTGATGGCGGCCCGGGCCGAGTCCAAGCGTCTGGCCCGCGCCACGGACCAGACGATGATCCAGGCGCTCGACAACAATCCGATGAAATTCGCCCCGACCGCCGACGATGCGCTGCGGCTGATGTTCGGCCGACCGGGATCTGGCTATCTCGACGCCCGCACCACACTGCGCCACAGCTTCCGCGACCTGAAGGTCCATCAGGTGAAGACGTACGGTGCGATGCAGCAGGCGCTGTCCATGCTGCTCGCCGATCTGGAGCCGCAGGCCATCGAGGAGGCGGGCGAGCCCGAAAAGGGTATTGGCGGCCTCTTTGGGGCGCGCAAGGCGCGCCTGTGGGACACCTATGTGGTGCGCTGGAAGGCCAAGACGGCGCCGCATGACGACGGCATCGTCGGCACCTTCATGCTGCATTTCTCGGATTGCTACGACGGTGGCGGCCGCAAGTGACCGGCGGTCTCAGCCGCCGATCAGCACCGTGGGGAGCCCCATGATGATCTTGTTGGGCGGACCCAGTGCCTCCAGGATCGTGTCGCCCATGCGGGATGCCGCCAGCCCGTTGATCAGCACAGTGAGCGAGCCGTCGATCACCACGCCGGGACCGTGCGGCATGGGTGGCGGAACCATGGTCTGGCAGATGTGGATGTCGGCTCCGCCGGAGGCTGCTGAGATCGCCGAACTCATCGACGCCAGCGCGGCTGTCTTGGCGGCGAGCTCCGCCGCTTTCAGGCCCGGGGCGGCCGGCGTGCCCATTCCGGCCAGCGCGGCCGCCTCGGCGGCCTGCACGACAGCGTCTGAGGCCGCCTTGGCAGCCTGGAGGCCGGCGGCCGCGGCCGCAGGGATGCCGCGCCAGGCCGGCAGCCCGCCGATCAGCACGTTGAGGCTGCCGGGACCCGGTGTCAGCATGCCGGGCAGGGGATGCAGCACCGGATCGGTCACGCGGGCGGCAGGACGTCCCATGGCGGTGGCTTCCTTCCGGCGCTTGCCGCGCCGATCTCGTGTAGGGTGGAATCATAGCGCCCGGACCGGCGTGTTTGCCGTGCGTTCGCGCACTTTACGCCATTCGGTCGATCTGGTCTTGTAACGCAGTTTCGGGCGTCCAGCGCCCGATCAGGCAGGCAGCGTCCATGTCTTGGTACAGCAAGGTTGTCTGGTCGGAAGGCCTGTTCCTCAGGCCGCACCACCTGCAGCAGGCCGATCGTTATCTGGAAAACCTCATCGAGAGCCGCGCCCGCTACGCGACTCCCTATCCGTGGGGCTTTGCCGCGCTCGAGATCGACCGCGATCTGGCCCAGCAGTCCCGATTTGGGCTGCGCCGGGCGAGCGGCATCATGCCGGACGGCACGCCGTTCGACCTGCCTGGCATCAGCCCGCCGCCGGCGGCCTGCGAGGTGCCGGAATCCGCTGCCGGGCAGATCGCGTGGCTGACCCTGCCGGTGGCGGCCGCCAACACCCGCGAGGTCGAGGACGCTGCTGCCGAGAGCGCGAGCCGCTACACCGTCGCATCCGAACTCGTCATCGATTCCACCTCGGCCCTGCGTGTCGAGGAGGAGATCGACATCGCCCATGCACGCCTGACGCTTGAGGTGCGCCGCACCGCCCGTCCGGGCTACGTCACCATGCCGATCGCCCGGATCGTCGAGGTCCGCGACCGCACCATCGTGCTCGACGAGAAGTTCGCGCCGCCTGTGCTGGTCTGCGCCGCCCACCCGGTGGTTGATGGCTGGATCGACCGGGTAATCGGTTGGATGGATAACAAGCTGTCGGAACTGGCCCGCTATGCGGCCGATCCCACCGCCGGCGGCGGGCTGCAGAGCGTCGACTACTTCGTCCTGCAGCTGCTGAACCGCAACGTGCCGGTGCTCAAGCACCTGCGCCGGTCGCAATATGTCCATCCCGAGAGGCTGTTCGTCCAGTTTCTTCACATCGCGGGTGAGCTTGCTACGTTTGTCACGGCCGAGCGGCGCACCCGCGACTATCCGGCCTATGACCACAACCGCCTCGAGGAGACGTTCGCGCCGCTGCTGCGCGACATCCAGGATTTCCTCAGCGCCCAGACCGGCCGGCGCGCGATCCGGCTCGAGATCACCGAGCGGGCGCCCAACGCCTTCGTGTCGACGATCCGGGACCGCAACCTGTTCCGCAACGCCAATCTGGTGCTCGAGGTCGCGGCCCGACGCCCCCTCACCGAGATCCAGGCGCAGTTCCCGCAACTGTTCAAGGTTGGCCCCAACACCAAGATGAACGAGATCGTCCACGCCCATCTGCCGGGCGTGCCGCTGGTGCACCTGCCGACACCGCCGCCGCAGATCCGCGCCATCACCGATCATGTCTATTTCTACCTGGACCGCACCTCGCCGCTGTGGCCGGAATTCAGCACGGCATCGTCGATCGGCATGCATTTCTCGGGTGACTGGCCCGAGCTTCAGCTCGAGCTGTGGGCCGTGCTGGAGGGGCGCCGGTGACCGGTTCGCCCTTTGATCCGACCGGTCGCGGTGATCGCACGATCATCCGGCCCAATCCGGCGGGCCGGCGGCCGGCCTCGCCGCAACCCGCCCCGGGCGCGGCTCCCGCTCCGGGGCACCAGCCTGAGCCGCAGTCTGCACCCGGCTATTCCGCGCCCGCGGCAACGCCGGGCTACCAGGCTCCGCCACCCCCTTCTGCGCCGCCGGCCGCAGGCGCCGACGACTGGGCCAATCCGCGTCCGGCCGCTTCGGCCTACGAGGCGCCGCAGGAGCGCGCCCGGGCCGTGGTTCTGCAGCGCGAGGACCTCACCACACCCAACGAAAATCCGCTGATGCGCGCCGCCGGGCCGCTGCTGCTGCTGCTCGGACGACTGCAGTCCTCGCTGATGCGTGCTCCCGCCGCCCAGCTGATGGAGCAGGTCGCTGCCTCCGTCCAGGATTTCGAGCACGAGGTCCGGGCCGCCGGTGTCCCGGCCGACCAGACCCGCACGGCGAAATACATCCTGTGTGCGGTCGCCGACGACATCGTCCAGAACATCCCGGGCGACGACCGCCATGTCTGGACCCAGTACAGCATGCTCAGCCGCTTCTTCGGCGAGCGGGTGGGTGGCGTCCGGTTCTTCGAGGAACTGGACCGCGCCAAGGGCGACCCGAGCGTCAACTACTGGCAGCTCGAGCTCCAGCATGCCGCCCTGGCGCTCGGCTTCCAGGGCATCCACCGCACGTCGGCCGGCGGTGCTGCCAATCTGCAGCAGATCCAGCGCAACCTCTACGAGACGCTGCGACGGGTAAAGAAGCCCAACCAGGAGCTCTCGCCGCGCTGGCAGGGCCAATCGATCGCCGTGCGCCAGCGCCGCACCATTGTCCCAGTCTGGGCGGCGGCTGCCGTTGTCGGCGTGCTGCTGCTGGGTGCCTTCCTGGCGCTGCGCGGCCTGCTTGGCAGCGAAAGCGAGGCGGTGGCCGCGTCCCTCATCGCCGTTCATCCGACCGGAGAGATCGGCATCCAGCGCCGCATCTTCCAGGCACCGCCGCCGCCGCCGCCCCCGGCGCCCCAGGCGGAGCGGATCAAATCCGCGCTCGGCCCGCCTTTGACAATCGAGACGACCGGCAACCTGATCGTCATTCGCATGGCCAACCTGGCGCTGTTTCCGCCCGGCGAGGCGACCGTCCTGCCCGAATACAAGCCGCTCATCGCCCGTATCGCCGCTGTCATCGAGAAAGAGCCCGGCGCCATCAAGGTCGTCGGACATACCGACAGCGTGCCGATCAAGACCGTCCGCTTCCCGTCGAACTTCCAGCTGTCGCAGGAGCGTGCCAAGGCCGTCATGGCCATGCTGCGCCCCGGCCTGACCAAGCCCGAGCGGCTGGAATTCGAGGGCAAGGGTGCCGACGTGCCGATCGCCCCCAACACGACGCCGGCCGGCCGGGCCCAGAACCGGCGGGTCGAGATCCTGATCCAGCGCAGCCAATGACCGCCGTCCTGACCATGACGCCAACCAGCAGGGAGGCCTGCCGATGACCGCCCTTCGCACATGGCTGCCACTGGCGGGAATCGTCATCGGCCTCACGGCCCTGTCGGCGCTGGTGTGGATCGCCGGACCGCTGATTGCGGTCGGCGATGTGCGGCCGCTGGAAGCGGTGTGGAGCCGGGCGCTGGCCATCGGCGTGTTCGTCGCCATCGCCGTGGGTCTGGCCGTGCTCGACTGGCGCCGCAGGCGGCAGGCCAGTGCGGCGATCGAAGCCGCCATGGCGGCCAGCGAGGAAGCGGAGGGCGACACGCCGGTCCTTCGCGATGCGATCAAGGACGCCATCGCCACCCTGCGGCGCTCCAAGACGAAGGGCGGCGATCCGCTCTATGACCTGCCCTGGTACATCATCATCGGCCCGCCGGGCGCCGGGAAGACCACCGCACTGGTCAATTCCGGCCTGCGTTTTCCGCTGTCCAAGGACGGCACCCCCCACGCGGTGGCAGGCGTCGGCGGCACCCGCTACTGCGACTGGTGGTTCACCGACGAGGCGGTGCTGCTCGACACCGCCGGCCGCTACACCACCCAGGACAGCGATCCCGGCGGCGATCGCAAGAGCTGGCTCGCGTTGGTCGGCCTGCTGCGCGAGAACCGTCCGCGTCAGCCGATCAACGGCGTCATCGTGGCGATCAGCATCGAGGATCTGCTGACCTGCACGCCCGAGGAGATCGAGGCGCACGCCACCGCCATCCGCAAGCGCCTGGCCGAGCTGCACGAACAGCTCAAGATCGCCTTCCCGGTCTATGCCCTGTTCACCAAGGCCGACCTTGTCGCCGGTTTCACCGAGTTCTTCGGCGGCCTGGCCGAGTTCGAGCGCCAGCGCGTCTGGGGGCACACGTTCCAGACGGCGGACCGCACCCGCAACATGATGGGCGAGGTTCCGGCCGAGTTCGACGCGCTGGTCGAGCGCCTGAACGAACAGCTGGCCGACAGGCTGCAGAACGAGCCGAGCCCGCCCGGCCGCGTCACCCTGTTCGGGTTCCCGAGCCAGGTCGCCAGCCTGAAGCGGCCGGTCGTCGATTTCCTCAACCGGATCTTCGAACCCAGCCGCTACCAGACCAATGCCACGCTGCGCGGCTTCTACTTCACCTCCGGCACCCAGCAGGGCACGCCCATCGACCGGCTGATCGGCACGCTGGCGCGCAATTTCGGTGCCGAAGCCGCGCCGGTGGCGGCCTTCTCCGGCCGCGGCAAGAGCTATTTCCTGACTGACCTGCTGCAGAAGGTGGTGATCGGCGAGGCCGGCTGGGTCTCGACCAACCGTGCCGCCGTCCGCCGGACGGTGATCATCCGCGCGGCTGCGTTCAGCGTGATGGCGCTGCTGTCGCTGGGCGCTCTGGCGACCTGGCTGGCGAGCTACAACCGCAACCGCGAGCTGATCACGTCGACATCGACCTCGCTGGCCGAATACCGCACCCTGGCCACGCCCGTGCTGGTCGAGACCACCGTCTCGGACCGCAATTTCGGCAAGGTGCTGCCGCTGCTGCACAAGCTCCGGCACATGCCGGCCGGCTTCGCCGTGCGCGACATTCCCGAGCCGATGCTGGCCGGCTTCGGCCTCAGCCAGCGCGACCGCGTGCAATCGGCCTCCGAGACGGCCTACCAGGTCGCGCTGGAGCGCGTGTTTCGCTCGCGCCTGATCTACCGCCTCGAGGAGCTGCTCGAGGGCAACATCACCAACCGGGCCTTCGTCTATGACGCACTCAAGGCCTATCTGATGCTCGGCGGCCGCGGGCCGGTGGATCGCGACTTCGTCGTCTCCTTCATGGGCAATGACTGGGCGCAGAACCTGTTTCCCGGTGCCGCCAACGCCCGCGGCAGGCAGGCCCTGGAGGAACACCTCGACGCACTCCTCGACCTCGAGGCCGGCCGCGATCCGACCTTCTCGCTCAACCAGGCCCTGATCGACGACGCCCAGCGGACACTGGCGCGCATGAGCATCGCCGAACGCGCCTACGAGCTCCTCAAGTCCCAGGCGCGCGGCGCCAGCCAGCGCGACTGGATCGTCGGCCAGCGCGGCGGCCTGGACGTGGCGCTCGTCTTCGAGGGATCACGCGGCGAGGACCTGCAGAGCATCCGCGTGCCGTTCTTCCACACGTATGACGGCTTCCAGTTCGCCTTCATGGACCGGTTGGCCGGCATCGGCGCGCTCGTCGATCGCGAGCGCTGGGTGCTCGGCCAGGCCGGCCAGCAGGCCGCCGTGGAGCAGCAATACGCCACCCTCTACGGCGATCTGCTGAAGCTCTACACGCGTGACTTCGTCGAGGCCTGGCAGCAAGCCCTGCGCCGCCTGAAGCTGCGACCGCTGACCGCCGACAAACCGCGCTATGTCGCCCTGAGCGCCGCGGCCGCCTCGACGTCGCCGATCAAGCAACTGCTCGAATCCGTGCGCGACGAGACCCGCCTGACGCGCGAGCGGCCACCAAAGCCCGCTGGCACGCCCGATCCGCTGCAGGATGCGGCGAAGAAGGCCGCCGCGCAGGTCGGGCGCGACGTTGCCACCGAGGTCGCCGGCAACGCCGCCTCCCGTGTCGCCAGCCGGGCCGGCGTGTCGGTGCCCACCATCGCGCCCCAGCCCGGCGCCGCGGCCCCGCCGTCGCCCGGAAGCTTTTTTGGCGCGACCGGGGAGGCGCCGGGTGCCGGGATCGAAGCGCAGTTTCGTGCGTTCCAGATCGTCGTCGACGGGGAGGGCGGGCGGCGGCCGATCGATGCGCTGCTGCAGACCCTGACTGAGATCGCCCAGAGCCTCGCCATCGCCAACACCAATCCGGCCCAGCAGATGGCGGCCAACAACGCCCTGATCCAGCAGGTCGCGACGCTGCGCGCCACCGCGTCGCGCTTTCCCGCGCCCTTCGACGCGATGATCCGCACTGCCGCCAACGACTTCGAAGGCGACGCCAGTGGCGCCACCGTCGTCAACCTCCAGGCGGCTCTGGCCGACCAGGTGACGCGGATCTGCCAGCAGATCGTCACCAACCGCTATCCGTTCGTCCGCGGCAGCGAGCGCGAGGTGGCGCTGGCTGATTTCGCCCGCCTGTTCGCGCCGTCGGGCATCATGGACAAGTTCTTCACCCAGAACCTGGCCCAGTATGTCGACCAGTCGCGCCTGCCCTGGTCGTGGAAGCCCGACAGCCGCGTTGCCCGCTCGCTGTCGACCGTCACCCTGCGCCAGTTCCAGCAGGCGCTCGAGATCCGCGACGCGTTCTTCCCGACAGGCGGCAACATGCCGTCCTTCAGCATGACGATCACGCCGCAAACCCTGGGCGGCGACGCCTCCACGGGCCGTTTCGAGATCAACGGCACGCAGGTCAACAGCCAGCAGGGTGTCAACGCACCCAGCCCGGTGCAATGGCCCGGCGGCATCCCGCGCTCCAGCATCACCATTGGTGGTGGCAGCAGCGGCGGCGGCTTTTTCGGCGGCGGCTTCTTCAGCCAGCCGGCGACGGTGCAGCGCGACGGGGTCTGGTCGTTCTTCCGCCTGCTCGACTCCGGCACCGTGCTGAAGCAGGGCGACGCCCTGATCGCCAGCTTCAATGTCGGCGGCCGCGAGGTGTCCTACCAGATCAATGTCGGGTCGATCATGAACCCGCTGCAGCTGCCCGCCCTGCGCGAGTTCCGCTGCCCGGCGGGGCTCTGAGCGGATGCAGATCGGGCTCTACGGCAAGCTGCCGGCCAAGCGCGACTTTGTTGCCCAGGGGACGAGCCGGGCGTGGCTCGCCATCTGGGAGCCCTGGATGCAGGCCGGGCTGTCCGCCAGCCAGGTGACACTGGGCGCGCAATGGCGCGACGTGTTCCTGCGCGCCCCGATCTGGCGGTTCTGGCTCGGGCAGGACCTCTGCGGCGGCACCGCGACCGGGGCGTTCATGCCGTCGGTGGATGGTGTCGGTCGCTATTTTCCCCTGACGGTGGTGGCGGTGGCGGACCGCCCCGAGGCGGTCCCGCCGCCGGAACTCGACCCGCAGGACCGCTGGCATGGCGCGGTCGAGGAGGTTCTGCTGGCCGCGCTCGATCCGCAGCGCGGCTACGACGACGTCACGGCGGCCCTGGTGGCGCTGCCCAGCCCCATCGACCTGCTCGCCGTGGCGCCGCCGGCCGGCATGGTCCGGCTTCCCGACGGCAGCATCCTGACGGCGGCCGATCCGGCCACGCTGCCGGGGCGCCTGGGCGCGATCCGGATCGAGGACCATGCCCGCTCCTTTGCAACCATGTCGGTGTGGTGGACAATCGGTGGCGAGGACTACCCGCCGCTGGCGCTCGTTGCGCACAAGATGCCGAGCCCGCATCTCTTTGCCGGGCTTCTGACGGGCCGTTTCGATGAACCAGCCGGGACGTGAGCCGATGACCGAGCCGTCCAACGCCTTCGTCTATTCGACCGGCTGTGCCACCCATACGGGGAAGATCCGGCGGGAAAACGAAGACAGCTATCTGGTCCAGCCCGAGAGTGGCGTCTGGGCCGTGGCCGACGGCATGGGCGGACACGAGGCCGGCGCCCAGGCCAGCGCTGCGGTCGTTGCCGAGCTGAGCTCGATCGGTGCAGCCGCCGGCGGCGCCGATCTTCTGTCGCGGCTGGAGGAGCGGGTGCTGCGCGCCAATGCCCAGATGCAGCGCCTGTCGCAGGCCCGCGGTGGCGGCGTCGTCGGGTCGACGCTCGTCGCCCTGCTGGTGTTCGAGGGGCACTATGCCTGTGTGTGGTCTGGCGACAGCCGGCTGTACCGCGTCCGCGCCGGCGCGCTGGAGCAGCTGTCGCGCGACCACAGCGAGGCCCAGGACCTCGTTGACCGCGGCCTGCTCTCCGCCGCCGAGGCGCGGACCTGGCCGCGCCGCAACATCATCACCCGGGCGCTCGGCATCGCCGACGTGCCGGAGCTCGATATGGAGCACGGGCCCATTGCCACCGGCGACCGCTTCGTGATCTGCAGCGACGGGCTCACCACCCACGTGGAGGATCCCGAGATCCTGGCCATCGCCGCCACCGAGCCCCCGCAATCCGCCTGCGACCGCCTCGTGGCCCTGGCCCTGGAGCGCGGCGGCACCGACAATGTCACGGTGGTGATCGTGGCTGCCAGCGATCCGGTGGAGGCGGCCTGATGAGCGGCGAGCCCGTCCCCGCCCGGCCGATCATCGGCCCGGGCAAGCGCCTCAACGGCATCTACGAGATCGAGGGCCTGATCGCCGTCGGCGGCATGGGCGAGATCTATCGCGGCCGCGCCATCCAGACCGGCGACGTGGTCGCGATCAAGACCATCCGGCCGGAGATGGCCGGCAACGAGGCCGCGCTCGCCCTGTTCCGCAAGGAGGCGGCAGCCCTCTACAACCTCCACAACGAGGCGATCGTCCGCTACTTCGTCTTCTCGATCGACCCGGACCTCGGCATTCCCTATCTGGCGATGGAGTTCGTCGACGGCGTGCCGCTGTCCGAGATCCTCAAGGCCGGTCCGCTCGGCTACGAGTCCGTGTGCACCCTGGTGCGCCGCATTGCCGGCGGCCTGCAGGTCGCGCATGATTTCGGCATCGTCCACCGCGACATTTCGCCCGACAACATCATCCTGCCGGGCAGCAACGCCGCCCGCGCCAAGATCATCGATTTCGGCATTGCCCGCAGCTCGCTGCCCGGCGATGCGACGGTCATCGGCGGCGGCTTCGCCGGCAAGGTCAACTATGTGTCGCCCGAGCAGCTCGGGCTCTATGGCGGCGATGTCACCGGCCAGTCCGACATCTACAGCCTCGGGCTCGTGCTGGCGCATGCGCTCAGTGGCCGCATCGTCGACATGGGTGGCTCGCAGGTGCAGGTCATCGAGAAGCGGCGCACCGTGCCCGACCTGGGCAGCATCGATGCCCGACTGCAGCCGCTGCTGGAGCGCATGCTGCAGCCCGATCCGCGCAACCGCATCGCCAGCATGGCCGAGGTTGCCCAGTGGGGCGCGGTGCAGCCGCGGACGCTCGTTGCCGCCGGGAGCCGGCCGAAGTCTGGCGCCGCCGAAGCATCGGCCGGCCGCACGCCGCTGCTGATCGGCGGCGTCGTGGGGGTGATCGCGCTCGCCGGCCTTGCCTTCGTCGTCGGGCCACGGCTGATGGGCTCCGATCCGGGACGCAGCACGGTCGATCCGCCGGTGCCCGTGCTGGACGAACAGCCGGCGCCGGCTCCGCAGCCGGTTCCCGTGCCGACCCCTGCGCCCGCGCCGCAGCCCACGCCCGTTCCGGTTCCACAGCCGACCCCGACGCCGGTGCCGCAACCCACACCGACGCCGCAATCCAGGCCGACGCCCGTGCCGACCCCAACGCCCGCACCGGCTCCGACGCCCAGTCCAGCCCTGGTCCCGACGCCCCAGCCGGGGCCAAGTCCGCAGCCAACGCCCCAGCCACAGCCGGCGCCGCTTCCCGTCCCCCAGCCCCAACCCGGACCGGTCCCGTTGCCAACCCCGGCGCCGACGCCGTCACCGCTTCCCCTGCCGGTTCCGTCGCCTCAGCCGACCCCCCAGCCTGCGCCAACGGCAGGCCCCCAGACGACCCGCCCCGCCGCCACGCCGGCAGAGCGGATCGCCCAGTACATCCGCACCTACGAGGGGGGCGACTGCTTCTTCCTCAACCCGGTGACCAACACCGGCCAAACCGTCAATGTCGAGGCGTTCGGCTCGACGCCCGCGCCATTTGCGGCCTTCGACGAGGCCTTCAAGGCCGCCCACGGTTTCGAGGCGCAGATCGCGCTGCGCCTCGTCACCGATGCCCAGTGCCCGGCCGTCAGCTTCCTGCGCAAGGTCGGCGTCACCGGTCCGCAGGGCCCGCGCCTGTCGATTGGCGCCTTCAGCATGAAGGATGGCGAGACCTTCACGGCCAGCGTCGAGAACGCCGGCGGACGACATGTGGAGATCCTGTTGGTGTCAGACGACGGCTATGTCTACAGCCTCGCCGACTATGCCCGCACCGACAGCGCGAAGACGACTGTCGCGATGCGGCTGAAGCGGCCGGCGGCGCAGGAACCGCAGCCCCAGATGGTGCTGATGGTGGCCACGCCCAAGCCGCTGGCGCTGCTCGCCACCAAGACGCCGCTCCCCGCCGACGCACTCTTCCCGCTGCTGGCCGGGGAGGCACGTGCACCCGGCGCAGCCTTCGAGGTCGCGGTCAAATATTTCCGGTTGAGCCCGTGAGGCCAGGCTCCCGGACGTCTTGATACGTTCAGACGTCGCGGTAGAGGTCGCCCCACTCGGAGATCCAGCCGCCCTCGGCGTCGATCACCACGATCGGGGCCTTGATTTCATTGGCGAGGCGGATCGCTGAGCGGAACGCCTCGATGCCGCCCATCTCGTCACTCCTGGCCCCATCGGGCAGCCGCATCCCGGTGAGCTGGGACGGGCAGGTCACGGTCCCGAACGTCTCGCCCTCACGCCGCACAAGGGTCAGTGTGATCGCATCGGACTGCGGTTCGTCGACCTGCTCGAAACGGTTGCGTCTCATGACAGCTTCTCCTTCGGCCCGCCGGCGGCCGCCCCCAGTGTGGCCTGCCGCGCGGCGTCATGTCACCTGTGTCCTGGTCCTTGGGGCTAGGGCGTCATCCCGCCAAGAGGACACCGGTTGGCGGACAAGATGATGCTCGAATTGAGAACTCATGCGGACAACGTGATGCAAGCTGGTCGTCCGCTCTAGCGCGTCGGAACCGCCGGTGCCGAGGTGTTGACGCGGCGGACCTCGCGGAACTTGTCGAGGCGCTGTCCCATCATCCTGTCGAAATCGGCGCGGATCTCGGACACGGACTTGCCGCGGTCATTGGCATAGAAGATCGACTTGTTGGCCTCGGCCGGCTTGGGGAAGTGCAGCGCCGCGACGGATGTCGGGCTGCTGTCGACGGCGTTCATCAGCTGCTGCGCCGCGTCGGGGCCGAGGAAGTGGATGAGGTAGATCTCGCCGGCCGATAGGTGGCGGCGCAGCCGCTGCTCGATCCGCAGCGTATCCTTTTTCAGCATTTCGGCGGCCATCAGCGCCGCCAGATAGGGCTCGCGCCTGAGATCCAGGATCCGGGCGCGTTCGCTCGGATCGGCAATGGTGAAGCCGCGCGCTGCGCGCACGATCTGCTTCGCCTCGTGCTGCAGCCCGTGCTTGCTGCCGAACTCGTTCACCACGCCGAGCCATGTCTGGTCGATGAACTGGTAAAGGCCGGTGGCCGACGAGGTCTGGGCCTTCACCGCCGTCGAGAAGCTCGATTCCTTGTCGGCAATGGCCATCAGCAGGGTCGGATCAGCCCCGACCACCCGGCTGGCGCGCACGATCAGTTCGACCAGATGGCGGCGGACCCTGAGCCGGCCGAAGGTGATCAGCTCGTTCGGGTCACCGGTGCTCTGGATGACGGGGCCGCTGAAAGGACGGTTGGGCGCCGTGATCGGCGGCGACGGGCGCCCCGCCTGTGGCGCCTGCGGCGTGGGCACCGGACCCGGCTTTTCGGCCGCAATCACGGCCTCGACGACCGCCTTTGCAACGGCAACCTCTTCCTCGACCGCGGCCAGTTCCAACGACGGCCGCGGGGCAGCCGCCGACAGCTCGGGGGCAAAGCGGGTGTCGTCCTCCGCCTCGACAGCAGCGACAGGGACCGGCGGCGGCTCCTGCAGGAAGTAGGCGCCGGCAGCCGCCGCGGATGCAAGGCCGAGCACGCCGAGGAGTACCACCCGCAGCCGGCGCGACGGGGGCGTGTCCGCCGCAACAGGGGCAGTTGGGTCGATAGGCGGGAAGGGCGCGCTGGCTGACGCCGCCGTGACGGCAGTGGGTGGCGCAGTCTTCGACGCTGCCGCAACAAAGTCCGGGGCGCGCTGGCTGACAAACGCCGCGAGCGCGGGGATCCATCCGGAGAAAGGGGTGCCCGGGCTGGCGAGCGTTTTCAGTTCGCCCGCGATGCGGTCGGCTGTGGGCTTGGGGAGGCCGGCCTGCTGCTGCAGGGCCCGCGACGTCCGTGCCGGGTCATGCGCAAGAAGCGCGGCGGCGAGGAACCAATCGGCGAGGGCCGTGCGCGGCGCCTCCAGCGGCGTATTGGCGCAGGGACGCAGCGCATGGCCGCAGCCGGCGCAAGTGAATGACCGCAACCGCGGTACAGCAGTCAAGCCGCCTGTGCGCCCGCATGCCGGGCAGGGGGAGGACGTGCCACCGTATCGCAGCCGCATCAGCTCGGCGAGGCAGTCGGTCTCGCTCAGGACCTCCCGTGCCCGCCTGTAGGTGTCCTTCATCGGCGCCGCTCCGCTGGCCCCGGCCCGGACCGGCCGCGGCGATCCTAGGCGCGGCGACCGTTGCGCACAATCGGCGGCTCAGGCGACCAACAGCGCCGCCATGCATAGAAACTGCAGGTGCGCGGCGACCACTTCCGGCGTGATCTGCGAACCCTCCGGTGCCTCTGCCGCCAGGGCGTCGGTGATGGCCGCAAGGTCGCGGCTTCCGTCGAGCAGCAGCAGCAACCGGCGCACCAGAGGGTCCTCGAACTTCACTGCCCCGTGCGTCATGGTGGTCACCAGCACGCCGCGTTCGGCCTGGTCGCGCGCATAATGGCTCGCAACCGGACGGGCACTGACCGCGGTAGCGTAGGGCGGAGGACGCAATCGGAGGTTCAAGGCCCGCACCCGCGACGCGCGAAGCAGCGCGACTGCCATGGCGCCGATCTCCTCTCCGACAGCGCCGGCATCGGGCGCGTTGGCACCGAGCCGCTCCAGGGCCGCGGCCGCCAGCGCGTCAAACGAAACATAGGACGGAAAGGCCTGCTGGAGGTGCAGCAGGGCCGCCTTGGTGAGAGCATGGTCGGTGGTCAGCACCTGGCCTTCGCGCAGCGTGAATTCGACCGGCCCCGGGACCGTGGGGTCGATGGGGGCGTCCGGCGGCACGATCTCCGCACCCACAACGCACCCGCTCAGGGCTGCCGGATCGCCGTCCTGGTTCAGCGCCCGGTCCGCCCGGCAGAACAGCGAGTCCCGAAAACCCCGGCCAAGGATGAAGTCGCGGTACTGTTCGCGTGCCACCACGGCCGAGGCGGGGAGTGACTCGAGGAATTCACGCGCCGCCTCCGGCACCTCCTCGCCGGTCGTCGAGCGGGACTCGTCCAGATACTGCAGCCCGTGCCGGGCCGCTGCGGCGGCCACCTCATGGAACAGGAACGGTGTCGAGAAGGTCGCGAGGTCGTCGTGGAACAGCACGGCATCGGGCTTCGTTGCAAGGGCCTCCAGCTGGTCCTTCAGCACGTAGGAGTAGATGTCGCGGTCATTGGCCTCGAGCGCCGCGGTGGCGACCAGCTCGAGAATGCCGCGCGCCTGCTGCATCTGCTTCAGCGGGTCGGTCATGGCGCGCACGTGGAAGCGCATCAGGTCCCGTCCGATCGATCGCAGATGGCTGCGCGGCAGGCAGTTGTAGCTGACGAAGCCGATGCCGTCTGGCGCCAGCCAGTCGCCCATGATCCCCATGATCCGGTTCCGCGCGGCCTCGGGAACCCACGAATAGACGCCGTGGGCGATCACATAGTCGAACGGTGAACCATCGCCAGCAAAGTCGACGAGATCGCCCTGCATGAACCGGATGTTTGGCAGCGCCAGGCGTTGGACGGTGGCATTTGCGGTGGCGATGGCTGTTGCACTGAGATCGAGCCCGATAAATGTGCTGTCCGGATACGCATAGGCGAGCGGGATGAGGTTGCCGCCCTCACCACAGCCGATCTCCAGAACCCGGCACGCAGTGGCCGGAGCCGGCGCAAGCCCGCGCAGCGTGCCGATGGCCTCCGCTAGCGCCGGGTGCGTCTGCGGGAAGGCAAGACCCGGATAGGCGATCTCATCGTAGGACGTCGCGGCAGGCTGCGGGGTCATGGCCGATCCTGGTTGTGCGGCCGCCCCGTTGCGGCCGTGGAGGTCTGCGTGTCAGCTCCCCTTCGGGCCCGGCGTTCCTGACGTGCGCCAGCGCTGCAGCGGATCGCGCAGGCGCGTGCCGCCCTTGCCGTCGACGGGCCCCGCATAATATCCGGCCGCCTTGAGCCGTGCCTGGACGGCCTTCAGCGTGTCGGGCGACCAGCTGGCCGCCTTGCCGGTCAGCTCCGAAAGAACCTCGCCGCTGTCGGCCGAGACGCCGCGCAACAGCATCTCGGCGGCGGCGTCAGGTGCCTTGCGGGTGCCGCGGCCTTCATCGAGCAGGATTGCCGCGGCGCGATAGCCTCGCGCATCGCCCAGGTCGATCGCCCGGCGGAAATAGCCCAGAGCCTTGTCGGGGGAGCCGAGCACCCCGTCCTGCGCCAGCACGCCCAGATTGTAGGTGGCGATCGCCGAGCCCTGCTCCGACGCCCGCGTCAGCAGCGTCGCCGCCCGCGCCGGGTTGCGGGCGATGCCGGTTCCCTGCAGCAGCGCAACCGCCAGATTGATTGCGCCATCCGGGCTGCCGCCCTCCGCCGCCCGCTCATAGAGCGCCAGCGCCGCCGGCACGTCCCGGGGCACGCCATCGCCGCTCTCCAGGATCAGTCCGAGGCTCACCATGGCGCGCAGATTGCCCAGGTCTGACGCCTCCTTGTAGAGCCGGATCGACTCAGTCCGGCTCTTGCCCGCCCAGAGCGCCCGGGCCAGCAGGGCCTTGTAGTGGGGCATTTCGGGCGAGGCGCGAACGGCGCGCCGGCAGGCGTCGATCGCCTGGTCGGCCTGCCGGACGAGATCATCCAGCGGCACCCCCTCCGCGTTGGCCGTACCGTCCCGCGGGTGGGTGGCGGCCCGCTCGCAGGCGGTCTCCGGGGCAATGGCGGCCTCGCCGGGGGTCGGCAGCGCCCCGAGCAGCTCCTTGGCGGCATCCGCATGCCGTCCCTCGGGATGGCGCTGGAGGTAGAACTCGACCAGCGGCCGGACCCGCACGCGCCGGGCGAGCTCCCACAGGGAATCGTCGGCGCCGGGATCTCCCGCCGGTGCGCTGCGGCTGGCCCCGGCATCCAGACTGGCCATCTTGGTTCGCTCCAGCTTGGAGCGCACGTCGGCCACATGGGCGCCTGTCGGATAGCGCTCCAGGTAGATGCGCAGCAGCGCAGGATCTCCGGACGAGCCCGCAAGCTGCCACAGCTGGATCTCGGGGGTGGCGGTTTCAGCCGCGCCGGGCGCAAAGGCGAACTGGCGGGTGAGCGAGGAGTTCTCCCACGGCACCTGGAAGCCGCCGGTCGTGGCGATGACGTCGCGCCGCACCCGGATCATCATCGAGGCGATGTCCTGGCCGCGTGTTCCCATGTGGCTGAGCACCGCCTGGGCAAACGGACTGTTGCGGCCGCCACCGTCGAACGCGACATTGTCTGGCTGCGTTGCGAAGGCGATCAGGAAACCGGCCGCATTGCCGATCCGGGCAAGGCCGTTCTGGACCGTTCCGGCGGCGACGCCCGGACCGGTCAGCGGATTGTTGCGGCAGGCATCGAGCAAAACCAGATGCACCCCGCGCGATCCCTCGAGTCCGGCGAGAAACCGTTGCAGGTCGATGGTCCGCAGCGCGATGTCGTCGCGACCGCGGATCACCGCGTCCACCGGCACCAGATAGTTCTTGGCGTCGGCCTGGAAGCCATGTCCCGCATAGTAAAACAGCGAGACGTCGGCATCCCGGGCTGACTGCGTGAAACGCCGCATCGCCTCGCGCATGCCGGGAAGGTCGAGATCGGTGCCGCGCGTAACCTCGAAGCCCTGTTGCTTGAGCGAAACCGCGATGTCGAACGCATCGTTGACGGGATTCTTCAGCGGCTTGAGGCCCTGATAGGCGCCATTGCCGATGACCAGCGCAACGCGCTTTTCTGCCGCCGCCGGGGAGCACGCCAGCATCGTCGTTGTTGTGGCCGCGACGACCCATGCCAAAAAACGCCGGAGGAGCCTGGCTCCCTCCGCGCTGGTCGATCGCCCGCCGATACCGGGCGCGGCCGCTGGCGCTGTCGCCGCGTGTGTCATGCGTTCTTGGTCGATGTCCCGGCGCTGCGCAGAGCGCGCCTTTTGATGCACCATTATCTCGTGGCGGACCGCTTTGGGCAATGCGTGATCGCCGGACCAGCCTGCGGGACCCGTTCGTACACAACTGATAGGCGCACAACCTGAGTTCCACTTTCAGGACCGAGACCGAGCCATTAGCCTCGGCTTTGGCGAATCGGTCGGCGGATTCAGTGCGTTCTCTGGCCCGGTCCTGATCCGCCGATCCACCCGGACCGTCCGGGTCCTCACCAAGTGGCCGCCATGACCGATCCCGCATCCCAGGACGCCTCGGCCACGGATGGCCGCCTTGACGATATCCGCATCCGTGTCGTTTTCGAGCTCGGACGCATCGAGCTGCCGCTCGGCGCCGTGGAAACGCTGGGGGAGGGCCATGTGTTTGATCTCGGCAAGCCCCAGTCTGGTGCCATCGACATCATCGCGGGCGGCCGGCGGATCGGCACCGGCAGCCTGGTGAAGGTTGGTGACGGCGTCGGCGTGCGTGTCGGCAAGCTGCAGCGATGACCGGCCAGATCGGCTCCAACATTGTCGCTCTCGTCGCGCTGACAGGGCTGCTCGGCCTGATCCCCATGATGGTGGTGTGCGTCACCTCCTTCGCCAAGATCTCGGTCGTGCTGTTCCTCGTCCGCAATGCCCTGGGCATCCAGCAGACGCCGCCCAACCTCGTGCTCTATGCGGTGTCGATCATCCTGTCGTTCTATGTGATGGCGCCGGTACTGACGAACGTCTACGCCGTCGTCACCGATCCGCGCGCGAGCTATGCCTCCGTCTCCGACTGGGAGCGTGTTGCAGCCGATTCGGTTGCACCGGTGCGGCGCTTCCTCGATCGCCATGCGACCCCGGAATCGCGCGTGTTCTTCGTCGAGAGCACGCGGAAGCTGTGGGAGCAGCAGCCGCGTGGCGGCGTCCAGGATACCGACCTCGTCATCCTCGTGCCGGCGTTCCTCGTCTCCGAACTGCGCCGCGCCTTCGAGATCGGCTTTCTGCTCTATTTGCCATTCATCGCCATCGATCTGGTCGTCAGTGCGATCCTCATGGCGCTCGGCATGCAGATGATGTCGCCCACCGTGGTGTCGACCCCATTCAAGCTGCTGCTGTTCGTCTCGGTGGACGGCTGGCGCAGGCTGCTCGAGGGTCTCATCCTCAGCTATGCACCGGCCATCTGATGACCTCAGAGGCTTTTACCCACGAGATCTACGCCATCCTGGTCGCCTCGGCGCTGTTTGCGGGCCCCGCCTTGCTGCTGGCGGCCGTGATCGGGCTGATCCTCGGCGTCTTGCAGGCGATCACCCAGATCCAGGACCAGACGCTCGGCCAGGTGGTGAAGATCATCGTTATCTCCCTGGCGTTGATGGGGCTGGGTGGCCGTCTGGCGGCGCCGCTGCACGACAAGACCGTGCAGCTGTTTGCGTCCTTCCCCACGATGGTGCGCTGACGGTGGCTGGCCGCGCCACCCCCGGCGGCAGCTGAGCCCATGGAAACCGCGGCCGCCGACCTCGTCCTGGAGCGCTTCGGCCTCGGCCTCTCGGCGCTCGTGCTGGGGTCGATGCGGGTGCTGGGCATTGCGTTCGTGTTCCCGCTGTTCACCTGGACGCGACTCACCGGTCCCATCCGGCTGGTGTTTGCCTTCGCCGTTTCGCTGCCGGTGAGCGCCATGGTGCATGCCGACCTCGGCCGGGCCGGCGAACTGGCGCCGGCGACGCTCGCGGTGCTGATCGGCAAGGAGTTCATGCTGGGCGCCGCCATCGGCATGGTGCTGGCGATCCCGTTCTG
Organism: Methylobacteriaceae bacterium; assembly: GCA_040380755.1. GTDB lineage: Bacteria > Pseudomonadota > Alphaproteobacteria > Rhizobiales > Beijerinckiaceae > Alsobacter. The sequence goes on along the minus strand of JBEIIL010000010.1, from coordinate 10,456 downwards.
GGGTGCACAGGCGGCAGGCGACGTGGTTGACCTCTACCGCGGTGCTTCCGCCGCCAATCTGCACGATCCGATGAACGCCACCGAGGTCAGCGTGCTGGGCACGCTGCTGATCCAGCTCACTTTGGCGTTGTTCGTGGTGTCTGGCGGACTGACGACGACGCTGGGCGCCGTTTTCGACACGTTCCGTGCCTGGCCGGTGACCCAGATCGCGCCACCCTTCACGCTCGACGCGGTGGCGGCGGCCGGCAGCCTGGTCGGCGCCCTCGTCCGTGTCGGCGTGACGATTGCCGGCCCGCTGCTGTTGGCCATGCTGCTCGCCGACGTGGCCCTCGTGCTGATCGCCCGCGGCGCCCGGCAGTTTCCGGTGTTCGATCTCTCGGTGACGGCCAAGAACCTCGTTCTGATTGTGCTGGCCCCGATCTACGCGCTGTTCTTCGGCAGCTACATGGCCGGCGAGTGGGGCACGGCCACGCGGTTGCTGCGCGGCCTGATGGGCTTCCCCTGATGGCCGGCGACAGCGCCGAGGAGAAGAAGCATCCGCCGACATCCCGCCGGCTGCGCGATCTGCGCCGTGACGGGCAGGTGCCGCACAGCCGGGATTTCCCGGGTGTGCTGTCGCTCGTCGCCGTCCTGGCTCTGCTGGTGGGCACAGGTTCTGGCATCGGCGAGGCCCTGCAGGGAACCTTCGCGTTCGATGCCGTGGGATCCTCGGCGCCCTTTGCCCAGCGTGCCGCGCGCGTCGCGGTCGATACCGGCGCTGCCGTGGCGCGCATCCTCGCGCCAGTGTTCGCGGTCGCCGTGCTGGTGAGGCTGCTCGCCCAGGTGGTCGACTCCGGCGGCCTTCCGGCGAGCACGAAACCGCTGACGCCGGACCTCAACAAGCTCAGCCCCGTCGAGGGGGTCAAGCGCCTGTTCGGACTGTCGAGCCTGATCGAGCTGCTGAAGAGCCTCGTGCGGATCATCCTGATTGCCGCGGTGGCCTGGATGATCGTGCGGGCCCGCCTCAATGACGTGATGTGGTCGCCGACCTGCGGCCTTGGCTGCGTCGAGAAGGCCACCGTGGCGACCGTCGTCCCGCTGATCGCCGCAGGAGCGGCCATCCTGTTGGTGGCGGCGCTCGTCGATCTGCGCCTCGCCCGCTGGCTGTTCACGCGCGAAAACCGCATGACCGACAGCGAGCTCAAGCGCGACCGGCGCGAGGATTCGGGCGACCCGCATGTCCAGAAATCCCGCCGCCAGCGCCGCGACGAGATCCTGAGTGGGCCGACGCTCAGGGGCGTGGAAAAGGCCACGCTTGTGATTGCCGGCGACGGAGTGGCTGTCGGCATTGCCTATCAGCGTGGCTCGACGCCGGCGCCGGTCCTGGTGGCCAAGGGCGATGGCGCCAGGGCGGCCTCGTTTCGCGAGACCGCGGTGCAGCTTGGCATACCGGTGATCGAGGATCCGGTTCTGGCGGCGGACCTCCACGCACGGGCGCCGCTCGGCCAGTATGTCCCTGAAGCGATGTTCGACGATGTCGCGCGAGTGCTCGTCGCGTCCGGTGCGCTATAGCGAGGCGTCTCGTCTCAATCGATGGGACGACGGGTGTCGCAGACGGAGTAGAGAGGTTTCTTCACGGTGAAGGTCCGAAACGGCGTGTAGTAGGTGCAGACCTTCGACCAGCGATCGGCACTGACGTCCTCGCTGATGCGGATCCCTTCGCCATTGAGGTAGAGCGGTCCATTGATTGCCATGGCCGTTCCAAACAGAACCACGAAAGTGATGACCGTACGCATTGACGTAAGCCCGCGCCGCAACTTTGCAGATTAAGGATATGATATAAATCCAAATAATTTATTTATTGGTAGATCATCGTCGTTTGAGCCGTCCGAAATCGTACGCTGTGTTCAGCTTCCCTCGGAGAGCGAACAAGGCAATCATCACCGCTGTCGCTGGCCTCGACACGAGCCCGGCGCAACGGGGCCATCTCGATGAAGACGCTGTTGCTGCGCAATGCCGACGTCGTCTCCACCATGGATGAACACCGGCGGGAGATCGCCGGCGGCCATGTCCTTATCGAGGGCGACCGGATTGCCTCGGTCGGACCGGCAGACGAGGCTCCAGACCAGGCCGACGAGGTCATCGACCTTGCCGGGCATGTCCTGCTGCCGGGCCTCGTCAACACCCACCATCACATGTTCCAAAGCCTGACGCGGGCGGTACCCGGTGCCCAGGATGTCGACCTGTTCGGCTGGTTGCGGCGGCTGTACCCGATCTGGGCCCGGCTGACGCCCGAGATGGCGCGGATCTCGGCGGAGACCGCCATGGCGGAACTGCTGCTGTCGGGCTGCACCACCTCGAGCGATCATCTGTATCTGTATCCAAACGGTGTTCGCCTCGACGACACGCTCGAGGCCGCTGCCACGATGGGGCTGCGCTTCCATGCCTCCCGCGGTGCCATGAGCCTTGGTGAGAGCGAGGGCGGCCTGCCGCCCGATGCGCTCGTCGAGCGCGAGGACGCGATCCTCGCCGACATGCTCCGGGTGGTGGAACGCTTCCACGACCCTGCACCGCGTGCCATGACGCGGATCGCCCTAGCGCCGTGCTCGCCGTTCTCGGTCAGCCGCGGACTGATGCGGGACGCGGCCGCCCTCGCACGGTCCCACGGCGTCATGCTGCACACCCATCTGGCCGAGAATGATGATGATGTCGCCTTCAGCCTGGAGCGATTCGGGGTCACGCCAGCCCGCTATGCCGAAGACCTCGGCTGGACCGGTGCCGATGTCTGGCATGCGCACTGCGTCAAGCTCGACCCCGAAGGCATCGCTCTGTTCGGCCGGACCGGCACGGGGGTCGCCCATTGCCCCTGCTCGAACATGCGCCTGGCGTCCGGCATTGCGCCGGTCCGCCGGATGCGGTGCGAGGGCGTTTCGGTCGGGCTCGGCGTTGACGGCTCGGCGTCGAATGATTCAGGGCATTTGCTCGGCGAGGCGCGCCAGGCGCTTCTGCTGCAGCGGGTTGGCTTCGGGCCGGATGCGATGACGGCGCGCGAGGCCCTGGAGATCGCCACGCGGGGCGGCGCCAGGGTGCTTGGCCGTGACGATATCGGCGCGCTGGAGCCTGGAATGGCGGCCGATTGCGTCGCCTTCGATCTCGGTGGAATGGCAAGCGCCGGGGCATTGCACGATCCGGTCGCCGCCCTTGTGTTCACGGCGCCCGCGCGGGTCGCCCTGAGCGTGGTCAATGGGCGGGTGCTTGTGCGCGACGGCGTGCTGCTGCCGTGCGACGAGCGTGTCCTGGCGCAGCGCCACAACGCGCTGGCGCGGCGCCTGGTCGACGGCTGAGCCGCGACGGCGCCGCTGCCGCAATCAGCGCGGCTTTTCCTTGCTGGCGTCAAGCTGCGGCTGGCGGGTGATCGACACCTGCTGGATGGCAGCCTGGGCGGCGATTGCCTGGTCGAAGGCGGCCGAGAGCTGGGTCGCGGCGCTGGCGGTGTTGGTGCCGGTGGTCGTGTCGACGGCGGTGGTCATGGCAGTGGCCTCCTCTTGCCGGCTTCGGCCGGTTGTTGATGCAGTCAATTTGAATGAAAAACCGAGAAAATTCAATCAAAAATCAAAAAAAGATCTTTTTGGATTGCGTAAACGCTAATATCACGACAGACAAAATGAATTTTAAGGAAAAATATACATTGCAAATTTGTTGACGCCTCAGCTCGATGGTTCTTTTGTGTGCGTTCCCGACAGCCCCATGGCGGCGAGCAGTTCATCGAGACCGATGCGACCGTCGCCGTTGAGGTCGATTGAAGACGGGCATTCGAGACGCCCCTGGCCAAGATGGCTGCCGCCCCAACCGAAGGTCTTGCCGTCGTCGAGACCGGCAACCTGGTCGATGAGGCTGTCGCGAGGCGCAGGGACTGTCGTCGTGCCTGGTTCGCTGGCGGCGGTCGCCCTGTCGAGCGCGGCATCGAAGCTGGCAGCCGTGGCGTCAGGGGTTGGTGCGGCCGAAGCTGGGACGGTGGCGGTTATGGTCATTGATCTGGCTCCGAAGAGGCAGGGGGGAGGCGCCGCCGCGATGCGGCGGCGCCGTTTGGTACGGAGAGGTCGCCGTGCCTCAGCGCGGCTTTTCCTTGCTGGCGTCGAGCTGCGGCTGGCGCGTGATCGACACCTGCTGGATGGAAGCCTGGGCGGCGATCGCCTGGTCGAAGGCAGCCGAGAGCTGGGATGCGGCGGTGGCGGTGGAGGTGCTCCCGGTGGTGCCGGTCGATGCAACGGTGGCCATGGTGATTACTCCTATTTGGGGTTGATGGCTGGGTCTTGACGCTGGAGATCAGGCGGCGACCTTATCGGTCGCCGCGGTGTGATTGTCGTTTGTCAGGCTGGCTGTCGCGCTGGCGGCAAGCGCCAGAGCCGTCTGGGCGTCGGCGTCGAAGCCCTTCAGCGTCCCGTCGGCGTTGAACAGGTCGCTGGTCACCACGGTGCTGCCGGCAAGCCAGCTGTCGCCTTCGCCAGCGTCGAAGACCGTGCCATCAGCGACTGCTGCGTCGATGGCCTCGCCGTCACGGCTCTGCGTGACGACGAGCTTCGCATCGGCGATGTTGCCCCAATTGTTGATGCTCGTGATGCCGCCGGCGACATTCTCGACCACGATCGCGTCCTTGCCGTTCGTGATGGTGAGCGTGCCGGAAAGGCTGACCCCATTCGTCGGAGCCGTCACGGCCTGGCCGTTCGGATCCACCGTGTTGCAGGTGATCTTGGTGCCGTCCTCAAGCACGAAGGTCGAGGTGGTCTTGAAATCCCACCGTCCGCCATCACCCTCGACAACATGGGGGTCGCCCCAGATGCAGGTCTTAGAGCCGTCACACAGGTCCGTGATGTGCCAGGAGGCCAGGTTCTGGTCGATGCTGATCTCGTAGCGATCGCCGAGCTTGATGGTCGCGGTGCGATCGCCGGCGACGAAGGACCAGGTGCTTGTGGTCTCGTCCGTGTCGTCGGTGCCGTCCGTACCGTCGGTGCCGTCCGTACCGCCGGTCTCGTCGGTGCCGCCGGTCTCGTCGGTGCCGCCGGTCTCGTCGGTGCCGCCGGTCTCGTCGGTGCCGCCGGTCTCGTCCGTGCCGCCGGTCTCGTCGGTGCCGCCGGTCTCGTCCGTGCCGTCGGTCTCGTCGGTGGAGCCAGTGTCGTCCGTGCCGTCGGTCTCATCGGTAGAGCCGGTGTCGTCCGTGCTGTCGGTTTCGTCGGTCGAGCCGGTGTCGCAGCCCACGCCCGCATAGGTCAGGAACTCGCCCGCACTGATCGAGCCGTCCTGGTCGCCGTCGATGCTGTTGAGGAAAGACAGCGACTCCGAGATGTCGACGGAGCCGTTTCCATTGAGGTCGGCCTTGTCCTTGTAGGCCGACACGAGCTCGCAGAAGCTGACGACGCTGTCGCCGTTGCGATCCAACGCCTTCAATGCTGCGAAGGCGGAATTGATGTTTCCGAGTTCCATTGTGTGCCTCATCCCTTGCGGTGATAGAGACAAATTGATCAAAATACTGCGATTAGCAATTGATTAATGGTTCTGGAAATTGGTATTGAAGCATTAATACTACCAGTCGAGACTTTATTTGTTCAATTTAGGAAATTGTTAATCATGAATGCGCTGAAATTATACAAAATTCGTCTTAAGGTTGCATTAACCAATGATGTCGATGTAACGTCCAACGTCCTTGGGAGGGGCGTGCGTGCAGTGGATTGATTTCCTGCGGGGCGGGGGCGTGATTGTCCTGTTTCTGTTGGGCAGCGCCGCCGGCGTGATCATCATCGGTGTGGCAGCACGCATTATCGGTCGCCTTGCGGCACGGCGCGGCGACTGACGCGGGTCAGCTCAGGTCCGCGACACCGGAATGCCGAGCACCGCGAGCACATCCCGCACATTGCGCTCGGCCCGTTCATACGCCCGGTCGAGCGCCTTTTGCAGGCCCAGGGCCTGCGCATCGCCTTCGGCGATGGTCTTGATCATCTGCTCATAGGTGCCGTCGCCGCCATCCCGCTCGATGCGCAGGCGGACAAGGGCCCGGACGGCCTGCTTGACGGCCTCTGGCCTGAGCGGTTCCATGGCGGCGTCGTCCTTGTCCGGTTCAGGGAACGCTGGTCTGCCCGCAGATCGTCATCTTCTGGCAACAGCCGGACGTCCGGTCAATGCATGGCAGGTAGGATGTCCCGACGACTGCCACAGTCCTATTGCCGGAACCGCGAAAACCCGTTGATCCCGTCCGCCAGCGATCGCTGCTGGCGCTCGCCTGTCGGGGCGCTTGGCGTCGCCGCCGATGTGTCGACCCGTGGTGAGTCTTGCGACCGCTGCTGGTCGCGCGCGAACTTGCGCACTTCACGGCGCGTCCCGTCCGGCCTCATTTCGTACTCGATCAGCATTTTCGGATCGGCAGGATCGGGCAAGGTGATCGACATGCCGCCGCTGCGCGCGCGGACCGTGCTGGCATCAAGCGGCACCGCCGGGGGGGCCGGCGCGTTCGCGATCGAGACCGCCACGGCCACGGCTGCCAGGCCGCCGACGGCGCCCACGAGCATCCCTGTGAATTTGGACGATGCGCTGGGGGACCGCCGGGTGCGACGGGCCAACAGTGCGAGACTGTCAGCTTCATCCTTGGCCAGGATGGCCTCGGCCGCTGCCATCCATTCGCCACGCTGTTCCGGCGTTGCCCTGACGATGTCGACATTGTAAAGCCGCCAGAACTCGGTGTCCTTGCTCATCACCGTTTTCAGGTACTCGATGCGATCGAGCTTCGGTGCGACGAAGGCGCGAACCAGCACCGCGCCACCACGAAGCGTCTCGATAACGACGCGGACAGCGTGGAAGCGCTGCCTGCCGGACCACTCGTCTTCGAAGTCCTCGACAGCGACCCACTGCCCCGCGGCAAAGCCGGGCAGGCCGTCCGGCAGACGGACCACGAGCAGGTGCCGGTCCTCGCCGATGCTCTCGGTGTCCATGGCCGCTCCTCGCACGCAATGCGGTAAACAAGCTGAAATCTTAGACGCTAAATCTGAAGCGACCCTTAGCGTGGCAGCGCTGAAGCCGGAGGTTTCCCATGGCCGACGAGACCCTCATGCTGTCCGCTGGCGATCTCAGGGCCGCCGTCCGGCCCCCTGGGGCTGAGCTCGCGTCGCTCCGGCATCACGGCCACGAGGTCATGTGGCAGGCCGGGCCGGCCTGGCCCCGCCAGTCGCCACTCCTGTTTCCTGTTGTGGGACGGCTCAAGGGCGACACCTACCGGCATGACGGGCGCACCTTCGCCCTGTCGAAGCACGGTTTTGTCCGCGACATGCGCTTCGCCGAGGACCGCCTTGGGCCTGACCGCATCCGCTTCACGCTGCATGACGATGCGGTGACCCGGCAATCCTATCCGTTCCGCTTCCGGCTGAGCCTGACCTACACGCTCCATCCCGACCGCCTCGTGGTCGACTATGCCGTCGCCAACACCGGTGACCAGCCAATGCCGTTCTCGATCGGCGCCCACCCGGCTCTGCGCTGGCCGATCCGCGGTCAGAAGGCGGATCACTGGGTGGATTTCGACGCCGAAGAGACTGCACCCATCCGCCGGATCGAGGACGGCCTGTTGGGCCCCGACCGCGAAAGCCCTGTCAGGGGTCGGCACCTGGCCCTTGGCGAGCATCTATTTGCGGCCGATGCCCTCATCTTCACCCGACTCGCCTCGCAGGCGCTGGTGTTTGGCGTGGGCAATGACGCCTGTGTCCGCGTCGCCTGGGACGGATTTCGCCACCTTGGCCTGTGGTCGCGGCCCGGCGGCGACTTTCTCTGCGTCGAGCCCTGGCATGGCTATGATTCCAGCTTGGAGGACCCGGCTGAGCTGGTCGCCAAGCCGGGCATCATCGTGCTGGCCCCCGGCGGTGAGGCCCGCTTCGCGCTGACGATCACGCCGCTGGATGGGCTGTTGCTCTAGAAGCTGAACGCGACCTTGGCGCGCACCTGGGAGCGCTCGAAACTGTCGAGATCGACCGTGCGGTCGGGACGGCCGCGGGCATGGCCCGTGAGCTGCGGCGTGACGGCCAGATTGGCGCTGACCGTCTCGTTGACCTTCCACAGCACGTTGGGCCCAGCGTAAAGCGCGCGGCCGATCTGCTGGTTGAGGAACGTGCCGTTGAACGCTGACAGACTGCGGATTTCCGCGCCGACGAACACACTGCCCAACGACAGAGAGATCGCCGCCGAGAGGGTTGCAGCCGACCCGCGCTGCCACGGCGAACCGGGCTCGCTGCTGCGCTGAATCCCGGCCAGCCAGCTGGCATTGGCAGCGATGAACAGCCGGTCGGCGATGAGCGGCATGTCGACGAAAAGCTTCTGTTCGGACGCCAATCCCTCCGCCCGCGCTCCTGTGGTGCCATCATGGCGAGACCAGCCGGGCTCGACCGACAGCGTCACCGCCACCGGAAAGCTGTCCGTCCGCCGCAGCACGCGCACGGCCACCTCGCCGGACAAGCCCTCGAACGCGGTCAGGCGCCGGTCGGCGTCGACCCCGTCTACGCGCGCGATTCGGTGCGAAAGCCCGAAGACCGAACCGGCGACCCAGAGATCATCGGTGAGCGTCCGGCCGAATTCCAGCTTGGCGGTGCTGGACACGAACCGGCCGCTGCCCTTGCCGGATCGGATCGTCGTTTCCAGCGCGATCCCGGTGTCGCCAGCCTTGCCAAGCCCGGTAGGGGAGGTGAAACCGAAGATCGAGTCGTCGGGAACCGTCGCCGGCCCCGGCGCCTGTGCGACCGCGGCTGATGCCGTTGCCACGAGCACCACTATCGCCCAAAGGGCGGTGCGACCCCGTTGATCCGTCATGGCTCCATCCCGCGTTGGTCCAGCCTGTCGTGGCGGCGCAGCGATAACGGCAGCATGACGCTGCGGCAAGCGAGGAGGCGGCCGCGCGAATCGTTCCCCGGCAGGGCCCCATTGGTGTAGGAAGACGGCCGGCACCATCGGCGCTGAGCTGGTACGTGCGTGAGAACAGCCATGCTGAAGCGCCTTTTTGCCCGTCGCACCGAAGATCGCGCCGCCGAGGAGCGCAGCCGCCGCGATGCGCTCGCCCGCCGCGACCTGGCCCGCGATTGCGACCGGCTGGTTCTCGGGCCCGAGGCGACCGGCCGGGCCGCGCTGCACGGCGTGTCGCCAGCGATCCACTTCGATGACTTCGTCTTCTGGGCCACCCATGACTGGTTCAAGGGCGACCTCGTCACGGCCACCGACCATTACTTCGACAGCGGCCACACCAGCGCGCGCCGGCTTGCCAGCCTGTGGAACCTGCGCCATCACGCCGACCGGCTGGAAGCGCCCGTGCCGGGGCCGCTGCGAATCCTGGATTTCGCCAGCGGCTATGGTTGCGTCACCCGCCATCTCGGGAGCTGGTTCCCGGAGTCCGCGCGCGCGGCGAGTGACATTCATCCGGCGGCCTGCGCCTTCGTGGCCGCCGAGTTCAGTGCACAGAGCCATCTGTCTGCAGCGCGCCCGGAGGCTTTCGGGCTCGAATCGCAGTTCGACCTGGTGTTCGCCCTGTCTTTCTTCTCGCATCTGCCTGAAGACCGATTCGGCCCATGGCTCGCCAGGCTCGCAGCCTTGGTTGCGCCTGGCGGCCTGCTGGTCTTCACCACCCACGGGGCGACGAGCCGGCGCCTGCAGATGCCGGACTTGCCGCTGAACCGCCGCGGCTATGGTGCGCGGGTCCAGAGCGAGCAGCTGGATTTGTCGCTCGACGATTACATCCAGGCCGTGACGCTGCCGCGATTCGTGCTGGCCGAGATCGGCAAGGTCCCCGGCATGGAGCTGGTCGGGTTCCTCGAGGGCTGGTGGTGGCTCAACCAGGACTGCTTCGTCCTGCAGCGGCGGGCCTGACGCTAAAGGGCAGGGGAGGTCCCCGCGTCACAACCTGTCACGGCACGCTACCGCCGCGCCTGACACAGCAAGTCCGCACTCCTGAAAGCAAAAAGCCCGGCCTTTCGGTCGGGCTTTTCGTTACCGCGCGAGGCGGCAGAAGCGTCAGATGACGATCAGTACTTGGCGACGACCGACGAGCCGCCCGTGTTAAACTTGTAGTTGATGCCGGCGCGCACGAGGCCGCCGCCGTTGCTGCTGGTCGACACAGCCGTGTAGGTGCCAGCCGGAAGCACGCCGCCCGCATGGCTGTAGCTGCGCGAGCTGCTGCCCGTGCTGTTGGCCACGTACAGGCCCTCGATCTTGGCCGTCCAGTTCTGAGTGAACGCGTATTCGAGACCCGCACCGATCGTCCAGCCGATATTGCTGGTGGTGTTGCCGGTGATCGGGTTCGAGTTCAGGCCACCATACGCCAGTCCGCCCGTCAGGTAGATGAGCGTGCGGTCGAAGGTGTAGCCAACCCGGCCGCGCAGCGTGCCGAGGTAGCCACCATCACCACCGCCGGTGTTGCCCCACCAGGTGTACTGGCCCCAGGAGGCGCGCTTGTTGGTTG
>JBEIIL010000009.1:0-45496 GCA_040380755.1 Methylobacteriaceae bacterium | reverse complement strand
TTCATCGAGTGGGACAAGGACGACATCGACGCGCTCGGCATCATGAAGGTCGACGTGCTGGCGCTCGGCATGCTGACCTGCATCCGCAAGGCGTTCGACCTGCTGCGCCATCACGGCCGCGCCGATCTCGACCTCGCCGGCGTGCCGCGCGAGGACCCCGCCGTCTACGCCATGCTGCAGCGCGCCGACTCGCTCGGCGTGTTCCAGGTCGAGAGCCGGGCGCAGATGAACATGCTGCCGCGGCTGAAGCCGGCCACCTTCTACGACCTCGTCATCGAGGTGGCGATCGTCCGGCCGGGGCCGATCCAGGGCGACATGGTGCACCCCTATCTGCGCCGCCGGCAGCGGCGCGAGACGGTGGTGTATCCGCATCCCGCGCCGGAGCACGGGCCGCGCGACGAGCTGGAGCGGGTGCTGGGCAAGACGCTGGGCGTGCCGCTGTTCCAGGAGCAGGCGATGCGCATCGCCATCGAGGCGGCGAAGTTCACGCCCGGCGAGGCCAACCAGCTGCGCCGCGCCATGGCCACCTTCCGGCGGGTCGGTACCATCCACCTGTTCCAGCAAAAGATGGTGCACGGCATGGTGTCGCGCGGCTACGACGCCGACTTCGCGGCGCGCTGCTTCCAGCAGATCGAGGGCTTCGGCGAATACGGTTTCCCCGAGAGCCACGCGGCGTCCTTCGCGCTGCTGGTCTACGCCTCGTCCTGGCTGAAGTGCCACCATCCCGCAGCCTTCGCCTGCGCACTGCTCAACAGCCAGCCGATGGGCTTCTACGCGCCGGCGCAGATCGTGCGCGACGCGGTCGAGCACGGCGTCGCGGCGCGGCCGCCGGACGCCAATGCCAGCGGCTGGGACTGCACGCTGGAGGAGGATGCGGACGGCAGCCTGGCGCTGCGGCTGGGCCTGCGGCAAATCGACGGCTTCCGCCAGGACTGGGCGGAGCGCCTGGTGGCGCGCCGCGCCGGCTGCTACGCCACGCCGGAGGCGCTGCAGCGCCGCGGTGGCCTACCAAAGGCGGCGCTGGTGCGCCTCGCCGAGGCCGATGCGCTGCGCTCGCTCGGGCTCGACCGGCGCGAGGGCGCCTGGGCGGTGCGGCGGCTGCCCGACGACGTGGCGCTGCCGCTGTTCGAGGCTGCCGGCGCCGCCGAGCTCGCCGAGGAGCCGATGGTGACGCTGCCGCCGATGCCGCTGCCCGAGCAGGTGGTGGTCGACTACCAGACCCTGCACCTGTCGCTGAAGGGCCACCCGATGGGGTTCCTGCGGCCGCTGTTCGACCGCCACCACACCCTCACCTGCCGGCAGGCCCAGGATCTTGCCGACGGGCGGCGCCTGCGCATCGCCGGGGTGGTGCTGGTGCGCCAGCAGCCGGGCAGCGCCAAGGGCGTGGTGTTCATGACGCTGGAGGACGAGACCGGCATCGCCAACTGCGTGGTCTGGCCATCGCTGCGGGAGCGCTTCCGCCGCGAGGTGATGGGCGCGCGGCTGCTGCTCATCGAGGGGCGGGTGCAGCGCAGCCCGGAGGGCATCGTGCATGTGGTGGCCGAGCACCTGCATGACCGCACGGCGCTGCTCGGCCGGCTGTCGGGCGAGGCCATGCCGCTGCCGTTGGCCCATGCCGACGAGGTCCGCCGCCCGGTGCCGGAGGGCCGCGTCGCCGGCGGGCATTCGCCGCGTCGCCACCCACGCAACGTGCGCATCCTGCCGAAGTCACGCGACTTCCACTGAGGCCGCAGAGTGTCACCTGAGACCGTAGAACGACCATGGCAGCCCCGACCGGCAACGGCGGCCACCGGATTTAACCATCGGCGTAGAACGAACCACCACCACTGCCCGAACAGCGAAACGGTCGTGCTGCCGGTGCGACCCACCTACAAGACGGCCATGCGCCACCCCGCCGGGTGGCCTGGCGGTCCGGGCCCGGCGCGTGCCGAAGCCTCACATCGAGGAGACACCGATGCACACCCAGAAGCGTTATCAGACCCGCCACACCGCCCAGACCGTCTGCTCGGTGGTCGTCGATGGCGACTGGCTGGCCGCCATCATTGCCGACCGCTCCGAACACGGCGCACGGATCATCTGCGTCTATCCGTCCCGCCTGCCCGAGCAGTTCCTGCTGTTCGAGAACGCAAGCCTGCCGCTGCGCTACTGCCGCATCGCACACCGGCAATCCTCCAGCGTCGGCGTCCGCTTCGTGGCCTGAGCCCAGCCCGGACGCGACCTCTAAAGCAGCACGGCGCCGCCGTTGAGGGCGGCGTCCATGTCCGGGTCGAGCCGGCCGGTGGGCCTGGCGGCCTCGCCGCCGCCGCGGGCGATGAAGCGGCCGCTGCCGGGCTCGGCCTTGAGCTCGCCACCATCGGCGACCACGCGGCCGCGCAGCAGCACGGTCTGCGGCCAGCCGCGGACCTGCCGGCCCGCATAAGGCGTGTAGCCGGCATTGTCGGCCATCAGCGCGTCGGTGATGGTGACCTCGCGGTTCGGGTCCCACAGCACGATGTCGGCATCCTTGCCGGGCACGATCTCACCCTTGCGGGCGAGGTTGTAGATCCGCGCCGGCGCCGTCGCGGTGAGCTCGACGAATTTCTCCAGGCCGAGACGGCCCTGGGAGACCATGGCGTCGAACAGCACCGGCAGGCGCGTCTGCAGGCCCGGCATGCCGTTGGCGATCTGCTTGAAGGTCGGCGCGTCGCCGGCGGCGAGCTTGCCGCTGGCGTCGTAGCGGTAGGGCGCGTGGTCGGACGAGATCGTCTCCAGGTCACCCAGCGCCAGCGCCTGCCACAGCGCCTCCTGGTCGGCCGTCGTGCGCAGCGGCGGGCTGCACATCCACTTGGCCCCCTCCAGGCCCGGCCGGTCCATGTCGGCGGCAGTGAGGGTCAGGTACTGGGTGCAGGTCTCGGCGAACAGCTTGACGCCCTCGCCGCGGGCCTTGCGGATCACCGCCGCGCCCTCGGCGGTGGAGACGTGGAAGATCATCACCGGCTGGTCGACCAGTCGCGCCATGGCGGCGAGGCGGACGAAGGCCTCGGCCTCCGAGACGCGCGGATGGCTGACGCCGTGAAAGCGCGGGGCGGTGTAGCCGCGCGCCACCAGGCGCTTGCCCATCCAGGAAATCATGCCGTGGTTCTCGGCATGGACGCAGACCAGCGCGCCGGTGCCGCGCGCGGCGGCGAGCACGTCGAGCATCAGCTCGTCGTCGACCCGCAGGCGGTCATAGGTCATGAACAGCTTGAGCGAGCCATGGCCGGCCTCGACCAGCGCCGGCACATCCTCGGCCAGAGTACGGGGGGTCGGATCCGCCAGGATCAGGTGGAACGCATAGTCGATGCGGGCGCCGCGGGTGGCGCGGGCGTGGTAGTCGGCCACCACGTCCGACAAGGACATGCCGACATGCTGGGCGGCAAACGAGATGACCGTCGTGGTGCCGCCGAGCGCCGCGGCGGCGGTGGCGGTCTCGAACGTGTCGGCATTGGTGAGGCCGCTGGCGGCGAGCTGCTCGATATGGGCATGGCTGTCGACCCCGCCGGGCAGGACCAGGCGGCCGCGCGCGTCGATCTCGCTGCGGCCAGGCGGCAGGCCGGCGCCGAGGGCGACGATGCTGCCGTCGCGCACGCCGACATCGGCCTCGAACCGGCCGGTTGACGTGCCCACCGTGCCACCGCGGATGACGAGGTCGAGATCCATGCGCATGCTCCTTCGCCTAAGACTTGAGCCGCCATCATGGGACGGCCACACTGGCCTTGCCTAGCGTCTTCTCCCGCCCGAGAAGCGGTCCTGCCATGCCGGAGTGCCGATGTCCCGTCCCATCATCCACGTCATCAACCCCAATTCCAACGCCGTCGTCACCGCCGGGCTGGAGCAGGCGCTGGCCCCGCTGGTGTTTGCCGAGGGGCCACAGATCCGCTGCAGTACGCTGGCGGAAGGGCCGATCGGCATCGAGAGCCAGGCCGACGTGGAGAGCGTCGTGCTGCCGCTGCGCCGCATGGTGGCGGCCGACACCGGCGCGGCGGCCTTCGTCATCGCCTGCTACAGCGACCCCGGCCTGTGGGCCTGCCGCGAGGCCACGCACCGGCCGGTGTTCGGCATTGCTGAGTGTGGCGTGGCAACGGCGCTGACGCGCGGCGACCGGTTCGGCGTGATCGCCATCCGGACGAAATCGATCCGCCGCCATCTGCGGCAGCTGCGCAGCTGGGGCCTCATGGACCGGCTGGCCGGCGAGCGGGCGCTGGAGATGAGTGTCGCCGAGACTGCATCCGGCGAGGGCACCCTCGCCCGGATGATCGCCGTCGGCACCGCGCTGCGCGACGAGGATGGCGCCGAGGTGGTGGTGATGGGATGCGCCGGGATGGCGCGGCACAGGCGGCCGCTGGAGGAAGCGCTCGGCGTGCCGGTGATCGATCCGACGCAGGCCGCTGTCGCGATGGCGATGGGCGCGGTGCGCTTCGGCTGAAGAGGGGTTGCGGCACTCGGCATCGCGCGGGTGCCCGTTCGACCCCGCAGCGCCGCGGCTGAATTCACGTTTGGCAAGGTCGCTGTCAGCAGGCGGCACGGGCCTAGGCCGTTGCGCTGCGTTACCATAGCGTCTATTCGGCCGGACGCGTCCGGCCCGGGCCATCCGGTCGGGTCCGGCCCACCCGCAGCAGGAGTTTCCGCATGTTCGGCATCGACGCGCAGGGCGTCTACCCCATCGCCCCCACCCCGTTCACCGACACAGGCTCGGTCGACACCGCCTCGACCGACCGGATGGTCGACTGGTACCGCGAGATCGGTGCGACCGGCATGACCATCCTGGGCATCATGGGCGAGGCGCCGAAGCTCGACCAGAGCGAGGCGATCGCCTTCGCGCGACAGTGTATCGCCCGCGCAAAGGGTCTGCCGGTGCTGGTCGGCGTCTCGGCGCCGGGGTTTGCCGCCATGCAGGCGTTGACGCGCAGCGTGATGGATGCGGGCGCGGCCGGCGTGATGATCGCACCGGTCTCGTCGGTGCGCACCGATGACCAGATCGTCGGCTACTACGCGCAGGCCGTGGAGGCGATCGGCACCGATGTGCCGTTCTGCATCCAGGACTATCCGATCACGACGAGCGTGCAGATGGCGCCGGGCGTGATCGCGCGGATCATCACCAACCACCCGTCCTGCGTGATGCTGAAGCACGAGGACTGGCCGGGCCTGGAGAAGATCAGCACGCTGCGCCGCCTGCAGGCAGAGGGCACGCTGCGCAAAGTGTCGATCCTCACCGGCAATGGCGGCATTTTCCTCGACTTCGAGATGGAGCGCGGCGCCGACGGCGCAATGACGGGCTATGCGTTCCCCGAGATGCTGGTCGACGTGGTGCGCATGCAGCAGGCCGGCAACCGCGACGGCGCGCATGACCTGTTCGACGCACATCTGCCGCTGGTGCGCTACGAGCAGCAGCAGGGCGTCGGGCTCGCCGTGCGCAAATATGTGCTGAAGCGGCGTGGGATCCTCGCTTCGCAGGCGCAGCGCAAGCCTTCCTCCGGCCTGACGCCGGCGGCGGTGACGGAGGTGGAGTACATGCTGGCGCGCCTCGCCCGGCACGATCCGCGGGCGGCGCGGCTGCTTGGCTGACGCCTGTCGCCGGCCGGGCCAAGGTTCAGCCGGCAAACACCACGGTCTTGCGGCCGTTGAGGATCACCCGGTCGTCGAGATGATCGGCGAGCGCCCGTGCGAGCACCCGGCGCTCGATGTCGCGGCCCTTGCGGACGAGATCGTCGGGCGTGTCGCGGTGGCTGATGCGCTCGACGTCCTGCTCGATGATCGGCCCCTCGTCGAGATCCGATGTGACGTAGTGGGCGGTGGCGCCGATCAGCTTGACGCCACGCTGATGTGCCTGGTGGTAGGGTCTGGCGCCCTTGAAGCCAGGCAGGAACGAGTGGTGGATGTTGATGCAGCGCCCGGCGAGCTTGGCGGCCAGCCCGTCCGACAGCACCTGCATGTAGCGGGCGAGCACGACGACCTCGCTGGCGCTGGCCTTCACCAGCTCCCAGATCTGCTGCTCCTGCTCGAGCTTGGTCTCCCGCGTCACCGGCAGATAGTGAAACGGCGCGCCGTCTAAATCGACGTGCTCGTAGGTCTCGCGCGGGTGGTTGGCGACGATGGCGGCGACCTCCATGGGCAGCTCGCCGATGCGGCGGCGGTACAGCAGGTCGACCAGGCAATGGTCCGACTTCGACACCAGCAGCATCACGCGGCGGCGCTCGGCGCGGTCGCGCAGGCTCCATTCCATGCCGAAGCGCGCGGCAACCGGGGCGAAGGCCGCGCGCAGCCCGGCGACATCGGCGCTGCCCTCCACCGGGTTGAACATCACCCGCATGAAGAAGCGGCCGGTCTCGGTATCGTCGAACTGCTGGGCGTCGAGGATGTTGCAGCCGGCCTCGAACAGCGCCGTCGACACGGCGGCGACGATGCCGGGCCGGTTGGGGCAGGCGAGTTTCAGGACGAAGGTGGACGCCATGCCGTTCAGCCTCCCGACGCGCCGGACATGCGGCGCCGCGTTGTGCCGCGCAGCATGGCGAACTGCAAGGTGGCCGACCGGCCCGGGAGCGACGTCGGCTTGGCTTCAGCCGACCAGAAGGGCAACGCCGCCGGCCGCCACCGCGGCCCCGGCAGCCTGCACCGCCAGGCGCGGCGCCAGCCTTGCCAGGCCAAACGCCAAGGCGATGCCGGCGGCATGCAGCAGGGTGGTGGCAACGATGAAGCCCGCCCCATAGGCAAGGCCGGCGGCATCGGCCGGCATCTCGAGGCCATGGGCATGGCCGTGGAAGATCGCGAACACGGCGCACAGCGCAGCGCCGACCCCGGCGGGTGCGCGCAGGCCCAGGGCGATGGCGGCGCCCAGCACCACCACCGACAGCGCGATGCCGATCTCGGTCAGCGGCAGGGCGACGCCGGCGACGCCCGCCGCGGCGGCACCCGTCATCATCACGACGAAGGCCAGCGGCCAGGCCCAGGCGGCACGCCCGCCGACGAGGCCGGCCCACAGGCCCACGGCCACCATGGCGAGCAGATGGTCGGCGCCGCCGAGCGGATGCGCGAAGCCCGAGGCGAAGCCGTGGACATGCGGCTCCAGGCCGGTCTGGGCCCAGGCGGGGGTGGCGAGGAACAGCGCGGCAAGGGCGACGGGCAGGCGGGACTTCATGGCGGGTCTCCGGGCAGACGACATATGGTCACAGCATGCAAGGAGTGCGCCGGTCAAGCCCGCAGGCCGCCGGCGGTCTCGATGAACTCGGCGACGGCGGCGACACCCTCGCCGGCCCGCACATTGGCGAAGACGAAGGGCTTGGCCCGACGCATAAGGCGGGCATCATGGTCCATCACCGCGAGGTCGGCACCGACATGGGGAGCAAGGTCGATCTTGTTGATCACCAGCAGGTCCGAACGGGTGATGCCCGGGCCGCCCTTGCGCGGGATCTTCTCGCCGCCGGCGACGTCGATCACATAGACGGTGATGTCGGCCAGCTCGGGCGAGAAGGTCGCTGCAAGATTGTCGCCGCCGGATTCGATCAGGATCAGGTCCAGCGCCGGAAAGCGCTGCATCATCGTGTCGACCGCCGCGAGATTGATGGAGCAATCCTCGCGAATGGCGGTGTGGGGACAGCCGCCGGTCTCGACGCCCATGATGCGCTCCTCCGGCAGGGCCCCGGCGACGGTGAGGAGGCGGGCGTCCTCCTTGGTGTAGATATCGTTGGTGATCGCGCACAGGTCGTAGGTGTCGCGCAGGCGCTTGCACAGCGCCTCCACCAGGGCGGTCTTGCCGGAGCCGACCGGGCCGCCGATGCCAACGCGCAGGGGACCGTTGCTGGAGCGGGTCATGAGCGGAACAGCCTGGTGTACTGGGTTTCGTGGCGAAGCGACGCGATATCGGAGCGGAACGCCGCACCGCCGACATCCTCGACCGACGAGCCGGCGGCGAAGGCCGCGGCGGCACGGACGGCCGGCACGGCGCCTGCCGTGACGCGCTGGCCGTCGGTCTGGCCGATGGCCCCGAGCCGGACCGCGGCGGAGACGAGATTCGCAACGAAGGCCAGAAGGAACGCCTCGAGCGTTGGCGTCAGCGCAATGCCGTGGCCGGCGGCCGCCACGCCGACGGCGACCGGATAGGCCACCGGCCCGTCCCAGGCGACAGCGAGGGTGTCGAAGGCCGGCGTTGGCCAGGCGGCGCGGGCCGCGGCCACGAAGGCGCCGCCCTGCTGCGTCGCCTCGAGATGGCGCTCACCCGAGGGCTGCAGTGCGACGGCCAGTTCGGCGACCTCGCCCAGCGCGACCGCATCCGAGGCCACCGCAGCCCGCCACGTTGCGGCGAGCAGCACCGCGTCGCTGCGGCCCGAGCCGTGGCCGAGCAGATCGTCGATCCAGGCTGCGAGGCTGGCCGCATCGGCGACGGCCGCGGTCTCAACGGCCCATTCGAGGCCATGCGAATAGGCGAACGCGCCGACCGGAAAGGCAGGCGACAGCCACGCCATCAGCGGCAGATGGGCCGGCTCAGCCATGCTTGTGGCCGTGGCCATGGGGGTGGGCGTGGTCATGCTTGTGGCCGTGGTCATGATCGTGATCGTGGCCGCAATCCGGTCCGTGGACGTGGACGGCTTCGACGGCGCCGGCCTGCTTGGCGTGCGTGCCATGGTCGTGGTGAACATGGTGGCCTTGGTCATGGTGGCCATGATCGTGATCGTGGCCACAGCCCGGTCCGTGGACATGGCCGGCCTCTGCCTCAGCGGCGTGATGGCCATGATCGCCATGGCCATGGTGCTTATGGTCGTGATGGGCGTGATCGTGATGGCCATGGTCATGGTCATGTCCATGATGGTGGCCGTGACCGCCCTGGTCATAGGCGCCCTTCTCGGGCTGGAACGGCCGTTCGACCGCGATGACGCTGCAGCCCTGGCCACGCACCATCTCGGCGAGGACGTGGTCCTCCTCGATGTAGATGGCGTCGGCGGTGATCTCCGCAGGGGTGTGGCGGTTGCCGATGTGCCAGGCGACGCGCAGCAGGCGCAGCGGGTTCTCGGCCCGGACCTCGAGCAGGCGCTGCGGCGCGGCGACGACGCCGACGAGGCGTCCATCCTCCAGCTTCAGCGCGTCGCCGTGGTTCAGCACGGTGGCCTTCTCCAGGTCCATCAGGAAGGGGAGGCCGGCGGCGCCGGTCAGCGACAGACGGCGACGGTGGCGGCCCTCATGGTCGAGCACCACGGTGTCGACGACCCGGTCGGCCTTGACGGCGGGTTTGCGGACGACGGCGGTGGCACGCAGCATGGGTTTGTCTCCGTTGGTTTTCCAGCCTTCGATACCATGCGGCCGGCGCTCAGGCACGCGATGCTGGCGAGCGGACGACGATGATCGCGAGTGCGGCCATGAACACCGCGGCCAGTGTCGCAATCGCCAGCGACATCAGCAGGCCGGCGCGGATGCCGGCCGCCTCGGTGACGGCGGCAAAGACCAGCGGCGCGGCCGCGAAGGCGATGTTCTGCACCGGCGCGATGCGCCCGGCGATGGTGCCGTAGTTGGCAGAGCCGAACGCCCACAGCGGCAGCGTCGCCCGAGTGACGCCGAGCAGACCCGAGCCGAACGCATAGATGACCACAAACGCAACAGCCTGCGCCGTCGTAACTGGCGGCCAGGCGATGAGCAGGAATGCCGCGACCATCAGCACCGACGCGGCGGCCGCCGAAACGCCGGGCGTCACGTAGCGGCCAAAGGCAAACTCGCCGATCCGAGCCGAGACCTGCAGCACACCGACGCTGGAGCCCAGCGCCAGCGCAAAGGCCGGCGTCATGCCGATCCCCGCCAGCATGTCGACGAGATGCAGCGACAGCCCCCAGGAGACGAATCCCGAGCAGGCAAAGGCCGGCAACATCAGCAGCAGCGCCAGCCGGCGCCGCTCGGGCGCGATGTTGGGTGGCGAGACCGGCCGTGGCGTCCCGCCTTCGGCATGGGTACGGCGCCGGGGGAGGACGAAGAGGTGGAGCGGCAGGCAGACCAGAAGGTGGATTGCCGCGAACGCCAGGCAGGTCTGGCGCCAGCCGATGGCGGTCTCGAGCCAGGCGGTGACCGGCCAGGCAATACTCGACGAGCCTCCGGTCAACAGCATGAGCACGATCATCGCCTGGCGGGCCCGGTCGCCGGCGACCTGGGCCAGTGCCGTGAAGGATGGCAACGCCAGGCAGCAGGCCGTCGCCAGTCCGATCGCCACCCAGGCGGCCGCGTAACTCCACAGCCCCGTCGCCTGGGCCAGCAGGCCCAGCGCCGCGGCGGCCAGGATCGAGCCGACGACCAGAACCGGCACGGCACCGTTGCGATCCATCCACCGCCCGAGCCAGGGCGCCACCATTCCGGAGGTGATGAGCATCACGGTGACGCCGGCAAACACCGTCTCGACCGACAGGCCGAGATCGGCACCGATGTCCCGGCCCAAGATGGCCGGGATGTAGAACGTCGTGCCCCAGCCGATGAGCTGGGTCACGGCAAGCACGGCAGTCGCGCGGCGGACTTCGGAACGGGCGGGCGCGGCCGTCACCGCGCGTCCGCCAGACAGAGCGGGCGATCCATGCCGCCATGGTGGCAGGCCACGGCCTGCCGGCCAACCCCCACCACCGCATGGGGCCCGTGCGCGGCCGGGTCCTAGAGCGACGTGATCTCGGCCGGCGTGATGATCTCGATCTTGCGGTCGAGGATGAGTCCTGCCGCCTTCTCGCGCCAGGCGAGGAAATGTGGCATCCGCATGTGGGCGTCGATGGCCTCGCGCGACGCCCAGCGCTCGACGAACACCATAGTGTCCGGATCGGTGACGCTGTGGTTAAGGTCGTAGGAGACGCAGCCCGGCTCGGCGCGGGTTCCGTCAATGCAGGGCTTTGCCGCCGCGATCACCGCCTCGGCCGAGCCCGATTTGATGGTCAGAGTTGCGATCAGCACGATCATGGCGGCCCCTGTGGCATCTTCTCATCGAGCGACCGGCCGCAGCCCGTCACTCTCACGGAACCTGGACCCTAGAACAGGAAATAGCGCTGCGCCATCGGCAGCTCGGCGGCGGGCTCGCAGACCAGCAGCTCGCCATCGGCGGTCACGGCGTAGGTCTCGGGATCGACGGTGATGACCGGCGTGGCATCGTTGTGGATCATCGACGCCTTGGAGATGCCGCCGCGGACGTTCTCGACCGGCAGGAAGGCCTTGTCGGTTCCCAGCCGCTCGCGCAGCCCGTTCGAGGCGGCCGCCTGCGACACGAACACCACCGAGGACGCCGTCAGCGCCTTGCCGAAGGCAGCGAACATCGGCCGGTAGTGCACCGGCTGGGGCGTCGGGATGGAGGCATTGGGATCGCCCATTTGCGCGGCGATGATGCTGCCTCCCTTGATGACCATGTCGGGCTTGACGCCGAAGAAGGCCGGCGTCCACAGCACCAGGTCGGCGAGCTTGCCGACCTCGACCGAGCCGATGTGCCGCGAGACGCCGTGGGCGATGGCGGGGTTGATCGTGTATTTGGCGATGTAGCGCTTGACGCGGAAATTGTCGTGATGGGAGCCGTCGCCCGGCAGGCTGCCGCGCTGCAGCTTCATCTTGTGGGCGGTCTGCCAAGTCCGGGTCACCACCTCGCCGAGGCGGCCCATGGCCTGGCTGTCGGACGACATCATCGAGAGCGCGCCGATGTCGTGGAGGATGTCCTCGGCGGCGATCGTCTCGCGGCGGATGCGGCTCTCGGCGAAGGCGAGGTCCTCAGGAATCGAGCCATCGAGGTGGTGGCACACCATGAGCATGTCGAGATGCTCGTCCAGCGTGTTCACCGTGAAGGGCCGGGTCGGGTTGGTGGAGGAGGGCAGCACGTTGGGCAGGCCCGCCACCCGGATGATGTCCGGCGCATGGCCGCCGCCGGCGCCCTCGGTGTGGAAGGCGTGAATGGTGCGGCCCTTGAACGCCTTGATGGTGTCCTCGACGAAGCCGGATTCGTTCAGCGTGTCGGTGTGGATCATCACCTGCACGTCGTGGTCGTCGGCCACCGCCAGGCAGTTGTCGATGGCAGCCGGCGTGGTGCCCCAGTCCTCATGCAGCTTGAGGGCGCAGGCGCCGGCCTCGATCATCTCCACGAGCCCGCCCGGCAGGGCGGCATTGCCCTTGCCCGAAATGCCGAGATTGACCGGGAAGGCATCGAAGCTCTGGATCATCCGGGCGATGTGCCAGGGGCCGGGCGTGCAGGTGGTGGCGCTGGTACCGGCCGAGGGGCCGGTGCCACCGCCCAGCATCGAGGTGACGCCCGACATCAGGGCGTGCTCGATCTGCTGCGGGCAGATGAAGTGGATGTGGCTGTCAAAGCCGCCGGCGGTGAGGATCTTGCCCTCGCCGGCGATCACGTCGGTGCCCGGGCCGATGATGATGGTGACGCCGGGCTGGATGTCGGGATTGCCGGCCTTGCCGATGGCGGCGATGCGGCCGTCCCGCAGGCCGACATCGGCCTTGACGATGCCCCAGTGGTCGACGATCAGCGCGTTGGTGATCACCGTGTCGACGGCGCCCTGCGCATTGGTGACCTGGCTCTGGCCCATGCCGTCGCGGATCACCTTGCCGCCGCCGAACTTCACCTCCTCGCCGTAGACGGTGAAATCCTTCTCGACCTCGATCACCAGGGCGGTGTCGGCGAGCCGCACCCGGTCGCCGGTGGTGGGGCCATACATGTCCGCATAGGCGGAGCGCAGGAGGGTCGTCGCCATTGTCGTTCTCCTGCTCAGAGCTTGCCCATCACGTCCTGGCGGAACCCATAGACCTCGCGCTTGCCGCCCAGCGCGACGAGGCGGACCTCGCGGGTCTGCCCGGGCTCGAAGCGCACGGCGGTTCCGGCAGCGATATCGAGGCGCATGCCGCGGGCCGCTGCACGGTCGAAGGCCAGGGCGGGGTTCGTCTCGAAGAAGTGGTAGTGGCTGCCCACCTGGATCGGACGGTCGCCGGTGTTGGAGACGGTGAGCACCACCGTGTCGCGCCCCTCGTTGAGGGCGATATCGCCGTCCAGCGTCGTGACCTCGCCGGGCACCAGCGGGCCTGCGGCGCCGCGGATCGGGTTGTGGACGGTGACGAGCTTGGTGCCGTCCGGAAAGGTGGCCTCGACCTGGACATCGTGGATCATCGACGCGATGCCGTCCATCACCTGGTCGGCGCGGACCACGTGGGCGCCGGCCTCCATCAGGTCGGCGACCGTGCGCCCGTCGCGGGCGCCCTCGACCACGAAATCGGTGATCAGGGCGACCGCCTCGGGATGGTTGAGCTTGACGCCGCGCTCGAGACGCCGTCGCGCCACCATGGCGGCCATGGCGACCAGCAGCTTGTCCTTCTCGCGCGGCGTCAGGTTCATCAGCGCTTCCCCTTGTCCTTGCGGTCGTCGGACTCCCCGTCCTCCTCCGCGTCGTCCTCGTCCTCTTCGTCGTCCTCGTCGTCGAGGTCGTCGTCTTCGTCCTCATCGTCTGCGTCAAGATCGGCGTAGGCGTAGCTGAACACAACCTCGCCTGCGGTCGTGTCGACCACCGCATCCGTCGCCTGCTCGAAGCACTCGATGAACGTCTCGACATGCTCGGGACCGGCGAGGTCGAAGCGCCGTTCCTCGCCGTCCTCGAGCGCCAGCACCATGCTCCAGGTGCCGTTGGCCAGTCCATAGACGCTGCGCAATCCCTTGATGGTCTTCATGTGGTTCATCCCTGCCAGACGCGCGGAAGCGCGCTGCCCCGCAGATGGGCGAGCAGGATGACGAGGTCACGACGCAGACGCGACGGTTCGGCATCGGCCATGCGGATGACGAGGAGGCCGTTCCACGCACCGGCGCCGGCATCGCAGGCGGCGCCCTCGAGGACGGCGCGGACGCCGTCCAGCCGCCCGGTGGCATCGGGGCTGACATGCAACACCGTGGCGACCGCGCGTGCGCCGCCGCCAAGAGCCGGACGGTCGAGGCGGTCGGCGATCAGACCGTCGAGCCGGATGGTTTCGGCGAGGACCAGCCGGCCACCGCGGCGGATGCGCCAGCGGTCCTCGAAGAGGCCGTCGCCAAGCCGCTCGCCCATGGCGAGCCGGCCGAACACGGTGGTTTCCGCCAGGGTCAGGCTGGCGGTGGGGTGCAGATCGGCATCGAGCCTGCGGCGCAGGCGGGCGCCGGAGAACAGGATCGTCTCCTGCGGCATCCAGGCCAGCTCCGATCCGGCGGCGCAGTCGAGGCGGACCGCAATCTGCGCGGGCGCGGCGTCGGCCCTGTACACTTTCTCGGCCGACTGGGTGGTGACTGTGGCGGTCGCGCCCTCCCCCATCGCGACGGCGATGTCGAGGCCGTCACCGCCCGCCATGCCGCCGCCGGTGTTGATCACCACGGCCTCTGGCACCGGGCCACGCGGGAACTTGACGCGGTAGCCGCCCGCTTCGGCGAGATCGGCCAGCACGGTGCCGCCACCGGCGGCGACAAAGCCGAGCTTCACCCGGCCCCGCGCCCGCAGCGACGCCGGAACGACCCTGGCGGCCCCGAGCGGGGCCTCAGACTGAGAGATGACGCCGTACATCCGCCTCGACCATCCCGGCCCGGTCGCCGGCGAGCACGATCTGGCCGCGATCCATAACGGCAAACGTGTCGCACAGGTCGCGGGCAAACTCGAAATACTGCTCGACGAGCAGGATGGCCATGTCGCCACGATTGCGCAAATAGGTGATGGCGCGGCCGATGTCCTTGATGATCGAGGGCTGGATGCCCTCGGTCGGCTCATCCAGCACCAGCAGCGACGGGCGCGTCACCAGTGCGCGGCCGATGGCGAGCTGCTGCTGCTGGCCTCCCGACAGGTCGCCGCCGCGGCGGTTGAGCATGGATTTCAGCACCGGGAACAGGTCGAAGATCTCGTCCTGCACGCAGCGCTGCGCGCGCGGCACCGGGGCGAAGCCGGTCTCCAGGTTCTCCCTCACGGTGAGGAGGGGAAAGATCTCGCGGCCCTGCGGCACATAGGCGATGCCGCGGCGGGCACGGTCATAGGGCGCGAGGCTGCCGAGTGTCTCGTCCTTCCAGCGGATGGCGCCGCGCGCAACCGGCTGGATGCCCATGATGGCGCGCAGCAGCGAGCTCTTGCCGACGCCGTTGCGGCCGAGCACGCAGGTGACCTTGCCGGTTTCGACGGTCAGCGACACGCCGCGCAGCGCCTGGGCGGCGCCGTAGTAGAGATCGATCTGGTCGACGGCAAGCGTGGCCATGGTGTCCTTTCCGCCTCAGCGGCCCAGATAGACTTCGACGACGCGCTCATTGGCCGAGACGGCGTCGATGCTGCCCTCGGCGAGCACGCTGCCCTCGTGCAGGCAGGTGACCTTGCAGCCGAGTGCCCGGACGAAGGCCATGTCGTGCTCGACGACGACGACCGCGTGGTCGCGGGCGATGCGGGTGAGCAAATGCGCCGTCGCCTCGGTCTCGGCGTCGGTCATGCCGGCGACGGGCTCGTCGACCAGCAGCAGCTTGGGATCCTGGGCCAGCAGCATGCCGATCTCCAGCCACTGCTTCTGGCCGTGCGACAGGTCGGCGGCGAGGCGGTGGCGGTGCTCGATCAACCCGATGGTTTCCAGCACCACGTCGCGCTCGGCCGGCGTCACCCGGTTGCGCCAGCCGAACAGGGACGAGAAGGCGCTGCGCGGCCCCTTCATGGCCAGCAGGATGTTGTCGTCGACGGTGTGGCTCTCGAACACGGTCGGCTTCTGGAACTTGCGACCGATGCCGAGCTCGGCGATGGCCGCCTCGTCCATGGCGGTCAGGTCGATGCGGCCGTCGAACAGCACGTCGCCCTCGTCGGGACGCGTCTTGCCGGTGATGACGTCCATCATGGTCGTCTTGCCGGCGCCGTTGGGGCCGATGATGGCGCGCATCTCGCCGGGCCCGATGACCAGCGACAGGCTGTTCAGGGCACGAAAGCCATCGAAGGAGACTCCGACACCGTCGAGATAGAGCAGAGTGCGGGTGAGGTCGGTGTTGGTCATCGGCTCACTCCGCGGCCGCCGGGCGGCTCTCGGGTGCCGACGCGCGGGCCTCGGCGCGGCGGCGGCTCCATTCGGACAGGGTTCCGACGATGCCCTTGGGCAGGAACAGTGTGACGAGGATGAACAGGGCGCCGAGGCCGAACAGCCAGAACTCCGGCAGGGCACCGGTGAGCCAGGTCTTGGCGAAGTTGACCAGCACAGCGCCAAGTGCCGCGCCAACCAGCGTGCCGCGGCCGCCCACCGCGACCCATATCACCGCCTCGATCGAGTTCGCCGGGGCGAATTCCGACGGGTTGATAATGCCGACCTGCGGCACGTAGAGCGCGCCGGCGACGCCCGCCATGCAGGCGGAGACGACGAAGGCCAGCAGCTTGAAGCGCTCGACCCGATAGCCGAGGAAGCGGGTGCGCGATTCGGCATCGCGGATCGCCACCAGCACCTTGCCGTAGGAGGACGTCACCATGGCGCGGGCGACCAGATAGCCGGCCGCCAGCATCGCCACGGTGATGCAGAACAGGGCGACGCGGGTCGTCTGCGCCTGGATGTTGAAGCCGAGGATTTCCTTGAAGTCGGTCAGTCCGTTGTTGCCGCCAAACCCCATGTCGTTGCGGAAGAAGGCCAGCATCATCGCGTAGGTCATCGCCTGCGTGATGATCGACAGATAAACGCCGGTGACGCGGGAGCGGAACGCGAACCAGCCGAACACGAAGGCGAGCAGGCCCGGCACGACCAGCACCATCAGCATGGCGTAGGGGAAGAAGCCGAAGCCCCACCAGGTGATGGGCAGCTCCTTCCAGTTCAGGAACACCATGAAGTCGGGCAGCAACGGGTTGCCATAGACACCGCGCGAGCCGATCTGGCGCATCAGATACAGGCCCATCGCGTAGCCACCCAGCGCGAAGAATGCGCCGTGGCCGAGCGAGAGAATGCCGCAATAGCCCCAGACCAGGTCGAGCGCGATGGCGAGCAGGGCGTAGCAAAGATATTTGCCGAACAGCGACACCAGATAGGTGGGCATGTGGAACGGCGACCCGGGCGGCACCATCAGGTTGAGCACCGGGACGGCGACGATGGCGAGCGCCAGAACCGCCAGGAAGATCCGCCCCCGGACGTCGAGGCCGGCGATGAGGCGGGCGGTCATCATGATTCCACCGCCCGGCCCTTGAGGGCGAAGAGGCCGCGCGGACGCTTCTGGATGAACAGGATGATGAACACCAGCAGCAGGATCTTGCCCAGCACAGCGCCCGCATAGGGTTCGAGGAACTTGTTGGCGACGCCCAGCGTCAGGGCGGCCACGAGAGTGCCCCACAGATTGCCGACCCCGCCGAACACCACCACCATGAAGCTGTCGACGATGTAGCTCTGGCCAAGATTGGGCGAGACATTGTCAATCTGCGAGAGCGCAACGCCGGCGATACCGGCAATGCCGGAGCCGAGCGCGAAGGTGAGCGAGTCGATCCACGGGGTCCTGATCCCCATGGCGGAGGCCATACGCCGATTCTGCGTCACCGCCCGCATCTTCAGGCCGAACGAGGTCATGTTCAGCACGACCCAGAGGGCGACGAAGACCGACAGGGCGAAGACCACGATCCACAGACGGCCATAGGTGATCGTCAGGCCGAAGAAATCGAAAGCGCCGGACATGAAGGACGGCGCGCCGACCTCGCGGTTGTTGGCGCCGAAGATGGTGCGGACGGATTGCTGCAGGATCAGGCTGACGCCCCAGGTGGCGAGCAGCGTCTCGAGTGGCCGACCATAGAGGAAGCGGATGATTCCGCGCTCGATGGCGATGCCGACCAGCCCGGCCACGATGAAGGCCAGCGGCAGCGCGATGGCCAACGACCAGTCGAACAGGCCCGGATAGCGGGTGCGCAGGAACTCCTGCACCACGAAGGTGGTGTAGGCCCCCAGCATGACCATCTCGCCATGCGCCATGTTGATGATGCCCATCACCCCGAAGGTGATCGCGAGGCCGATGGCCGCCAGCAGCAGGACAGACCCCAACGACACGCCGTACCAGATGTTCTGGAACGCGTTGAGCACGACCAGCCGGCGCTCGATGCCGGTGATTGCGGTCTCTGCCGCCAGCCGCACGATGGGCGTGGGCGAGGCCTTGGCCGTGTTCAGCAGAGCCAGTGCGTCCTGGTCGCCGCGGGCGGCGATGATCTCGACGGCCGACACCTTGTCGCTGTCGGAGGCGTCCGGCTTGGTGATCAGCACCGCAGCGCGGGCCTGCGCCAGGGCAGCGCGGATGCGCGGCTCGGTCTCCTTGGCGAGCGCCGCATCAAGCGCCGGCAGCGTCGCCGCGTCGCGCGACCTGAAAACCGCGATCGCTGCCGACAGGCGCTTGGCGGGATCGGGACTGACGAGCGTCAGCGTGCCCATGGCGGCCTCGATCGACCGGCGCACGGCATTGTTGAGGCGGACGAGCCGCAGGCCGGATGGCTCCTCGGCGGGTGCGGCACCGGTGCCGGCGTCGACATGCTTGCCGGCGGCGTCCCGGATGAACACGGCCTTGTCGGACGGCCTGTAGAACAGGCGGCCGTCCGCCAAGGCCTGAATAGCGGCCGCGGCCTTGTCGCTGCCGGTGGCGGCCAGCTCGGTGATGCCGGCCTCGATTTCACGGAAATTGTCGGTGGCCAGCCTGGCAATGGCGGTGGCCGGATCCTGAGCCGTGGTCTGGGCGCGCAGCGGCAGGCCGGCAACGAGCAGCAGCGCGATTGCGGTCAGCAGGGCTCGCAGGCTCGGGAGCGGCAGGAGACGCATGGGGCAGGGTTCCGGGAGGGAAGGGAGAGCCGGGCCGCGCGGCCCGGCTCTCGTTTCGATCAGATGCGGCACCGCCGACGGAGCGGCGGCGCGAAGGTCCGGCTTACTTGCCAGCGCCGCCGCATTTGCCGGTCTTGACGTTGAAGTTTCCGCACGACATCGGCGCGCGCCAGTCGGAGATCAGGTCCTTCGAGCCTTCGAGATAGTCGGACCATTCGTCACCGACGACGAGGCCGGGGGTCTGCGAGACGATCGAGAACTGGCCGTCGGCCTGGATCTCGCCGATCAGCACCGGCTTGGTGATGTGATGGTTCGGCATCATGGCGGAGAAGCCGCCCGACAGGTTCGGCACGGACACACCGATCAGCGCGTCAATGACGGCGGTCGGATCGATGGTGCCGGCCTTCTCGACTGCCTTCACCCACATGTTGAAGCCGATGACATGGGCTTCCATCGGGTCGTTGGTGACCCGCTTCGGGTTCTTGGTGAAGGTCTTCCACTTTTCGATGAAAGCCTTGTTCTCGGGCACATCGACAGACTGGAAGTAGTTCCAGGCAGCCAGGTGGCCGACCAGCGGCTTGGTGTCGATACCGGCGAGCTCTTCCTCACCCACCGAGAACGCAATCACGGGGATGTCCTTGGCGGAAATCTTCTGGTTGCCGAGCTCCTTGTAGAACGGAACGTTGGCGTCACCGTTGATGGTCGAGACCACGGCCGTCTTCTTGCCGGTGGTGCCAAATTTCTTGATGTCGGCGACGATCGTCTGCCAGTCGGAATGACCGAACGGCGTGTAGTTGATCATGATGTCCTCGGCCTTGACGCCCTTGGACTTCAGGTAGGCTTCGAGCACCTTGTTGGTGGTGCGCGGGTAGACGTAGTCGGTGCCGGCCAGAACCCAGCGCTGCACCTTCTCGTTTTCCATCAGATAGTCGACGGCCGGGATCGCCTGCTGGTTCGGAGCGGCGCCGGTGTAGAAAATGTTCTTCGAGGACTCCTCGCCCTCATACTGCACCGGGTAGAAGAGGACGCCGTTGAGCTCCTCGAACACCGGCAGGACGGACTTGCGGGAGACCGAGGTCCAGCAGCCGAAGGTGACCGCAACCTTGTCCTTGGTGAGCAGCTCGCGCGCCTTTTCGGCGAACAGCGGCCAGTTGGACGCGGGATCGACCACGACGGGCTCGAGCTTCTTGCCGAGCAAGCCGCCCTTCTTGTTCTGCTCCTCGATGAGCATCAGCATCACGTCCTTCAGCGTCGTCTCGCTGATGGCCATGGTGCCGGAGAGCGAATGCAGGATACCGACCTTGATGGTCTGCGCCTGCGCCACCACGGCGGAGAGCGATACGCCGGCCAGCACGGCGGCGGCACATGCGAGCGATTTCAGGCGAAACGTCATTGTGAGAGACCCCCTGTACACGGTTCATTGACCGGGATCAGTTGTTGGCAAGCGCCGTGCCAGCCTGTGTTTCAGTCAGAACTGCGCTGGACGATGGCGGAATACGCGGCGAATCAACGGGTGTTGGGGCCGTCCCGGCTGCCCCTGGCCCTCCGGAAGGACCGACCCTGCCTGCTGTTTGCCCAGATGCCGCAACGATGGACACGCCAGCCCTTTGGTGCGGTAAGTCGCCGCAACCAATCTCGTTGGGATGCGGTCGCTGCCCGTGCGATCGCAGCCGCCTGCCATCTTCCGGCAGGCTCACAGACGCGGAACATATGCAAGAGGCCGCGTTTTGCTGATTTTGGCCACGTCGCCGCCAAAAGGCACCGGACTTGCGATCGGCCTGTGTGCTGGCGGACCCTCTGTGACCGCCAGGCTTCTCGGCAACGCCACGTCGTGTGTTTAATTCGTCAATTGTCAAATGCATGATGACGCTGGCAAACTGCGCGATATCGACCCTTCCAAAACGGTTCGTAAAGCTCCCGAATGACCGCCCGCCCCGGCCCCAAGGCCATCGCCGAGACAGCCCGCGCTGCAACGTCCCTGCTGAAGGCGCTGTCTCATGAGGCCCGTCTCGTCATCCTGTGCGAGCTCGTGCATGGGGGCGAAACATCGGTGAGCGACCTGGAAGCGCTACTCGGGCGCCGCCAGGCCGCCGTGTCGCAGCAGCTGGCCCGGCTCCGGCTTGACGGGATTGTGGCAACCCGCCGGGAAGGCAAGACGATCCATTACCGGATCGCCTCTGCGCAGGCGCGGGCGGTCGTCGAGGCCGTGTGCGCCGTCTATGCGGAAACGCATCCCGAATCCGCCCGGAGCAAGCCGCGGGCACCGGCGCAGCTCTGACGGACTAGTCGGCTGCTCGGCGCCAGGGCGCGAACCAGCCGAGCCCCTCGAGGGTCCCGGCGCGCGGCCGGTACTCGCAGCCGACAAAGCCCGCATAGCCGAGCCGATCGAGCTCATCGAACAGGAAATCGTAGCGAAGCTCATCGCCGTCCGGCTCGTGGCGGCCGGGCACGCTGGCGATCTGCACATGGGCGACGATCGGCTGCAGGGCCCGGAACCCCATCGTCACGTCGCCGTGCAGGATCTGGCGATGATACATGTCGAACTGCAGGCGCAGGTTCGGCAGGCCGAGTTCGTCGATGAGCGCGGCGGCCCGGGCGAAATTGTTCATGAAATAGCCCGGCATGTCGCGCCCGTTGATCGGCTCGATTAGCACCTCGACGCCAAGCGGGCCGAAGGTCTCGGCTGCACGCGCAAGGCTGGCCGCATAGGTGGTGCGGGCCGCCGGATCGGCAGGGTCAGCATGGCCGCTCATGCAGTGGATCTTGCGGACGCCGGTCGCCTCCACGTAGGGCAACGCCGTTGCGAGCGATGCCCGAAAATCGGCCTCGCGGCCCGGCAGCGCCGCCATGCCGCGCTCCCCGGCGGCAAAATCGCCGGCCGGCAGGTTGAACAGGGCCTGCGTCAGGCCGTTGTCGGCGAGCGCCTGGGCGACGGCATCGACCGGATGTTCATAGGGGAACAGGAACTCGACAGCGTCGAAACCGGCCTCCGCTGCGGCGGTGAAGCGATCGAGAAAAGTCCATTCGGTGAACATCATCGACAGATTGGCGGCAAAGCGGGGCATCGGCATCTCCGGTCGGTCACCGCCAATCGAGCGCAGCCGGGCGGCCCTGTCCAGCCACTTTGGCCCGTCGGCCTCGATATCGCACCGTCCAGGCGCTCGCCTCTCGCATGGGGGGTCGGCTTTCCCCGACTTGTAACCGGCCCGGCCCGTGACCTTATTGGAGCCATCACCGGGAACCTGCCATGTCTGAGTCTGCCCACTCCGCGCCAGCCCCGTCCATCGACCTCGCCATCGACGGCATGACGTGCGCGGCATGCGTGTCGCGGGTGGAGGGCGCGCTGCTGGCGGTGCCCGGTGTTGCACGGGCCGAGGTCAACCTCGCCACGCGGACCGCACGGGTCACCTCTGCAGGAGAGGCGCTGGACGCCACCGCGCTCGCCGAGCGGGTCGAGGACATCGGCTATGGCGCCATCCCGGTGGCGGCCGGCGCCGGGCCGGGCGAGGGCGAGGTGCGGGCCCACCGCAGGGCGCGCGCGGCCGGGCTGGCCGCCCTTGCCGCCATGCTGCTGGTGGCGCCGTTCCTGATCGCCATGGCGGCAGCGCTTGTCGGACGCGACTGGATGCCGGCGCCGGCGATCCAGGCGGGCCTCGCGGCGGTGGTGGTGTTCGGGCTCGGCGGCCGTTTCTTCACCGGTGCCGTGAAGGCGCTGCGGGCCGGCAGCGCGACGATGGACCTGCTGGTGGCGCTCGGGACCGGTGCGGCGATGGGCCTGAGCCTCTGGCTATGGTCAAGCGCGCACGAGGGCCATGCCCCGCACCTCTATTTCGAGTCCGCGGCGGTGGTGGTGGCGTTTGTCCTGCTCGGCAAATGGCTTGAGGAGCGCGCCACCAGCGAGACAGCCTCGGCGATCCGGGCCCTGGCGCGGCTGCGCCCGACCATGGCCCGCCTGGCCGGACCGGATGGGTCGGAGACCGAGGTTCCGATCGAGGCGGTGCGGGTTGGCGACCGGATCATGGTGCGGGCCGGCGAGCGTATCCCTGTCGACGGCACGATCGCGGAGGGCGCGGCCGAGATCGACGAGGCGATGGTCACCGGCGAAAGCCTGCCGGTGGCGCGGGCCGGCGGCGACGCTGTCGTCGCCGGCACGGTCAACCTGACCGGCCATCTCGTGGTGGTGACCGGGGCCGTCGGGGCGGAGACGACCTTGGCGCGCATCATCCGCATGGTGGAGAGCGCCCAGGCCTCCAAGGCGCCGGTGCAGCGTCAGGTCGACCGGATCAGCGCCGTCTTCGTCCCGGTGGTGATGGCGATCGCGCTGGTCACCTTGCTCGGCTGGCTGGCGGCCGGCGCCGGCATCGAGACCGCCGCCGTCTGTGCCGTCTCCGTGCTGGTGATTGCCTGTCCGTGCGCGCTCGGGCTCGCCACGCCGACGGCGATCCTTGCCGGCACCGGCGTGGCCGCGCGGCACGGCATCCTGGTGCGCGACGCGGCGGCGCTTGAGCGTGCCGCAGCGGTCACGCGGGTGGTGTTCGACAAGACCGGTACGCTCACCCGCGGCCAGCCCGCGGTCACCCCTGTGGGCGGCGCCGCGGCGCCCGACCTGCTGCGGCTGGCCGTGGCGCTCGAGGCGGGGAGTGACCATCCGCTGGCGGGGGCGGTCCGGCGGGCGGCATCGGACGCAGGCGTCGAGGCACCGTTGGCGACCGGCTTCCGGATCCTGCCCGGCGGCATCGAGGCCGAGATCCCCGGCGAGGGCCAGCTGGTGCTCGGCAATGCCGACTGCGTCGACGCGCTCGGCGCCAACCGGGGCGCCCTGACGGCAGAGGCCGCGGCGCTGGCCGATACGGGGCACGGGATCTCCTGGTTGGCGGATGCCGGCGGCGGGCCGGTGCGCGGCTTCATTGCCTTTGCCGACGCGCTACGGCCGGAGTCAGCGGCGGCCGTGGCGGCGCTGCGGCGCAGCGGCCTCGCGGTGGCCATGCTGACCGGCGACGGCGAGGGGCCGGCGCGACGGATCGCAGCGGCGATCGGCATCACCGATGTCACCTTCGGGGTGAAGCCGGACGGCAAGGCGGCCGCCGTGACGGCGTGGCGGGCCGCCGGTGGAACCGTCGCCATGGTCGGCGACGGCATCAATGACGCGCCCGCACTGGCAGCCGCAGACGTGGGGATCGCGATGGGCGGCGGCACCGACGTGGCGGTGGAGACCGCCGGCCTGTCGCTAATGCGGGGCGATCCCAGGCTCGTGCCGGCGGCCCTGGATCTGTCCCGGCGGACGGTTGCGACCATCCGGCGCGGCCTGTTCTGGGCCTTCGCCTACAATGTCGTCGGCATTCCGCTGGCGGCGCTCGGCGTACTGTCGCCGGTGTTCGCCGGCGCCGCCATGGCGCTTTCGAGCGTCAGCGTCGTGCTCAACGCGCTGTGGCTGCGGCGCTGGCGGCCGGACACTGACTGAGCCGCCGCGGTTTGCGCCGAGGCGCGAATTCCGGTGAGATGGTGCGCGTCCCGACCTCTGGATTGTGCCAATGCCGTCATCCGCTCCCGCCCTGCCTTACGGCTCGCGCGCCTTCGCGCGACTGGAGGCGCTGCGCCGGTTCACCGACGTGCCTGGGCAGATCCATCGCCTGTACCTGTCAGCCGCG
The DNA here is from genome assembly GCA_040380755.1 of Methylobacteriaceae bacterium. GTDB lineage: Bacteria > Pseudomonadota > Alphaproteobacteria > Rhizobiales > Beijerinckiaceae > Alsobacter. Next base: position 21,104 of record JBEIIL010000009.1, on the reverse strand, counting down.
CACCGCCGGGCGGTCGACGCGGTCGCCGACATGATGCGTGCCGCCGGTTGCGACAGCGTCCAGGTGGATGCACTGGGGACCGTTGTGGGCCGTTACGAGGCGACAAAGCCGGGACGCCCCGCTTTGCTGATCGGCTCGCATATCGACACGGTGAAGGATGCCGGCGCCTATGACGGCACGTTCGGCGTCGTCGCCGGGATCGGCATCGTCGAGGTGCTGCGCGAGACCGGGCGAAGGCTGCCCTTCGCGGTTGAGCTGCTGGCCTTCGGCGACGAGGAGAATGTCCGCTTCCCCACCAACCTGTCGTCGTCACGCGCGCTGGCGGGCACGTTCGATCCGGCGACGCTGGATGGAGCCGACGAGAACGGCATCCGGTTCGCCGATGCGCTGGCGCTGTTCGGTGGCGATGCGGAGGGCATTGCAGGCCTGGCGCGGCGGCGGGAGGATGTGCTCGGCTATGTCGAGCTGCATATCGAGCAGGGCCCGGTGCTGGAGGAGCGCCACCTGCCGGTAGGCGTGGTCACGGCCATTGCGGGAGCGACGCGCCTTCGCGCGCGGATCACCGGAACCGCCGGCCATGCCGGCACGGTCCCGATGGGGCTGCGCCATGACGCGCTGGCCGCGGCGGCCGAGATGGTGCTGGCCGCGGAGCGCATTGCCAGCGAAGGGCGCGGAACAGTGGCGACCGTGGGCCGGATCGCGGCCGAACCGGGGGCGGCGAATGTCATCCCCGGCGGCAGCAGCTTCACCCTTGACGCCAGGGCACCCGTCGATGCCGACCGCCTTGCGATGGTGTCGGCCTCGACGACAGCGTTCCAGGCGATTGCCGCGCGCCGGGGCGTGCATCTGGTGCTCGAACCGATCTTCGAGTCCGTGGCCTGCCCGTGTGATCAGCAGATGCGGGCGAGGCTGTCGGCTGCCGTCGCGGGTCGGCAGATCCCTGTTCTGGAGCTGGCTTCGGGAGCTGGCCATGACGCCATGGCGATGGCTGCCCTGTGCCCGGTCGGCATGCTGTTCGTCCGCTGTGCCGGCGGCGTCAGTCATAATCCAGCAGAATCCATGACGATCGCGGATGCCGACATGGCGATTGCAGTGCTGCTCGACTTCGTCCTGGCGTTTCAGGTTTAGGGCCCGGTCGTTCCGCTCCGCCCTTCAGGGGTCGCAGCGCCCGACGGTAGCTGTGACGGCAGGCCTCAGGTGGAAGAGCCCGCCGCCAGGGGTGAGTGCGCGACCGTTCAGTCCGCGCTGCGGGCGCGGAACGATTGCGGGACGGTGAGCCTGAACCAGTCGGGACGCTGGAACAGGATGCGAAGGGGCGTTGAGCGCGTCGCCCACTCGATCAACAAGGCGCCACCCACGGCCGCGGCGGTGACGAGGAGCGAGACGGTGCCGATATCGGCAACGAGCCCCGACTTGACCAGCACAGTCCTGACGCCCGCCATCGGCAGGAAGAACGCCAGATAGATGATCAGCGACCGGCGGCCGCAGAAGGCGATCCAGCCCGCGATGCCGAACCGCGCCAGCAGCGCCGAGACGGCGATGAGCGCAGCCGCGCCGGACAGGCCCAGGGCGAGGCTCAGCCCCTGCACCGCCGAAACGCGTGTTCCGTCCGCCATGAATGTCGTGGTCAGGACCGCCTCGACCAAGGCAAACGCCAGGATCAATCCGGCAGCCCAGACCGGGCGTGACACGACCTTACGGGTCATGGCGAAGACGGCGCGCGCCAGCGTCGCGCCGGCGACGAAATAGACCCAACGGGCGGCGAAGTGATCGACCAGCGACCAGCCGGTCTGGATCCGGGCCGTCTCCAGCAGCGCCGCTGCCAGGAAGACCAGCGGCGCCGGGACATCACGGAACAACCGGCCTGCAAGGAAGAACACGGGGAGCAGGTAGATGAACCAGAGCATGGAGTAGGGATGCACGGGCGCCAGCACGAACTGCAGCAGGACGGAGTAGTCGCCATGGGCGATCAATCCGGGAGACCGGACGAGGGAGTGGATGACGACCCACAGCCCGTAGAAATAAGCGAAATAAACGACTTTCCGGTCGAGATAATCTGGCCAGGTGCGCTGCAGCGCCCGGGCCATGAACAGGCCGGCGACGACGAAGAAGGCCGGGATGCGGAACGGACGTGCAAACTCGACAACGGCGTGCAGGAAGCCCTCGCCGCCCATCGCCTCGCCGACGCCCTTGGTTGAGTGCAGCATCACCACCAGGATGATGCAGAGACCCTTGGCGTAGTCGACAAATCCGTGCCGCCCTGACGCCGGCCTGTCGTTCCGGTTTGACACATCCGCGCTCATGAACCACCTCGATTGTCCCGGGCAAGGACGGGTGTCCCTGCGCTGGGCCGTTCCGGAGCTGTCGCAGGCTCTTCCGGATACCCGTGATGGTTGTGTGCAATCGCCATTCCGTTACGGCGCTGTAGGGGTGCGTGTTGGCATTCGGGTTCGGGGTCGGCTAACGATCCGTAAACGCCGACAGGGACACGAAGCCATGCCGCATGCCAATCGCCAGGTTCTTCTCGCAGGCCGCCCGGACGGCGCTCCCACTGCGGCGCATTTCAGCCTAGTCGAGGGAGCGGTCCCGCAACCAGGACCCGGGCAGGCTCTGGTTCGCCACCTGTGGCTGTCGCTGGACCCCTATATGCGCGGCCGCATGAGCGCGGCACGGTCGTATGCCAAGCCGGTCGAGATCGGTGGCGTGATGGTCGGCGGCACTGTGGGCCGGGTCGAGACATCGCTGGCCGACGGCTTTGCGCCCGGCGATCTCGTGCTCGGCTATGGCGGCTGGCAGGACTACTCGGTCGCCAGACCGGCCGAGTTGCGGCGCCTGGACCCCTCGGTTGCCCCGCCTGCAACGGCGCTCGGCATCCTCGGCATGCCGGGCATGACGGCCTACACGGGCCTTCTGGAGATCGGCAAGCCGAAGGCGGGCGAGACCGTCGTGGTGGCGGCGGCGACCGGACCGGTGGGCTCGCTGGTCGGGCAGATCGCAAAGCTGAAAGGCTGCCGGGCGGTCGGGATCGCCGGCGGAGCGGACAAATGCCGTGCGCTGATCGAGGAGTTCGGCTTCGACGCCGCCGTCGACCACCGGGCCGACGACTTCCCGGCCCGCCTGGCCGCGGCCTGTCCGGCCGGGATCGACGTCTATTTCGAAAATGTCGGCGGCCGGGTCTGGGACGCGGTTGCGCCGCTGTTCAACGACTTCGCCCGGATCCCGGTGTGCGGTCTCGTTTCTCTCTACAACGCGACCGCGCTGCCGGACGGACCTGACCGCACGCCGCAGCTGATGCGGGCCGTGCTTACGCGCCGCCTGACGATCCGCGGCTTCATCGTGTGGGACTTCGCCGCGATGGAGGCCGATTTCCTGCGCGACGTCTCCGGCTGGCTGCGGGACGGCACGGTGCGCTATCGTGAGGACATTGCCGAAGGGCTCGAAAATGCCCCAGACCGCTTCATCGGGATGCTCGAGGGGCACAATTTCGGCAAGGCGCTGGTGCGGATTGCTCCAGAGTGAGCGCAAATTTCGCGAATCACGTCGATGCGCTAATTTTTTCCCCTGTTGAGTCGGCAAGATCCGACAAGGCCTTTTAAGGCCGTCACTGTCCGGGCGCCCGTGCCGACGGCGAATGGAGACGGATCATGAAATTCTTTGCAAAGGCGGCACAGATACTGCGGCTCGGAGCCTGTGCGGTTGCCGGCTTGTGGTGCGCGAGCGCCGTCGCGCTGGATCCGCCGAAGGGGTCGGTGCTGCTGACCGTCTCGGGCGCAATCGCATCCACGAATGCCGGCGCCACGGCCCAGTTCGACCGCGAGATGCTCGCCAAACTGCCGCAGCGGACCACCGAGGTGGAGACGCCGTGGACCAAGGGGGTCACCAAGTTCGAGGGTCCGCTGGGTGCGGCTCTGCTCGATGCGGTGGGTGCCAAGGGTACCACCCTGAAGGTCACGGCGCTCAACGACTATGCGGCAGAGATCCCGGTGGAGGATTTCCGCAAGTGGCCGGTGATCCTCGCCATGAAGCGTAACGGGACCGAGATGCCGGTGCGCGACAAGGGCCCGCTGTTCGTCATCTATCCGTTCGACGTCGACAAGACGCTGTATAGTGAGAGGTACTTCAACCGGTCCGTCTGGCAGGTGAAGTCGATCGAGATCCGCTGACCCCTCCATGCACGCAGTCTTCGTTTTCCTCCAGGCGCTCATGCGCCATCGGACCCTGGCCGCGCTGGTGGCAATAGGGCTGGTGCTGCTGGGTGCGATCATCTGGACCTTTGTCGTCCTGAGCCAGTGCCAGCGCGACATCGCCGACAGTATCCGCGAGGACGCCCTGTGGGCGGCCTTCCAGCTCGACAAGGAGTCAATGAAGCTGCAGGCGGCCATCGATGCGCGGCTGGCGGGCGACTCGGGCACCGACATGGCTGCCGTGACCCTGCGCTTCGACATCCTGTACAGCCGGGTGGTGGTGGTGCGTGACGGCGACTTCCATCGCCGGTTCGGGACGAGCCCGGCCATGGAGAAGCTGGCCCTCGACGTTCAGGCGCGCGTTGCCGCCCTGCTGCCGGGTTTCGACTCGCTGGACACGGCGGAGGATCCGCAGACCTCCCTCACGCAGCTTCGCTCAGGCATCGTCGGCCTGCGGGAGGTCACCGAGCAGCTGGTCGTGATCGCCAACCGGCTGCGCAACGACATCCAGGTCGAGCAGCGCGAGGCCACGGTCAACACCTATGCGCGGCTGGCCGTCGCGGTGACGGCGCTTACAGCCGCGATGGTCGGCGTGATGGTTCTGCTCGCGCGTCAGCTACAGCAGATGCAGGAGGCGCAACGGCGGCTCGAGATCCTCAGCGCCGAACGCGCCGAGCAGGCGGCCGCCGCGGACGCGGGGAACCAGGCCAAATCTGCGTTCCTGGCAACCATGAGCCACGAAATCCGAACGCCGCTGAACGGGCTGATCGGCAGCGTCGACCTGCTGCGGGACACCGGACTTTCGGGTGATCAGCTGCGCCACGTGCAGGTGATCCGCGAATGTGGCGATACGCTGCTCTCGCTGATCGACGACCTGCTCGACATCTCGAAGCTCGAATCGGGAACGATCCAGCTCGAGGCACGGCCGTTCGACGTCACCACGCTGGTGCGCGGCGTGTTCGACATGGTGGCGGCGCAGGCCGGTACCAAGGGTATTGCCCTGATGGTCGACTGCCCCGACATCGGCATGACGTCGGACCCCACCCGGATCCGGCAGGTGCTGCTGAACCTTGTCGGCAATGCGGTGAAGTTCACGGAGCGGGGCTCGGTGAGTGTCCGCGCCAGGATGCTGCCGGGGGCCGGGGCCGGCGGCAGCACGATGATCCGGTTCGAGGTGAGCGACACGGGCATCGGCATCGCCGAAGAGGCGCAATCGCGGCTGTTCAGGGACTTCCAGCAGGTCGATGCCTCGATCACGCGCCGGTATGGCGGGACCGGGCTGGGCCTTGCGATCTCGCGCCGGCTGGTGGAAGCGATGGGAGGGTCCATCGGCCTTAGCAGCCAGGTCGGCAAGGGGACCACCTTCTGGTTCCAGCTGCCGACACTGCGCGCCGGCGCCAGTCGACCCGCCGAGCCGCAACCCGATCCCGTGACGCGGCGGGCAACGCGGCCGGCGCCGCCGAGCATGCTCGTGGTCGAGGACAATCCGGTCAACCAAAGAGTGGCAACAGCGCTGCTTGCGCGCCTGGGCATCACGACCGAAATCGCTGCGGACGGGCTGGAGGCGGTCGACCGCATCACCGCCCAGACGTTCGACCTCGTGCTGATGGACGTCCAGATGCCGCGTCTCGACGGGCTGGAAGCCACGCGCATCCTGCGCCAACGTGGCGTGGGCGTGACGATCATCGGCCTCAGCGCCAACGCGTTCGAAACCGACCGGCAGGCGGGGCTCGATGCCGGGATGGATGATTTCGTCACCAAGCCGGTGACTCGCCGCAAGCTCGAGGACATGCTGGCGCGCTGGTGGGCGCGCGACCTGGCGGACGAGCGGGAGCAGGAGCGGACCTCTCCAGCCGTCGACGAGATCCAGCTGGCCGGATTGCGGCGCGATCTGGGAGAGGACGGGTTTGCCGAGGTCAGCGCCGCTTTCCAGACCGATGCCGGCTCCCTGGTTGGAGCCATTGCGACTGCCCTGGCCGCAGGCGATGTCGCAACAGCCCAACGGGTGCTGCACACGCTGACGGGCGCCGCCGGCACGATGGGCCAGAGCGGACTCGCAGGTGCGGCCGAGCGATTGTCCGGGCGACTCGCGGCCGATCCGCGGCACCGCGACCTGCACGAGTTGCAGTCAGCGCTGGAGGCGATCCGACCCTTGTCGCGGGCGTCATAGCACGCCACCCGATCCGATCCGGCCAGTCCGCCTGCGTCGACGCAAATCCGGGTCGGCATCCCCCTCCCGCCGTCCGGCGTCCGGCGACCGACGCGCAATACGACGATCAATCACGGAGCGGCGCTCACGGTGATGTGTTCGCCATCCCGTACCGGGCGGTTTGCTCTTTCGCCGCCGCGGTCTAGCAGTGTGTCGTCACTGATCCGGGAGGACACCATGGACCTGACCAGACGCACCGTAGTCGCCGGCTCCGGCGCACTCGGCACCGCCGCACTGCTGCCTTCAGGCGCTTTCGCCAAGGCTCCGCTCAGCACCGCCCAGACGGTCGGTTTCCATCGCTTCAAGCTCGGCAGCTTCGATGTCATCGCGCTGCATGACGGTGCGGTCGCGTTCCCGCTGCCGAAGGGCTTCGTACGGAACGCCACCGACGCGGACGTTGCCAAGGCCTTCGCCGACACCGGCCTGCCGTCCGACAAGCTGACCATCACCTTCACCACGATGGTGGTGAACACCGGCGACAAGGTCGTGCTGTTCGACACGGGCTTCGGCAACAACGGCCAGCCGACCACCGGCAACACCGCCGCGGCGCTCGCCGCCGCCGGCATTGCCGCCAAGGACGTGGACGCGGTCGTGTTCAGCCATTTCCACGGCGACCACATCAACGGCGTGCGCAGCAAGGAAGGCGCGCTCGTCTATCCGAACGCGCAGATCATGGTGCCGGAGGCCGAATGGGCGTTCTGGATGGACGACGCAAAAATGAGCGCCGCGCCGGACGGCATGAAGGGCAACTTCGCCCTTGTCCGCAAGCAGTTCGGGCCGGAGAAGGACATCCAGCGCTTCGCCTGGGGCAAGGAGATCATTCCCGGCATCACCACGGTGCAGGCCGACGGCCATACCCCCGGACACACCGCCTTCGTCATCGCCTCGGGCAACGAGAAGATGATGTATGTCGCCGACATCACCAACCATCCCGCCCTGTTCGTGCGGCGGCCCGACTGGCAGGCCATGTTCGACATGGACGGCGAGAAGGCGACCGCGACCCGCCGCAAGATCCTCGACATGGCGGCGTCGGAGAACCTGCGCCTGTCGTTCTACCATGCGCCGTTCCCGGCCACCGGCTTCGTCGTCAAGGACGGCTCCGGCTATGAGTTCATGCCGGCGCTGTGGAAGACCACGATCTGACCTGACCGGTTGATCCGGACGGACGGGGCCGCGGCAACGCGGCCCCGTTTGCGTTCAGGCGTAACGCTGCCGGGCCAGGGCTGCGCCGGCGCCCAGCGCCTGCAGCTTGCCGAGCGCGACCTCGCGGGGCATCGGTGCCATCCCGCAATTGGTGCAGGGCAGCAGCCGCTCGCGCGGGACATACTGCAGGGCAAGTCCGATGGTGTCGGCCACCTCCTCGGGGGTCTCGACCACGTCCGATGCAACGTCGATGACACCGACCATCACGTCCTTGCCGGCGAGCAGCTCCATCAGCTGCGGCGGCACGCGGGAGTTGCGGCACTCGAGCGAGACCTGGTCGATGCGGCTGGCGGCGATCGCCGGGAAGGTCTCCTCGTACTGGCGCCACTGGGAGCCCAAAGTCGCCTTCCAGTCGACATTCGCCTTGATGCCGTAGCCGTAGCAGATGTGGACCGCTGTGGTGCAGGACAGGCCATCGATGGCCCGATGCAGCGCCTCGATCCCCCAGTCGCGCACCTGGTCCATGTAGACGTTGAAGGCGGGCTCGTCGAACTGGATGACGTCGACGCCGTCGGCCTCCAGCGCGCGCGCCTCCTGGTTCAGCAGGTCGGCAAACGCCATCGCCATCTTGACCCGGTCGCCATAATGCCGATCGGCGATCGTGTCGACGATGGTCATCGGGCCCGGGAGGGTGAATTTCAGCTTGCGGGTCGTGTGGGCGCGTGCGGCACGGGCCTCGGCCTGATGGACCCTGCCGCGCAGCATCAGCGGCCCCGACACGGTCGGCACCATCGCGGTGTAGCGGTTGTTGCGGATGCCCATCTCGACCTTGTTGGCCGTATCGATGCCGTCGACAGCCTCCAGGAAGCCGTGGACGAAATGCTGTCTTGCCTGCTCGCCGTCCGTGACGATGTCGATGCCGGCATCCTCCTGCTCCTTGATGACCAGCACCGTGGCATCACGCTTGCCGGCCGCGAGGTCGTCGCCGGCCAGGCGCCAGGGGGCCCACAGGCGGTTGGGTTCAGCAAGCCAGGAGGGCTTGGGGAGGCTGCCGGCGATGGTCGTTTGAAACAGCATGGTCGTTGATCCGTGACAGGGATGCGCAGCCTAGACCACAATGCTCCGCGCTGCGATCTGGCAGGCATGTCGCGCGTCGGATGGATGCGACATGAGGCAGGGACAACCCTTTGGCCCGGACCGTTCGCCAGGCTCGCTCCCGCCAGCCGACAGCACGGAGGCCGGGGCCGCGGCCAAGCTTGGCCGGGGGGCGGCGGCGGGAACCTTCTACTTCGGCGTGGTGTTTGCGGCAGGGTTCGTCCTTGGCGCGATCCGGGTCCTCGTCCTCGTTCCAGCCATCGGCGAACTTGCGGCCGTCCTGGTCGAAATGCCGCTCATCCTTGGCATTTCGATCTTCGTCGCAGGCCGGCTGATCGGCATGATGCGGGTCAGTGACACCCTTTCAGAACGTCTCGCCATGGGTGCGTCGGCCCTGGTGCTGCTCGTCGTGGTCGAGACGGGCTTCGCGATGGTGTTGACTGGCCAGTCGCTTTTCCAGCAGCTGGCAGCCTATGGCCAGCCCGACAAAATTGTGGGATTGGCCGGCCAGCTTGTGTTTGCAGCGCTTCCGGCGCTTCTCCTTGTTGTCCGGCGCTGATCCGCCGGGCGCTAACCCAGAGGTTCACCGAATGACCGCAAAACAGGCCGCCCTTCTCTACGGGATCGCGCTGCTGGTGATGCTGCCGCTCGACATCGTCTGGCTGAGCACCGTCGGCAAGGGGTTCTATCGCGACCAGATCGGCGCGCTGCTGCTGGACCAGCCGAGGCTTGTGCCGGCGGCGGCCTTTTATCTCCTCTACGGGGCCGGGGTGGTGCTGTTTGCCGTCTCGCCGGCGGTGGCGAGCGGCTCGGCACTGCAGGCAGCCCTGTGGGGCGCCCTGTTCGGGTTCTTCGCCTACATGACCTACGACCTCAGCAATCTGGCGACGCTGCGGGGATTCACCACGGCGTTTGCGCTGGTCGACATCGCCTGGGGAACGGTGATGACGGCGGTGGTCGCCGGCGTCACGCTGGAAGTGGCGAAGCGGCTTGGCGTGATCTGATGCTGCGACCAAGCGTTACACGAACAGCGGGACCCGGCGGCAGGATCAGTGTGTCGCGGGATGCCTCTCTGTGATGCAACGCGCCCTGCCCGTCCGCATGCCGTGCCTTGCGCCCTGCCCCCTGGCAAGCCGCCGTCAGGCCTGCGTTCATCGGCCTGTCATGTCGTGGGCCTACCCGGACCACTCCCCTTTTGGCCGGAGACCGACATGAAGTCCCTCACCAGCGCCCTCATCATCGCCCTGCTTGCCACCGCCAGCGCCTCCGCGCAGGAGGGCAAGCTCGTGATCTACACCAGCCAGCCGCAGACCGACGCCCAGCAGACCGTCGACGCGTTCAAGGGCAGGTACCCGAAGGTCGACATTTCCTTCGTGCGCGACGGCACGCCGCGGATCATGGCTCGCCTGAAGGCCGAAATGGAAGCCGGCAAGCCGCAGGCCGACGTGCTCCTGATCGCCGACTCGGTGACCATGGAGGGACTGAAGAAGGAGGGACGCCTGCTCGCCCACAAGGCGGCCGACGTCGCGGCCTATCCGGCGGGCCTGCACGACCCCGACAAGACCTGGTTCGCCACCAAGCTGATCACCACCGGAATTGTCGTCAACGCCAAGGCGCCGCTGCGTCCCACCGCGTGGGCGGACCTGCTGCGTCCGGAGATGAAGGGCATGGTGACGCTGCCGTCGCCGCTCAACTCGGGCGCGGCGATGATCCACACCGTGACGCTGACCAGCAACCTGCCGCAGGGCTGGGCCTACTACGAGGCGCTCAAGGCGAACGGCGCGATGGCGGCGGGCGCCAATGGCGATGTGCTCAAGCAGGTTGCGGGCGGCGAGAAGCTCTACGGCATGATCGTCGACTTCATGCCGATCCGCGAGAAGGCCAAGGGCGCACCGGTGGACTTCGTGTTCCCGACAGAAGGCGTCTCGGCCGTAACGGAGCCGGTGGCCGTGCTCGCCGGCACCGCCAATGCGGCGGCGGCCCCGGCCTTCGTCGACTTCCTGCTGTCGCGCGAGGGGCAGGAACTGGCCGCCCGGCAGGGTTACATCCCCGCCCACCCGGCGGTGGCACCCCCGGCCGGCTATCCTGACCGCGCCACGATCAAGCCGATGCGCTTCGATCCGGCCCAGGCGCTGGCGCAGGACAAGGACAACAAGGCGCGCTTCGTCGACATCTTCGGCCAGTGAGGCAGGCGCCGGCCGCCCTGCCCCGGCGCAGCGCGGCATTCAGAAATGCCGGCCGGCCCGTCCTGCGGGCCGACCGGCTGCTGCTTGTCATCACCGCGGCGGCACTCGGATTGCTGGTGATCCTGCCGATCGGACGGCTGGCGCTTGCCGCGGTTCTCGGCCCCGACGCATGGCAGGCGGCAACGGGCCGCACCGTCCTGCTGGCGCTGCGCAACTCCCTGGAAAGCGGCGTTGCCTCCAGCCTGCTGGCGACGCTGATCGGGACCTCGGCCGCGCTCGCGACCGGGCTCACCGACGCCCGCGGCGGACGGCGCTTCGGATTTTTGTTCGTGCTGTCGATGATGATCGCCCCGCAGGTCGCGGCGCTCGGCTACATCACCGCCTTCGGGCCGTCGTCGTCGCTGCTGCAGACGCTTGGCCTCGCACCGCCGCCCGGCACGCCACACCCCCTGCGCGGGCCAGGCGGCATCATCGCCGTGCTGGCGCTGCACCACGCGCCGCTGGCCTATGTGACGGTGCGGGCCGGGCTGGCGCGGATCCCGCGGGAGCTCGCGGACGCCGCCGCCGTCGACGGTGCCGGGCGCGGGGCGGTGCTGGTCCGCGTGCTGCTGCCGCGGCTGCGCGGCCATCTCGCCGCAGGCTTGCTGCTCTGCTTCGTGGCAGCCGTCGGCAATTTCGGCGTGCCGGCGCTACTCGGCGCCGGGGCCAACTACCCGACGCTGCCGACCCTGATCTATCGCCGGCTCACCGGCTTCGGCCCGGGGGTGATCGCCGACATGGCGGCCATGAGCGCGTGGCTGCTGGTCCTCACCGGCGCCGGGCTGGCGCTGGCGCGCAGGTTTCTGGGCGGCCCCGCGGCCGCGCTCGAGGACGGACGGCCGCTCACCGGCCTGTGGCCGCTGGGGCGGGGCCGCATCGCGGTGGAGACCGGCCTTGCTGCGCTGCTTGTCGTGTCATTCGCCATCCCGGTGCTGGCGCTGACGGCCGCCGCTCTGGCGCCGACCTATGGGGTGCCGCTGACGTCTGCAACGGTGACGCTCGACAATTTCGTCGAGGTGCTGGTGCGCCAGCCCGCCACCATCCGGGCACTGGGCAATTCGGCGCTGTTCTCGGGCGCCGCCGCGGTCCTGTGCTGCGCGCTGGCGCTGCCCTGCGCCTATGCGCTGACCCGCGTCGCACCGCGCTGGCGGGCTCCGGCCGAAGCCCTGTTCGAGTGGCCCTACGCCATTCCGGGCATCGTCCTGGCGGTGGCGCTGATCCTGTTGTTCCTGCGGCCGCTGCCCATCCTCGGGATCAGCCTCTACGGCACCGCGGCGATCATCATCCTCGCCTATGTGGCGCGGTTCTTCGCGCTGGTGTTGAAGCCGACGCTGGCCGCCTTCGACCAGCTCGACCGTTCGGTCGAGGAGGCAGCGCAGCTGTGCGGCGCCGGCCGGCTGGCGACGCTGCGGTCCATCGTGCTGCCGGCGGTGGCGCCCAGCCTCGCGTCCGGCGCCATCCTGGCCGTGCTGATCGCCTTCAACGAGCTGACCGTCTCGGCACTGCTGTGGTCCGGCCGGACGCAGACGCTGGGCGTCGTGATGTTCGGCCTGGAGGAGGCCGGCCTCACCGCGCAGGCCGCCGCCGTGTCGCTGGTCGGGCTCGCGGTTGCCGCCGCCGCGATGCTGGCCGCCGACCGGCTGCATCCGCTGCTGCCGGATGGCACCCTGCCCTTGCGGTGACGCCCCTGGCTCAGGAGCTGGCGGCGGACGCGAATGACCAGGCAGCCCAGAGCTGCAGGCCGATGCCGACGACCAGCAGGATGGCGAAGGTCCACAGCAGGATAGAGCGCCAGCCCGCCCAGAACACCGCAAGGCCGCCCGGGATTCCCGCCACGGCGACCAGGACCTCGCCGGCCACGAGCACCATCAGCAGGTTCGCATGGGTCCCGGCCGGCACCCGGCCGGCATCGTTGGCCATGAGGCCGCCCATCAGCGACATGGCCGCCCAGACGGCAGCCGCGCCGAGCCAGACGCCCATGAAGGCGATACCGAGGATGGTCAGCACAAGGCTCGCGGGCATGCGTCGTCCCTCGGGGTTTGACTGGCGCGGTTGGCCGGGTCCCCGGATCGCACAGCGTCCAGGTCGAACCGCGACTGGGGCCGCCAGGCCATGCCACCGCCGACAGCATACCGGCGCGCCAGGCCGAGCCAAAGCTCCCGCCAAGACATAACTCCCGCCAAGACAAAGCTGCCGCCGCTGCGCTGGGGCGACTCGACCGGCGCGCCGCCGTTCACTAGGGTCGCGTGCCGTTCAAAGGCCGGTCCGCAGCGGACCGCTCACCCGGCGCCGGGCTGCCCCAGAGGGTGGATCGGGGCCGCCTGCGCACACCTGCCGCAACCGGTCGGATCGCCATGCACGCACCCCTCGTCTCGCGGGTCCTGATCGCCTCGGCGATGGGGCTGTCCGGCTTCCTGTCGTTCCAGGTGCAGCCGGTGATGGCGAAGTTCATCCTGCCGTGGTTTGGCGGCAGCGCCACCACCTGGACGGTGTGCATGCTGTTCTTCCAAGTGTCGCTGCTGCTTGGCTACGCCTTCGCCTACGTCTCGACGCGGCTGCTCAGCCTGCGGGCGCAGGCGATCCTGCAGATCGCCGTCCTGGCGGTGGCGTGCCTGTTCCTGCCGATCACGCCGAACGCGGCTTTCAAGCCCATCGATTCCGACAATCCTGTTGGCCGCATCCTGCTGGTCCTCGTGGCGAGCGTCGGCGTGCCCTATGTGGTGCTGTCGAGCACCTCGCCGCTGCTGCAGCGCTGGCTGGCGGCGCTGGACGGCGGCAGCGACGTGTCGCGCTACTTCGCCATCTCCAATCTCGGGTCGTTCCTCGGCCTGCTCAGCTATCCGTTCGTGTTCGAGCGGCTGCTGTCCAGCCCCGAGCAGACGCGGCTATGGTCCGTGGCCTTCGTCGTCTGCTGCATCCTGTACGGGCTCGTGGCCCTGCTGGCCCTGCGCCAGGCGACGGGTGCGGCACCCGCCCGCCAGGCGGTGGCTGGGCCGGCGGTGACGGCGGGACGCGTCGGCCTGTGGATCGGCCTGTCGGCGCTGGGCTCGATCCTGCTGCTGGCGACCACCAATGCGATCACCCAGTGGACGGCGGTGATCCCGTTCCTGTGGGTGCTGCCGCTCAGCGTCTACCTGCTCACCTTCGTGGTGGCGTTCGGCCGGCAGGGGTTCTACCGCCGCGTTCCGTTCCTCGTCGGCTTCGTCGCCGCGGCCGCGATCAGCTTCCAACTGTCACTGCCCGACACGACGGCGGCGCTGATCCTGCAACTCGGCCTGCAGGCGCTGACCATGTTCCTGGGCTGCATGATCTGCCACGGCGAGATGGTGGCGACCAAGCCGGACGACGAACGGCTGCCGGGGTTCTACCTGGCGATCGCGGTGGGCGGGGCCGCGGGCGGCCTGCTGGTGACCTTCCTGGCACAGGTGCTGTTTCGCGACTACTGGGAGCACCAGCTGGTGATCGGTGCGATTGCCGTCGCGGCAGCAGCCCTGCAGTGGCGCGCCCATCCTGGCACCCCGGCCCGCGTGCCGGCCGGCGCCGTGGCGGTGCTGGTAGTCGCGCTGATGCTGTCGGTGGCGTCGGAGCTCACCAACCCTGTGATCGACCGCATCCGCAACTTCTACGGCGTCGTCAAGGTGGTGCAGGAGGACGAGGATGATCCCCGCGCCTTCAGCTATGTGATGCAGCAGGCCGGCGTCGACCAGGGCTCGCAGTTCCGCGCGGCCGACCGGCGGCGGATCCCCGCCTGCGCGTTCGGCGCCGGCAGCGGCCTCGGCGTGGCGCTGCAGCAGCACCGCAAGCGCCGCGAAAGCGGGCCGGACGCGCCGCTGCGCATCGGCATCATCGGGCTCGGCGCCGGCATGATCGCGGCCAGCGGCAAGCCCGGCGACGTGATCCGCTACTACGAGATCAACCCTGCGGTGACCGACCTGGCGCGGCGCCATTTCAGCTTCCTGCAGGACAGCGCCGCCAGCATCGAGGTGCTGCATGGCGACGGACGGATCCTGCTGGAGCGCGAGGGTGCGCGCGGCGCCTCGCAGCGCTACGACGTGCTGGTCATCGACGCGTTCCGCGGCGGCTCGCCGCCGCTGCACCTGATGACCAAGGAAGCCTTCGACGCCTATCTGCAGCATCTTGCGCCCGACGGCATCCTGGCGATCAATTTCGAGCTCGACACCTTCGAGATGGCGCCGCTGCACCGCGGGCTGGCGCGCGCCTTCGGCCTCGAGGTCGGCTGGTTCGAGACCCGCGAGGCCGAGTTCTGCGAGGCGCCGGTGGCGTGGGCGCTCTACACCCGCGACAAGCCCCTGTTCGCCGCCCCCGCTGTCGCCGCGGCGCGCTCGGCCTGGCAGGACGACGCCGGCACCGAGCTGCTGTGGACCGACAAGACCAACAATCTGATGAGCATCCTGAAGTGGAAGTGACGGCTGCCGGACGGCAGGCCTCTGCACGACGGACGCGGCTTATTGCCAGACAGGGAAGGACCCCAGTCGACGGTCGTGCCGCCGATGAGACGCGGCGGGAGCGGCCCAGATCACGCAGCAGGGCGCCGAGGCGCAGCCTATCGGCCCATCCCGGCATTGAACCGTCCGGCGCAATCGGCTAGACAGGATCCGCGCACGTCGCCCAGGCACCCGTAGCTCAGCTGGATAGAGCGTTGCCCTCCGAAGGCAAAGGTCACACGTTCGAATCGTGTCGGGTGCGCCAATTTTTTCAAGGACTTAACGGAAGTCAAAATCGCGCCGAAATGGCACGGGGTTCCACAGGGGTTCCAAAGCCGCACTTGCCGATCCGCACTTTGTCGATTGGTCAGTGCAGCAGGTTCGATTTTGCGGCCGGCAGCGGAACAAGGTCCCCGGACGATTCGACTCCTTCAACACCCAAAATCCATCCCTCGACCTGCGCCACAGCGCGTTCCGCGGGCTTCAATTTAGGCGTCAGAAAGGCCGAAAGGCTGCGGTTGCGGTCGGCGCAGGATAGCCAGGCGGCAATGCTGAAGGCGTCGTGCTGATCGCCGGTGCGTCCCTCGTTGGCGAAGCCGCGTGACCACAGGGTCGGGTATACCTCGGCGATGGCTGAGCGCCCCGCCGCTATTTCCCAGCCATCGAACGGCCAGAAATAAACGCGCTCGCCAAGGCGCTGGCGGATGAAGCGCAGCCAAGGAATGCCAGCACGGGTCGATTTCGCAACCTGATACTAAGTCCCGTTGATCAGAACCGGTGGGCCCAGTCGCGCATGCCGATGGTTCCGCTTCCGCCGAAATGCCCCGAGTTGAACCCTGTCGAGAATGTCTGGCAGTTCCTGCGCGACAACTGGCTGTCAAACCGCGTCTTCGATTCCGACGACACTCCCGTCGACCATTGCTGCGAGGCTTGGAACCGCCTCGTCGATCAGCCGTGGAAGATCATATCCATCGGCATGCGCGACTGGGCCCACCGGTTCTGATCAACGGTACGTTGTATTATAACTTTGACCCCACCAGATAAGTCGCCTAGTCCGCGGAAGTTGCGAGGAAATTTGCCGGTTTGAAGGGTCATGACCGGATTCCAATCGTGACCACACCCCTTGCGCCAATAGGCTCGTGAAATCAACGTTGTTCTCCGAGGTCGATGGGGGACAGGGTTGGACGCCGGTTTACACTCGGGCTCAGTGCCGTCGTGGACGGTTCTGCATGCCGCGTCGCACTGGCCGGCGCCGAGATGCCCATTGCGGTGAACGGCATTCCGGTGGAGGGCTGGCGAACCTTGGAGCTTGCGCCCGGCAACCACCTTGCGATCGGAGCGTCGTAGGCAGGAACAAACACCTATATGACGATCGTCGACGGCTTCAACCTGGATCCGACGGTGGGCAGCCTCTCCACCCATTCTATGTCCGGCATCGGGGGCTACCAGGGGCACCCGCTCGCGGCCAGTGATAGGCTGCCGCCGAACGGAGCAAGGCTAGGATCGAGAGTGGTCCCTCCCGAGGCCATGCGGCCTTCCTTTGCTGGAGATGTCCGCGTCGTTCTGGATCCGCAAGACGACGCGTTCATGCCTGTGCGGGTCAGGAATTTCCTGGGGAATGAATACCGTGTCAAGATCCAGACGGACCGCATGGGCGCTCAACTGAATGGACCTGCCATCGCCCACTCCGCTGGCTTCAACATCGTGTCGGACGGAATCATGAACGGAAGCATTCAGGCTCTCGGTGCCGGCCGCCCCTTGATCCTCCTCGCCAACTGCCAGGCGACCGGAGGCTATCCGAAGATCGCGACCGTAATCGGACCGGACCTGCCGCGCGTGGCCCAGCGTCAGCCGGGCGAGGGCATGCGCTTCGTTGCGGCCAGTCCTGATGACGCCGAGGCCGCCGCGCCTGGTCACCAGCTGATGCTGGCGAAGATGCTTGGCGCCGTCGAGCCACTGTCCACCGTCTGGACGTCACTGAACAACAAAATGTTGCTGGCCTCTAACCTTGTCAGCGGCGTTTGGTCCGCCTTCACCTGAATGCAACGGGAGAGACGATGAACATGATCGATCTGAACTGCGACATGGGCGAGGGGTTCGGCGTCTACTCCCTTGGCGATGACGAATCGATGCTGGACATCGTGACCTCGGCCAACATCGCATGCGGATTCCATGCGGGCGACCCGCTCGTCATGGCGAAGACCCTGGCCGGCGCAGCCCGTCGCGGCGTGGGGGTCGGCGCCCACCCGAGCTTCCTCGACCTCTGGGGATTTGGCCGGCGGCCCATTCTCGGGGAGCGGCCGGAAGATGTGGAGAAGACGATCATCTACCAACTCGGAGCGATGCAGGCTTTGGCCCACGCCCAGGACCTGAAGCTCACCCATGTGAAGACGCACGGCTCCCTCGGCAACATGGCGAACGAGGATATCGACCTCGCGCGAGCCGTCGCGCGCGCCATCAAGGCAGTCGATCCGTCCTACATCTTCGTCGTTATGCCGGGCCTACCGACGGAGCGCGCGGGCGAGGAACTGGGGCTTAAGGTGGCCCGCGAGATCTACGCCGACCGGGCCTACGCCGACAACGGCAACCTTGCCTCTCGCAAGCTGCAGGGTGCGGTCCTGCATGACCCGGAGCAAGCCGCCGCCCGGGTGGTCGAGATCGTGGAGACAGGGCATGTCACCTCGATCTCGGGGCGGAGCATTCCCGTGAGGGCAGACACCGTTTGCGTGCACGGCGATACCGCCGAAGCGGTCGCCATGGCACGCGCCGTTCGGTCGAGGCTGGAAGCCGCAGGTTTCACCCTGCGCACCATGGGGGAATGGCTTTGATGGGCAATGTTGGTGTACCTCGTCGCCTCTCGCTGGATGGCGCATCAGCCTGAGACTGACCCCTGTCCTGGGGACGCGTAAGGCGCTCGGGATCGCCGAGGTCTGGGCAACTGGATCAGGTCGCGTTGGCGACGCCCAGTTTGACACCGGAGCGCGGGTCCGCCGCGATGTCGCGGAGTACCGACGCGACGCTGGCGACCTGTGCCTCATCAAGGTCGCGAAGCGGCGATCGCACCGAGCCTCCATCGAATCCGCGGAGGTTCATCGCCGCCTTGGTCGTCTGCGGCTGGCCGAAACGGCGCGCAAGCGCGCGGAAAGGATACCAGAGCCTGTGCAGGTCGCGGGCGGTAGCCGCATCGCCCGCTTCGAGCGCGCGATAGGTGGCGATGATGAGTTCCGGCAACGCGCAGCTATTGGTCGAGCTGATGCCGTCAAAGCCGGCCATCATCGGGCCGAGGAAGGCGAGGTCGGATGCGCAGAACAGGCGGATGCGCCCACCGATGCTGTTGGCGATCCGGTCGACTGCGGCGGGTACGAGCTCGCCCTGCTTGACTCCGACCACGCCCGGCACGCCGGCGAGTTCCTCCAGCACGGATGGCGACAAGGTGATGCCGATTCCGGGCGCGTTATAGACGAGGATGCCCGTTCGGGAGACTGGTGCCACTTCGCGAAAGAAGGCGACGATCTGCTCGTCCGTCACTTCGGACACGTAAGGCGGCGTCACCATCGGCAGCCCTCCGAGATCGCCAGCCAGCGCAGTCAACTCGCGCACGGTGCGCACGTCGGCGGAAGCACTGCAGAGCATCACGGGAACGCGCTCGCCGACCAGGTCCATGACGTGTCGGAAGAGGCTGGCCCGCTCCTGCGTCGTCATGGCGGGAAATTCGCCATAGGTGCCGCCGATCAGTATGCCGTCGAATCCGAGCGTGATCGCCCGCTCGACATTCCGCGTCAGCCCATCATGGTTGAATGTTCCATCTGCGTGGAAGGGCGTCACAGTAATGTTAAAAATGCCGCGCAGCCGCGCCTGGCATTCGGTGATGTCTCTCATGATCTCTGCTTCCTTGGCAGTGGATCTGCCCTAGCCTAGTTCGCAACACGGAGCAAGGGACGAGGGCTGGTTCCCAGCACCCGGCAGCCCGTTTTCGTGACGACGACAGTCTCGCTGACACCGACGGTGAACTGGCCGTAGATCCAAATCGCCGGCGGGATGTGGAAGGTCATGCCGGGCTGGAACTCGGTGTTGACGCCGGTATAGAGGCTGAGGATGCCGCCCTCGCCCCAGTCGGGCGCGAAGGAGAGGCCGACGCTGTAGCCTGTGCGCTTTCGGAAATTCTCCGTGTAGCCGGCCCGGTCGATGACGGCCTGGCAGGCCGCATGCGCCGCCTCGCAGGCCACACCCGGACGGATCGCGTCGATCGCGGCCCGGAGCGCTTCCTGGCAGACCTTGTCCATATCCGCCGCCGCCTGCGGCACGGCGCCGACCCAAGCGGAGCGCATCAGCGCAGCGTGATAGCTGTCGTGGCTTGCCGCCATCTCGAGGAAGGATGGCTTGTCCCGCGCCAGCCTTCCGCGGCGTCAGGTCCCGTGCGGAACGCCCGTGCGGCGGCCGGCCGAGACGAGCGGCTCCATGCCCATGTATTCGGATCCAGCGCTGATCGCGGCGGCCATCATGGCTGACACCAGTTCGTTCTCGGTGGCGCAGACCCTCACCGCGGCCTGTCCCACCCGCATGCCCGCATCGACATAGGCGGCCAATCGCTCGAGTTTGGCGATCTCGGCCAGGGACTTGACCATCCTCAGCACCTCGACGACGCGGGCAGCGTCGTGGGTTTCGCGGAGCCTGCCGATCAAAGCCTCATAGGTCGCGATCGGCACGGACCAGTCACGCTTGTCGATGCCGATCCGCTTGGAGGTCCAACCCCGCTGCTCGATCACCTCGACGAGCAGCTTCACCGGTTCGTCGCCATCCTGGTGGACGCGCGCGTCGGAGATGTAGGCATTGGCAATAAAATTGAAATATTCGAGCTGGCGGATGACGAAGACTGGCTTGCCCTCGATCGGCAGAATGAGCGCCTGGAACGTGTATTTTCCCGGCGTTTGCTGGCCGGTGAGGTTAGAAGATGTTCTCAGGTCCGGTGACGATCATCACGTCGATGCCGGCGCGCTCCAGGTCGGCCCGGGCGCGCGCCACGCATCCGTCGTACTCGCTCTTGGGAAATGCCGATTCGGATCCCAAGGTGATCCCAGCGCTATCCATGTCCGAACTCTTCAATGAACAAGATGGCGGCCGGGTCGAATCCGACCCCGAGGCCGGAAGACAAGTCGGTCCGGATGGTGCCGACGCCGTCGTCCACGCCAGTGATGGGATCATCGGCGAGGCCATCGGCGCGGTAGAGTTCGGCGAATGCCGGGTGCGTGGCGATCGCGACATGCAGCGCTGCGGCCGTCGCAGCGGCGCCCTTGTTCATCTGCCCGATCATGACGCAGTCTCCGACGACCGCCAGCATCCGCGCCACATAGATGATAGGGCCGATGCCGCCGAGCTTCACCAGCTTGAGGTAAGCGAGGATCCTGCCGCCATAACCGCATGTCCGCTCGATGTCGTCGGCCGAGGCCACACTTTCATCCAGCATCACCGGAATGGCGCTGTGCACGGCGAGGCGGTCGATCTCAGCCCAGTCGCCGGGCGGCACGGGCTGCGCCACTTATACCCAATCTCTCAGGGCGTGACTCGGCGGGGATTCCCGAAGCAGCAAACATGTGACTCTTTGGGTGGCGAACGGAGGGATGTTCGCCATGCCGATTGCGCTGAGAACGGATTTTGACGCCGCTACCTGCCGCCGGGCGGCGAAGGGATCGAAGGATGGCCCGCAGGCGCGGCGGCGTCTCGCGTTGGCCGCGATCGACGAGGGAGCGTCGCGCGGCGAAGCGGCACGGATCGGCGGCGTGACCGTGCAGATCGTCCGCGACTG
>JBEIIL010000008.1:0-47991 GCA_040380755.1 Methylobacteriaceae bacterium | reverse complement strand
TCCACCACCGCTGACCGCCCCTGGGCGAGCACCACGGCCGCGGCAGCGCGCATCGCCCTGTAGACCCGCTCCGAGACCGCCGGCTCATAGGCCGTCGCGGGCAGCCGATCCGTCGGAGCGACCCCGAACATCTGTTTGCGGATGCGGTCCGACGACAGCACCCGCGCGCCCGGCGGTGTCCCCAGCGACGGCGCCAGCCCGGCGGCGGCCGTGGACTTGCCCGAGCCGCTCAGCCCGCCGACAGCGACGAGCCGGGGCGCGGACGGTGCCAGGCAGGACCGCGCGGTCGCCACATAGGCCAGCGCATCGGCCCGTGCCGCCGCGGCCGTCGCTCCGCCATCGGCTGCCAGCGCACCGGCGACATGGCCGCGGACCGCCGCCCGCACCGCCATGCAGAACGGCAACAGGCCCAAGGCGCCCTCGTCGCCGGTGGCGTCGATCCAGCGGTTGGCCAGCACGCTGGCGAGGTCCGGCCTGCCGTGATGCCACAGATCCATGATCGGGAAGGCGACGTCATAGGCCACGTCTGTGGTCGCCAGCGAATCGTCGAACTCCAGCGCGTCGAACGGCGTCGGGATGTCGTCGATCACCGCAATGTTGCGCAGCGTCAGGTCACCGTGCCCGAGCCGCACGAAGCCCGCCGCGGCGCGGGCATCGAGACCCGGCGCCAGCCGGGCGAAGGCAGCGTCGAATGCGGCCCCGAGCGCCCCGGCATCGGCCGCCGCAAGCACACCGGACGCGGCAAACCCCGCCGTGTTCACCGCCAGCACGGCAGCCATGCGCTGCGAGCCGGAGCCCGGCACGGGCGGCAGCGTTGCCTGGAAGGCGGCGAGCACCCTTGCCAGCGCCTCGATCTCGGCCGGGTCCGTGGCTCCGCGGTCCACCCGCGTCGCCAGCAGGGCGTCGTCGGGAAAGCGCGCCATCTCCACCACGCAATCGACCAGAGGTCCGTCGCCGTCGAGGTCCAGGCCGCCGTCGGCAGCGCGCGTCACCCGCCGGACGGCGCGGTACAGCGCGGGCGCTGTGCGGCGGTTCAGCGCCAGCTCGTGCCGGCAGGCGGCGAGCCGCAGCGAAGGCGTCGAGAAGTCGAGATAGGGGAGTTTCACCGCGCGCTTGAGCTTGAACACGGTCGCCTCGCCCAGCACGACCGTCGAGATATGCGTGCCGATGACGGTGGCCGGACGCAGCCGGTTTTTCAGGAAAGCTTCCGTTTCGTCCTGCCGCTCGACGATCATGCACCTGCTCCCGCGGTCAGTGGGTCAGACGGTAACCGAATGGTAAACATCACGGGCGACCATTTCCCGCTCACCGACCGGGAATCGTCGCCATGCCCAGCGCTGCTCGCCTGAAGCCCGCCCGCAAAGCCCGCTCTGGCCCACCCGCCGCAGAACCCGAGGCGACCGCGGGCGATCCGGCGGCTCCCGCTGCCACACCGGTGGTCGAGAGCATGCAGGAAACAGCTCCCGCAGCAATGGCTACTCCGGCCACCGCCAGCGCCGCGATGCCCACCGGCCCCGGGCGCTGGAGCGGCGGCCTGGCCGGCCGGCGGATCTTCGCCTCCGGGCTGGCGCTGGCCCTTGGCCTCGGCGCCACCGGAGGATTCATGCTGGGCGAACACCGGCAGGTGCAGATCACGGCTGCGGCCATGACATCCGCTCGCGAGTCGCGTGCGACATTCGTCGCTCTTGAGGCGCATGCAAAGCGTGCATCGGAAGCCGAAACGGCCGCCACGGGCCTGGTCGAGGAAATTCGCGGCATGCGCGCCGAGCTGGAGACGCTGCGCGGCGTCCTGCCGCGCCTCGCCGCCGCCGAGGATCTGCGCGCGCTTGACCGTCGCCTGACCGCCGCCACCGAGGCCGCCGAAACCGGACGGGCCCAGCAGGCCGCCACGCTTGCGGGCGTCATCGACCGCATCGACCAGGCCGCTACCCAGGCGGCTGGCGGGCTGACAGACCTCGGCGCCCGCGTGGGCCGGCTTGACGGCGCCCTCGCGGCGAAGGCGGCGCCGGCCGAGCCGTCCAGCACCGGCAGCATCATCAAATCCGCCCCCCGACCCGACGCCCGGCAACCCGAGCACCCGGCCGAGCCACCGAAGATCGAGGCGCTACGCACCGTGCCGGGCTGGACTGTGCGGGGTGTGTTCAACGGCGTCGCACTGCTGGAAGGTCCGCACGGCGTCTACGAGGCCATGCGCGGCGATGCGCTGCCGGGGCTGGGCCGTGTCGAGGCTATCCACCGGCAGGGGCGCGGCTGGAGCGTGGTAACCAGCCGCGGCATCGTCGGGCAGCCGCACCGCTAGGATGTTGTCGCGCCGGCTGGGGAAGACCTGACGGACGGAATGGTGCGTCACGCCGGGGCTCCTGAGTAGACGACGCGATGCCACCCGGCGGGATAGTCCCCGGTGGTCAGGCGTCGATCAGCGGCGTCGGGCACGCCATCCGCTTCAGCGCGCTGAGGTCGCGCACATGGATCGTGCGGCCCCGGAACACGACGCCGTGCGGCTCGAGGCCGGCGATTGTCCGTGACAGGTTCTCGGGCGTCATCCCGAGGAGCCGCTTCTGGTAGGGCAGCGGCAGCTCCTGCCCGTCGCTGGCCTCGTCGGCCATGCGCAGCACCCAGTTGGCGAGCCGCTCCGTCGAGGTCCGCAGCTTTTGATTGTGCAACTCGCGAACCACTAACCGAGCGCCGAGGGCAATCTTTTGCATCATTGCGCCGGCAAACCCGAGGTCGCTGGCAATGAGCTCGCGCACCAGACTGGCAGGGATCAGCAACACCCGGGACGCATCCACGGTCCGCAGGCTCGACAGCAATGGCATGTCGAGGACAACGGCAGAGGTCGAAATGCAGTCCCCCGCCACGCTGACGCAGATCATGCCGCAACCCGAACGATAGCTCGCGGTGGCGGCGACCGACCCCGTGACGACCCCCTACAGGAAATCGGGCACCGCGCACTGCTCGGCGAGAACAACGTCAGCCGGCAAGTCCTGCAGGAACGACATGGCGGCAAGGCGGTCGAGAGCCTCGCTCGAAATGCCCAGGAAGACTGCAATGGATTGAAAAGCTTCCATCAGTTCAGCTGTCACGCCGGCCTCCACCACTGCGCCCGGCAAGCGTGGCGCCGGATAAACCCATGCCACCCGCTGGCTTGCTTGGCTGTGCTGGATGGCGGGATGCCGCTAGGCGGTTCACACCCCGGCTGCACTCGATGTCGCGAACTCAATACATGACATGCTCCAATCGAATTCCGCAAATTCAGGCCACAAATTCACTGCCAAGAATACTTGCGTAAATCCACGGATCGGTCGCGGTTGCGCCCGACCAGACCCGGATGCCGCAGCATCCGGGTCTGGTGATGTACAGGGTCAGAGACGCCTTGTTGCGTCCTTGGCAGCGTCCTTGGCATCGCCGATGGCCTCGCGGGCCGCGCCCTTGGCCTTGTCCAGCTTGCCCTCGGCTTGAAGCCTGTCATTGCCGATGGCGCCGCCGACGGCGTCCTTGACGGCGCCCTTGGCCTTGTCCAAGGCGCCCTTCAGATGCTGCTTGTCCATGATCGGTCTCCTCGCGCTGAATGCGCGGTCACCAACGCACGATCGCGGGCAAAGGTCCCGGCCGGCTGACCTCAGTGGCTCTCGTCGAGATCCAGGAGGAAGACAAGACTGGCGCCGCCATCATCATCCTCGTCCGGCTCCTCGTCGGCCGCAAACGTATCGTCGAACTCGGCGATCTCGTCCTGGGTGGCCGCGCGCAGCACCAGGGCCTGGAGTCCGTCCCACAGTTGCACGCCGCCGCTACGCAGCATGGTCAGGTCATCGCGCAGGTCAGGATCGTCCAGCAGTGCATTCGCCGCCTCCTCGGAGGCATCCGTGACTGCGATGGCCATCGTGCCTGCTACGATCGTCCACATCTGCATCTCCGTCGGCATCAACGCCGCCGGGCGAGGCCGGTTGCGTTCAAGATGGCGTACCGGCACTGCGGCGCGGCACGCTGGCGAGCCCAAGCCCGACCCTGAAACTTGACCCGATCGTCGCGACCCTGTCGAGCAAGATCGCCGTCGCCGAAGGGGGGCAAAGATCGGAGATGGTGGCGCAGAACAGCGCAAGCCAGCGGTTGATCTGCCGTTCCGTCAGCCGGAGTATTCCGTGCGGATCGTGCGGCCATCCCACCGGCAGCTCACCATCATGGGTCGCCACCATCCAGATGCCGATCAGGTGGTCGACATGCACCTGCCAGCGCCCGGGCAGGTGGTGGGCAAAGAACAGTCCGATCTCCGGATCGACCAGGACGCGGGCATAGAACGCATGCACGACGTCCCGGATCATCGCCTCCGTGACGACGCCAGGCTGGGAATGGTCGAACGACTGCAACATCGCACCGGGTTCCATTGCGGACGGGCCTGCTACCCCGATGGTCGATTTTGTTCATTTTCGTACTTGTACGTATGATTTCGACCGTTAATTACCCGGATGCAACGCGCGCGGACGCCTGCGGATTGGCATATAGTGTCGCAGCCCCGCCCGGAGCTTGCCGATGGACACCAGTTCCGCCCTCGCCTTCGCCGGCTTTGCAGCCGCCTGCATCGCCGCGGCCTTGAGCGGTGCATTGTTCAAGCCGGGCGCCTGGTACGAAAACCTGGACCGTCCGCCGTGGCGGCCGCCGAACTGGCTGTTCGGCCCGGCCTGGGCGGTGCTCTACACCACCATCGCGGTGTCGGCCTGGTGGGTGTGGCGCAAGGCCGGCTTCTCGGGCGCGGCAGTGCCGCTGGCGATTTGGGCGGTCCAGCTGGTGCTCAACGCCGCCTGGTCGTGGCTGTTCTTCGGCCTGCGGCGA
This sequence comes from Methylobacteriaceae bacterium, assembly GCA_040380755.1. GTDB lineage: Bacteria > Pseudomonadota > Alphaproteobacteria > Rhizobiales > Beijerinckiaceae > Alsobacter. The sequence continues at coordinate 43,164 of JBEIIL010000008.1, read as the reverse complement.
CCGGACCTTGCCTTCATCGAGCTTATCGCCCTGTGGTTGTCGATCGCCGCCACCATCGTGGCCTTCCACGCGGTGGAGCCGGCCGCGGCCTGGCTGCTGTTGCCCTATCTGGGCTGGGTGGCCTTCGCCGGCGCGCTCAACCTGTCGATCGCAAGGCGCAATCCCAGAACTGCCTGATCTCAAGACCGCCCGCTCTCAAAACCGCCTGACGTCAGGCGGCGCCGGCCTGAGCCGCCGCAATCTCGGCGTCCCGCGCCTTGGCCCGCGCCATGGCAGGCCTTGCGTTGATGCGGGCGAGGTAGGCGGAGATCGCCGGTGTCTCGGGCACCAGCTTCCACGCCGTCGTCCACCCCAGTGCCACGCCCCACAGCACGTCGGCGGCGCTGCAGCGCTCGCCGAGCAGATAGGGCCCCGCCGCCAACTGCCGCTCGAGCGTGGCGAGAACCGCATCGGAATCGCCATAGGGGCTCATCTGCGGCGGCGGCGCGTCCCGCTTCAAGGCCCGGTCGACGATGGCCGGCTCGAAGCACGAACCATAGAACACCATCCAGCGCAGATAGGGTCCGCGCAGCGGATCGCCGACCGGCGGCGCCAGGCCCGCGGCCGGAAACTGGTCCGCCAGATAGAGATAGACCGCCGCCTGCTCGGTCACCAGCGCCTCGCCGTGCAGGATCGCCGGCACCTTGCCCATCGGGTTGACGGCCAAAAAGGCGGGATCGCGCTGGGTCCCGGCCTTCAGGTTGAGCACATGCAGCCGGTGCGGTGCCTGCAGCTCCTCGAGCAGCACCAGCACTCCCGTGGAGCGCGTACTCGGCGCGTGAAACAACGTGAGCGTGTCGTCGGTCATGGCGGTCCTTCCCTCTCCGGCGGTTCGTCAGGCTAGAACAAACGACGAACATTTGCCAAGCCGGGTTCGTCACCGGGCCGGAAAAATCGGACCACCACGGCAGAACGGGAGGCGTATTGGCGGTCCCGGGAAGACTCGAACTTCCGACCTTCGGTTTAGGAAACCGCTGCTCTGTCCGGCTGAGCTACGGAACCGCACGGCGACGCCCTTAGCATAGGAGGCCGGGCTTGGCCACTTGGCCACGAGACCCGTGCACGCCCCGGTTGGTAGCCGGTCCCGCAACCCTGCTGCAGGATCGGCCGATGGAAACGGGCACGGACAGTCGCGAGCGCTCCGGACCGGCGCGTCAGGCAGCTGCGCGGACAGACAGTCCCGCGGCAGTCTCTGCGATCCGCAAGGCCGCGGCGGTCCTGGGGCTGGCGGTCCTGGGGCTGGCAGTTTTGTGGCTGGTAGTTTTGGGGCCGGCGTCCCTTGGCGCGGCGCCAGCGAGCGCGGCTCCCCTGCAGGCACCGGCCGCACCCGCCGCCAACGCCCCGTCACCAGAGCGCACAACGCCCGCTCGCTCACGGTCAGGAAAGACACCGCCGGCGCCCCGCCCGCCGCCGGCCGCCGCGCCGTGCGACCCCGGGCCGGCACGGACCGTGCCTGGCCTCACCGTCGAGGGCGAGGACCTCGTCGCGCCCGATGGCACGCGCTATGTCCTCGCCGGCCTCGCCTTCGGGCCGGCGCCGTCGGCGCAGCGGCAGGCCCGCCTCGCGGCGCTGCTGGTCGGGACAGCCCCCACGGTGGTGTCCACGGCGGCCCGGCCCGACCGCTGGGGCCGGGTGCCCGCGCTCGTCGCCGTGCCCGATGCCCCATGGCCGGAGGGCATGGCGGGACGGCTGGTCGCCGAAGGGCTGGCGCTGGCGCGCCCCGCCGGGCTGCCCGCATCCTGCCGGCGCGGCCTGCTGGCCCGCGAGCCGGCTCCTGGCACAGCTGGCGACGGCGGACCAAAAGCGGCGCTGCAGGCCGACGATCCGGCCGCAATTCTGGCCTTTGAGGGCCGGTTTGCCGTCGTCGAGGGTCGCATTCGCAGCATCGGCCGCCGCACCGCGCGGCTCTACCTCAATTTCGGCACGATCTGGCGCGACGACTTCACCGTCATCATTGGCAATCGTTTCTTGCGGAACCTCGAGGCTTCGGGCATGACGGGCACGACGTTGGAAGGGCGACGGGTGCGCGTCCGTGGGGTCGTGGCCCAGAGCGGGGGACCGCTCATCGAGGTGACGACACCCTGGGATATCGAGCGGCTGGATTAGGCTCGCCTGGGTGGTGTCTTTGGTGTTCGACAGGATTCAGGAAGCCGCGCGTCGAGCCGGCCTGGTGCTGGCGGCGGCGGCTCTGCTGGCTGGCTGCGCCTCCGACAGGATCGGCTTTGGCGCCGGCGTCGCGCCATCCGCACCCGCCTCCGCGCCGCGAGCCACCGGGGTCGACACGGGCGCCACGCGCGAGCACAAGCGGCTGGTCGCGATGTTTGGCGGCGAATACCCGGCGCCGCGCGCCGAGGCGCTCCTGAACGAGATCATGGCGCGCGTCGCCGCGGCCGAGTCCAAGCCCGGCACGGCCTACCAGGTGACGATCCTCAACTCGCCCGCCGTCAACGCCTTCGCGCTGCCCAACGGCAATGTCTACGTCACCCGCGGCCTGCTCGGCCTGGCCAATGACACGGCGGAGATCGCCGCAGTGATGGCCCACGAGGTCGCCCATGTGGCCGCCAACCACGCCATGCAGCGTGCCGAACTGGAGCGCCGCTCCGAAATCGTCAGCCGCGTTGTCGCCGAAGTGCTCGAGGACCCCGCCGCCGGGCAGGTGGTGCAAGCCCGCAGCAAGTTTTCGATCGCCAGCTTCTCGCGGGCGCAGGAGCTGGAAGCCGACCAGATCGGCGTGCAGACCATCGCGCGCGCAGGCTATGACCCTTACGGTGCCGCACGGTTCCTCGCCTCCCTCGGCCGGCAGTCCGCCATGCGGGCCACACTGCTCGGCGAAAAGCCGGGGCAGCAGGGGATGAACTTCCTGTCGACCCATCCCTCGACGCCCGAGCGTGTGACCCAGGCACTGGTGGCGGCGCGGCAGATCGGCAGCCCGGGACGGGGCGAGGTCGACCGGCAGCGCTACCTCGCCGCCATCGACGGCCTCGCCTTCGGCGACGACCCGGCGGAAGGCGTGGTGCGCGGCACACGGTTCCTGCATCCCCAGCTCGGCTTCACCTTCACGGCGCCGAACGGCTTCGTCATGGAAAACTCCTCGGCCGCCGTGGTCGGGCTCACGCCGGGTGGCGGCCAGGCGCTGCGCTTCGACAGCGTCACCATCCCGGATGGCTCCGATCTCGGCAGCTTCCTGGCATCGGGCTGGATCGAGGGCGTGCGCATCGGCAAGCCCGAGAGCATCACCATCAACGGGTTACCGGCTGTCACCACCATCGCGCGCGGCGACGAGTGGACCTTCCGGCTGGCCGCCATCCAGCTCGGCCAGGCCACCTACCGGTTCATTTTGGCGGCGCGCAGCTTCACGCCCGAGGTCGACCGGAAGTTCATGCAGGCGATCGAGAGCTTCCGCAAGCTGGCGCCGTCCGAGATCGCCGGCGTGCGCCAGACCCGCATCGCGCTGGTGACGGCGAAGCCCGGCGACACGCTGGATACGCTGGCGACGCGCATGGCCACCGATCGTCCGGTCGAACGCTTCCAGGTGCTCAACGCCATCGACAGGACATCACCCGTCAAGCCGGGCGTGACCTACAAGGTCGTGGCGGAATAGGTCAGACGAAAACCGCTTCCGGATCGGGATGCCGCTCCAGCAGGGCGCGGCGCAGCTTCTCCAGCGCCCGGCTCTCGATCTGGCGGACGCGCTCCTTGGAGATGCCGAGCCGGTCGCCCAGCGCCTCCAGCGTGGCGCTTTCCTCCGACAGGCGACGGGCTCGCAGGATGTTCAGCTCGCGGTCGGACAGCACCGTCAGCGCCGAGCGCAGCCACGTCACGCGGCGCTCGCTGTCGATGGCGTCGGACACCGTCTCGTCGGGCAGCGGCGCACCGTCGACAAGGAAGTCCATCCGCTCGGAAGGACCCGAAGTGTCGCTCTCCGACAGCGGCGCGTTCAGGGACATGTCGGAGCCCGAGAGGCGGGCCTCCATCAGCTGCACGTCGTTGCGCGACACGCCGACCGCGTTGGCGATCTCCTGGTGCACGTCGATGCTGGAGTCCTCGGCGGCGCTGTGCGCAAGGCGCGCCCGCAGCCGGCGGAGGTTGAAGAACAGCGCCTTCTGGGCCGAACTGGTACCACCGCGCACGATCGACCAGTTGCGCAGGATGTAGTCCTGGATCGAGGCCCGGATCCACCAGGTGGCGTAGGTCGAGAAGCGGACCTCGCGCTCGGGCTCGAAGCGGGCGCCAGCCTCCAGCAGGCCGACATGGCCCTCCTGGATCAGGTCCGCCATCGGCAGGCCGTAATGGCGGAACCGCGCCGCAATGGCGATGACAAGGCGCATGTGTGCGGCTGCGAGCTGGTGAAGGGCGTCCTCGTCGCGCAGATCCTTCCAGCGGACGGCGAGAGCGTGCTCGTTCTCGCGGGTGAGGAACGGTGCATCCATCGCCGCCTTGACGAAGGTCCGCCGCATGCCAGCGATCTCGCCCATGGTCGTTCCCCGGATTGAGACTCGGTAACTTTACGGATAACGGGTCCTGACGGATCACCTGCCCGCCGGGACGCGATTTCGTGAACGTGCCCCCGCTGACGCCAGTCCGTCGCACGCTACACTGCAACGCAGCCGATAGGAGGACCGCCATGGCGCTCGACCAGACGATCATCGACCTCTACGACGAGTACACCCACAAACCGCTTGCACGCCGTGTGTTCCTTGAGCGGCTGACGCTGCTTGCGGGATCAGCCGGTGCGGCGTCGGCGGCCCTGGCCGTCCTTGAACCCAACTATGCCCACGCCCAGCAGGTTCCCGAGGCCGATCCGCGCATTCGCACGCGCCGGATCGCCACCAAGGTCAACGGGGTCGACCAGTTGGGATACATGGCGGTGCCGGCCGCAGGCGGCAAAGTCCCGGCCGTCATCGTCATCCACGAGAACCGCGGGCTGAACGCCCATATCGAGGACGTCGTCCGCCGCTTCGCGGTTGCCGGCTTCGCCGCCTATGGTCCCGACATGCTGGCACCGCTGGGCGGCACACCGGCCGATCCCGACGCCGCCCGCGACCTGTTCGCCAAGCTGCCGGGCGAGCAGGTTGTCGAGCAGGCCGCCGCCGCGATCGCCATGCTCAGGGCCGATCCGGCTACCAACGGCCGCGTCGGCGCCGTCGGCTTCTGCTGGGGTGGCGGCATGGTCAACGTCATCGCCGCACGGCTGCCGGAGCTTGGCGCTGGTGTCGTCTTCTACGGCGTGTCGCCGCCGGCCGAGGCCGCGGCAAAGATCCGCGCGCCGATGATGATGCACTACGCCGGCCTCGACGCGCGGATCAATGCCGGGATCGCCGGCTATGAAACCGCCCTGAAGGCCGCCAACGTGCCCTACACCCTGTTCATGTATGACGGCGTCAACCACGCCTTCCACAACGACACCAGCACCGAGCGCTATGACGCCAAGGCGGCAACGCTCGCCTTCGACCGCACCGTCGCCTTCTTCCGCCAGAGCCTGGGCGGCGCGTCTCCGTCCTGAGGCGCAGCTTGCCGGCCTGAAGCGTCGGATACTGTCCCTGAAACGCAAGAAGCCCGGCTCTCGCCGGGCTTTTTTCGTCAGTGCAATGAATGAAGTGGCTCAGGCCGCCTCTTCCTGCTCGTCCTCGACAGCGGCTTCGGCCGCATCCGCCGTCTTGCCACGCTTGGGCGATTTGGCGAGCTGAACCTCGATGAGCTTCAGCGCCTCGGTCTCGTGCAGCCGGTTCACGGCAGCGACTTCGCGCGCCATGCGGTCGAGGGCCGCCTCGTAGAGCTGCCGCTCGGAATAGGACTGCTCCGGCTGCGCCTCGGACCGGTGCAGGTCGCGCACCACCTCGGAAATCGCGATCAGATCGCCCGAATTGATCTTCGCCTCATACTCCTGGGCGCGGCGCGACCACATCGTCCGCTTGACGCGGGCACGGCCGGTGATCGTCTCGAGCGCCTTGGTGACGAGCGTGTTCTCGGCCAGCTTGCGCATGCCCACGGTCGCCGCCTTCGCGGTCGGCACGCGCAGCGTCATCTTGTCCTTCTCGAACGAAATCACGAACAGTTCGAGCTTGAAGCCGGCAACTTCCTGCTCCTCGATGGCGACGATCTGGCCGACGCCATGGGCCGGGTACACGACGAATTCGCCGGTCTTGTAACCCTGGCGCTGGGAATTCTTCTTGGGCGTCGTCATGATTCTGGTCTTCTCCCCATGCCGGGCTCGGGCCCGGGCGTGACACGCGAAGGCCGGCTCGCACCGGCGCAAAAACTATCCACGGCCCGGACCGGCCTGACCGATCCGCCCCGTGTTCCGTTCAGCCGATGGCCAGAAACGCTTGCCGTGCCCGCTGGCATGGTCCGCATTTGGCGGGCATGCCGAGGTGATAAGACCGACCCTTCGGGATCGTCACCATCAGTGAAGGGGGTGCGGGCAAAGCGCGCCGTATATAATCGACCACCGAAATACCCTAACACAAAAGTCTGGATGAATCAAAGGTCAACGCCGCGGACGGCGCATGCCGCCCCGCCGCTCAGTCGCCCTCGCCCGGCTCCGGCGAAAAATACTTCTCGAACTTGCCTGCTTCGCCGTCATGCTCCTTGGCATCGGAAGGCGACGGGCGCTTGACGGTGATGTTCGGCCAGGACTTGGAATAGTCGGCATTCACCTTGAGCCAGCTTTCCAGGCCCGGCTCGGTGTCCGGCTTGATCGCCTCGGCCGGGCACTCCGGTTCGCAGACACCGCAATCGATGCATTCGTCGGGGTGGATGACGAGCATGTTCTCGCCTTCGTAGAAGCAGTCCACCGGACACACCTCGACGCAATCCATGTACTTGCACTTGATGCAGTTCTCGACGACCACATACGTCATGTCTGACTCCGGACGGGGTGCCCGGTCGGACCGGGAGACGCGGACTTTTCGTGTGCTAGCGGAGATGCCGGCGACTGGCAAGGCAGCCAGCGCACCGCAGGGCCGCCGCGCATCAGCTGCCAATGTCCTCATACAGCGCCTGCGCGACGGTGGCGCCGCCACGGCGCTCGGCCAACCCTGTGATGCGGACAACCTGGGTGGCATGCGGCAAGGCCAGCGTGAGCACGTCGCCGGCCTGCACGGCGCGGTCGGGGCGCGTCGTCCGCACACCGTTGAGGCGGACGCGACCGTCCTCAACCAGCAGCGAAGCCGCCGCACGGGTCTTCACGAAACGCGCATAGACAAGCCATTTGTCGATCCGCTGCCGCTCGGACGGCGCATCGTCTTCGGGAGCGCCGCGACGCCCCGCCACGTCAGCCCTTGCCGCCCTGCTTGGCCTCGAGCGCGGCCTTCAGCGCCAGCAGCTTGGCGAAGGGCGAGTTGGGATCGGGCGCCTTGTCGCGCGATGGCCGGTCCGCCGGGTCCTGCCAGCTGGAGCGGTCTTGACGGTCGCCACGGTCGCCCCGGCCGCCGCCCTTGCCCTCATAGCGCGACCCGCCCTCGGGGCGAGCACCGCCGCCGGGCCTACCGCTGCCGCCAGGCTTGCCACCACCGCCGCCTCCGCGGAAGCCGCTGCGGGCTCCCGGACGATCACCGCCCGCGCGATCACCTCCTGGCCGATCACCTCCTGGCCGGTCGCTGCGCGGACCGTCCGCGGCTGGCGTATCGGGCCGGTTGAAATCCCGGCGCGGCGGGCGCGGAGCCTGTGGCTCCGGCGCGGGGCCTGCAACAACCTCTCCCGTAACAGTGGCGGGCCGTGGCCCGCGATCGCCCGGCGGGCGGTCCGGGCGCCGGTCTCCCCGGCCCCGATCGTCTCGACGCGGCGGGCGCGGCTCGCCCTCCGCAGGTGCCGCACGGTTCGGCGCGCGGCCGCGATTGGCGGGTCGCTGGCCCCCCTGGTGGCGATGCTGGCGCCACACCTCGATCAGCGGGATGTCGACCGGTGTCACGACGTCAGCAGACGCTTCCGCGCCATCACCTGAGGCCCCGGACGGATCTGCAACCACGTCCGCCGACGGTGCGGCCGCCGGCTCATCCGGCTCGGGCGCCACATCAGTGCTGGACGCCGCGGCCACCGGGAGTTCCGACGATGTCCCGGCAGGGTCGCCCTCGGCAGACGGGACCTCTTCAGCACAAACCCCGGCAGGAGAAACCTCGGCAGAAGCGGCTTCGACAGCCTCCGGGGCGGCCGGAGCGGCGCTAGCATCGGCTTCTTCGCCTTCGGCTGGCACTGCGGCGGACTCGGCCGCGGCGGGCACCGCCGCGAGCTCCACCGTCTCGGTCGCAGTCACCGTCAAGCCATCGGAAGGCGGGGCGTTGTCACCGCCGCCAGCGGCTGCCGCCGCATCCTCTGGTGCGACCTCGACAACGGCCTCGACGGTCGCAACCGCGACAGGCGCAGTGGCGGCGGCCGCCAGCAGCGGCACGGTGATGGCGGGACCGGCCCGCCGATCGACCACATAGCCGAGCGACCGCAGGATCGACGCGAAATCATCGCCGGCGCAGCCGCACAGCGACGTCATCGCGGTGGTCACGACGAACCCCTCGCCGTCCGCAGCGCCGGGCGGCGGCGAGCCCGGCGTCGCGCCGGGGCGATAATGGATGGCGGGGCGGATCAGGTCCGCCAGCCGCTCGAGGATGTCAACACGAACGGCCCTCTCGCCGCACACCCGGAAACCCGCGGCCCGGTAGAGGCCCTTAGGCACGTCCTTGTCGACCGGCATCGAGGTGCGGCCGGACGAAGCGAGATGCAGGATGTCGTCGAGCCCCTTGACCTCGGGACCCCCGAGCTTCAGCGCCCAGAGCTGCGCCGCGAGGCCGCGCGGCGCCGGCTTCAGCAGCGCCGGCACCGTCAGGTGATAGGCACCGAACCGCACGCCGAAATTGCGCAGGCTGCCCCGCCCTTCCTGATCGAGGTGCTTCATGTCGTCAGCGACGCGGGAGCGCTCGAGCACACCGAGCGCCTCGGCGATCTGAAAGCCGATGCCGCGGGCAATGCCCGCAAGCCCGTCGGGGCTTTCCAGCCGCAGCAGCGGCCCGAGCTGGCGCTCCACATGCGCCTTGATCCACGCATCGATCCGGGTCTGCACCTGGTCGCGGGCCGGGCCGGTCAGCTGCTCGTCCGCCACCAGCCTGAGTCGGGGCTCCAGCACCTTGTCGCCGGCCGTGAGCTTGGCGATCACCTCGCCCTGCCATCGCAGCGACCCGTCATTGGCCAGCACGAAGGCCTCGTCCGACGCCCCCGCTAGCCGCGCCGCGCGCGTCTCGAGTTCGCCCGCAAGCGCCTTCAGCGCCGCGTTGCGCAGCGCCTTGGCCTCGGGACCGCCGGCCATCGGATCAGGGGCGAACTGGAACCCCTGCAACCGGCCGATGGGGTGACCTTCGACGAGCACGTCTCCGGCCGCCGTGATTTCCGCCTCGAGCATCGCATTCTCTCTCAGCCGCCGCATCAGCACGCTGGTGCGGCGATCCACGAAACGCTGCGCCAGACGCTCGTGCAACGCATCCGACAGCCTGTCCTCTACCTGACGGGTGACCCGCTGCCAATGCTCGGGAACGCGTAACCAGTCTGGACGGTTCGCCACGAAGGTCCAGGTGCGCACCTGGGCGATGCGCGCCGACAGCGTATCGATGTCGCCATCGCTCCTGTCGACCTCGCCGACGCGGCGCGCGAACCAGTCTTCGGACAGCTCTCCGTCGCGCATCAGCTGGCGGAAAATCGTCGCCACCAGCTCGGCATGGGCAGCCGGCGCCACCTTGCGGTAATCGGGAACCTGGCAGACATCCCACAGCCGCTCGACGGCAGCGCGACCGATGGCGTAGCCGGCAAGCTCGGCATCACGCGCCACGATGTCGAGCGACACCACGTCGTCGGCCGGAATCGCCCGCGTCAGGCCTGCCTCGGTGGGTGTCCGCTCCAGCGACGCCATCAGCGCTGCCACCGACGCGAAGTCGAGATCCGGATTGCGCCACTGCAGCACGCGGACCGGATCGAACCTATGATCCTCGAGCAGCTCGACGAGTTCGGGCTCGAACGGATCGCACCGCCCGGTGGTGCCGAACGAGCCATCGCGCAGGTGCCGGCCCGCCCGGCCGGCGATCTGCCCGAACTCCGCCGGGATCAGCCGGCGGTGCATCGCGCCGTCGAACTTGCGGTCCGCCGCGAAGGCGACGTGGTTGACGTCGAGATTGAGGCCCATGCCGATCGCGTCGGTCGCAATCAGAAAATCGACATCGCCCGACTGGTACATCGCCACCTGGGCGTTGCGGGTGCGCGGCGACAGGGCCCCCAGCACCACCGCCGCGCCCCCGCGCTGGCGCCGGATCAGCTCGGCGATGGCGTAGACCTCCTCGGCCGAGAAGGCGACGATGGCCGAGCGTGGCGGCAGCCGCGTGATCTTCTTTTCACCGGCGAAGCTCAGCTGCGACAGCCTCGGACGCGTCACCACATGCACGCCCGGCATGAGCTGCTCGATCAGCGGCTTCATCGTCGAGGCGCCGATCAACAGCGTCTCGGCGCTGCCTCGCATGTTCAGCAGCCTGTCGGTGAAGACATGGCCACGGTCACGGTCGGCGGCGAGCTGGATCTCGTCGATCGCCACGAACGGCACGTCGAGGTCGCGCGGCATCGCCTCGACGGTGGCAACCCAGTAGCGCGCGCCGGGTGGCTTGATCTTCTCCTCGCCGGTCACGAGGGCGACCGCGTCGACCGAGCTGCGGTCGACAAGGCGTTGGTAGACCTCGCGCGCCAGAAGCCGCAATGGCAGGCCGATCAGCCCGGCGCCGTGGCCGAGCATCCGCTCGATCGCCAGATGGGTCTTGCCGGTGTTCGTCGGGCCCAGCACCGCGGTAACGCCGCGGGCCCGGACGGAAGGCGGGAGGGAACGGGGAAGCATCGCCCGCAGATATAAGGCGCGGGAGCGGCGCGTGCGAGGAAAACCGGAGGTGGCACGACCCCTGTTCGGCCGGCGCCGGTGACATCCAGAACGAGTCCCGAACGAATCAAGCCCGAATCACAGACCTGCGGTTCACCGTATTCCCGGCGTCGCTACAGGTTGTGTCGAGTCAATTTTTGCGACACTAGCAGGCTCGACTCGGCCCCGCGCCGGATCGACTCGGCCTCAACAGGACGTTAACGGCCTGCGCCGAAACGGGACTCGTCCCGCGACTCGCATGACTTGCACGGCCACCGACAAAGACTCGCGCGGCGTCAATCATTCGATCCGATCGGGAACGGACCATGCCCGAATCAGATGTGGGCCTTGCTGGGCCTCATGTTCGATGGGACGGGCTGGACGCATGCAAGGCGCAATCAGCCGACAGATCCTTAACTCAACCGTCCCGGAGCGGGACGGGGGATGGGAGCTTCTAGCCCGGCAGTCGGAAAACCGGCCCGAACGGCCGTTAACCTGTGGCCTGGCCGTGAACACCCCATGTCCGAATCAGGCTCCGCCCGGCTGCAACCCTTGGTCTGGCCCTTATGGAGCAGCGGCCGGGCAGGGCCGTTGCAGCGACGGCGTTAACCTGTTGTCCCGGCGCGGGACCGGCCCGGTGTTAACCTCCGGACGAGAGCCGGAACACAGCCGGCACGAATCACTGTGGCACGAGGCTGCGCCCGGCACGGCGCCACCCCGCGGCTTCGCCATCCGGCATGTCGATCGGGAGCCGCGTTAACGCGCCGTCCCGGCGCGGGACACGGGCTGAACGACCGGCGGACGGGTCGGAACAGGTCGTGGACCGCGCCTCTGTCCCGAAAGGATGAACGAGATCCTTCACTGATCTGCCGCAGCGGCAGGCCGGCGGTTAACGCCCCGATCCAACCCGGAACGCCAAGGCGACGAATCACGTTGGAGAGGAGCGAACCTGAGGCTGGGCCTCAAAGGGTACTGGCGCGCAGGACAGCGGTTTTCCGCCGCCAGCCCTGATCGGGTTAACCCGATGTCCCGAAGCGGAACAAAATCCTGCCCGCGGACCGTGTCAGTTGCGCCGGGCGTCAACCGTCTTGGTGGACGAGGTGGTCGCCGGATCGGCTGCAGCACGACGGACATTGAACGCCGTCGCCTCGATGATGGTCATGCCCACCATCGTGCGCACGGCGATGCGGGCCGGCAGCAACGTGCGGGCGCCTTCCACCGGCGCCAGCCAGACTTCCATGTCGCGGTTGTCGGCCATGAACTGTGTCGAGGGACGGTTGGTGCGGTGGCCGGCGATGGGATTGTAGCGCGCGGCACACACCAGGACCGGGCCGCTGTAGCCCGGCAGGTCGACGCTCCGGGTTGCCGAATAGCTCAGCATGACATCGAAACGGCCGGCCCCGTCGAACACCGGGATGGTGCGGCTGCAGGAGGTAGGATCGAGCAGTTCCTGGCCGGTAACCGGCATGACGAGGGCGCTCACAGGATCGACGATGTTGCGCTTGTGGCCGTCGGTCAGCGGCACCCTGTCGACCTTGCCTTCCAGCGGCGGCATGATCTCGACGGCGGAAACGGCTCCGCCCGTCAGCGCCATCCGAACGGTGTAGACCTTGCCCGTCCCGCCCGACGACAGCGCGTAGGAAGACGGCACCACCCGGCCCGAGGCGGTGCTGCCGGATGACGATCCGGCGCCGCGCCCGCTCGTCACCATCCCGGCCAGCCCGGTCATGCGGGCCTTCACGTCGATCTTGTAGCTGTCGCGGCCGACAGAGCCACTGAGGGTGGCGGTGCCGATCGACAGGCCGGCAAGGGTCAAAGCGTACTGGATGTCGACCGTCTCGGCGCGGGCAGGTGCCGCCAGCGGGATCGAGGCGGCAAGCGCGAAGATGAGGCAGAAACGGCGGTCCGGCATGGGCAACAGCCTGTACTGAGAAGGCGCCACCGGCGCTGTTTCAACGATTTCAACTGTGCATTGTGACTGATTCGCGGCCGATCCGGCGACTTGACGTCGAGGCGCCCGATCCACTATAGACCGCCGACTATCGAATGCTGCGTGGTCCCCGGTGGCGGCTTCGGCCGCCCTCTGTCTTTATGGCGAGCCCGCTCGCCGTTGGGCCCCGGGCGGCGACGAACAGGAACAAGGAAGACCAACATGGCACGTCGGTGCGAACTGACCGGCAAGGGTGTGCAGACCGGCAATCTGGTGAGCCACTCGAACCGCAAGACCAGGCGACGGTTCCTCCCGAACCTCGTCGCCGTGACGCTGCAGTCGGATGCGCTGAACCGCTCCGTGCGGCTGCGCGTGTCGGCCAATGCACTGCGCACGGTCGAGCACCGCGGCGGCCTCGATGCCTTCCTGGTGAAGGCGTCCGAGGACGATCTGTCGCAGGGTTTGCGCACGATGAAGCGCGAGATCCACAAGAAACAGGCCGTCGTCGCGCAGTAAGCGCGCGGCTTCGCCGTCCGGCCAGGCCCCGCCCCTCCGGGCGGGGCCTTTGCTGTTGAACGGTCCCTTCGGACAAAAGCAATGATGATCATGCTCCGCCAGCTTGCGCTTCCTGTCCTGGCGATGGCGGCCATCGTCGTCGCCTCCAACATCCTCGTCCAGCACCCCTTCCCCTACTGGGGCCTTGGCGACTACCTCACCTGGGGCGCCTTCACCTACCCGGTGTCATTTCTGGTCACCGACCTGACCAACCGCCGCTACGGCGTCGGCACGGCGCGCCGCCTCGTGGCGGTCGGCTTTGTCCTGGCGGTGGTGTTGTCAGTGGCGCTCGCCACGCCGCGGATCGCGCTGGCGTCCGGAACCGCCTTTCTGGTCGGCCAGATGTTCGACGTGACGGTGTTCGATGGCCTGCGCCGGCAGACTTGGTGGCGGGCACCGCTCGTCGGCAGCCTGATCGGCTCCGCGCTGGATACGGCCCTGTTCTTCTCGCTGGCCTTTGCCGGCGACCCCGAGATGGCGGCCAAGGTGCCGTTCTTCGGCTTCGGGCCGGTGCCGCTGTGGGTCAGCCTGGCGATCTGCGATTTCGGCGTGAAGGTGGCGATCGCTCTGGTGGCGCTGGTGCCCTATGGGGCTCTGCTGCGGGTGGTGCGGCCTGTCGAGACGGCCGGTCAGCCCTCGTAGCGGAAGCGCAGCAGCACGGTGCGCTGCAGCGCCGAGTAATTGTCGTCGGAGATCATCGTCAGCAGCGTCGATCCGTCGGCCGCACGCTGCACGCACAGCCCTTCCATGTTGTCGATATGGAAACGCATATCCGCCTCGAGCAGGCGCTCGCCCGCAAGCAGCGCGCCAGGTTGCACGCTGGCCAGCGGCACCCGCCGCAGCCGCATCGCCACGCCCGACAGCCAGCTGAAATGTCGCTCCAGCACCAGCATGTCGCCGCCAGGCAGAAAGGCGATGTCGGTGACGTCGAAGCTGTCGTGTCGTGCCAGCTTGAAAGCGCCGCGCTGCGGCCCGGTGAGGAAGAACCCCTCGGTCGGCGTATCGGCGCCCGGATGGGACTGTTCGGCGATGACGATCAGGCTGCCGGCCAGCGGACCGGCGGGCAGGATGCCGATCGCCTCGGGGCCCCGGTTGGATGGCCATTTGCCCATGCCGGCCGGAACCGGAACCGGCCGCCCGCGGGCACGCAGGCCGTCGCGCCCGAAGGGAAACCGCATCACCTCCTGGGTGCGCTCGATCCCCACATAGGCTGTGCCGTCGACCAGCGCGAGACCCTCGGTGTCGTAGCGCTTCGTGTCGCCGAGCGGCACGCCGCCGGCATCGAGCATCGGCGCAATCACCGCATCGGCGACCCCGAGCGGCCGGCCGTCCGGTGCGCCGCGCAGCTGCAGGCTGAGCCAGCAGCCATTGTCGGAGACGGCCAGAAGCCCGTCACCGCCCGTCGCTGCCAGGCCGGAAAAGCCGCCAAACGCGTGATGCTGGCTCCACAGTTCGAAACCGCCGAGAAACACCAGCGGTCCGAACCGGCTGCGGTCACGGTCGAACAGCGCGAAATGACTGATCGGCCGCTCCTGCACCGTGATCGGGGTAGGCGGCCAGACGCCACGCGCCCATGCGTCCGCCCCCGGCAGGACCGCAAGCGCGCCTGCGCCCTGCAGCAGCAGCGACCGGCGGCTGACTGGCCTCATGCGCGCGCGCGGCGGCGCGGCGCAGTGCCCTTCACCGGGGCGGATTTTTCCTCGAACAGCTCGGCGAGCTTCTCGGTCATCGCCCCGCCGAGTTCCTCGGCGTCGACGATGGTGACGGCGCGGCGGTAGTAGCGGGTGACGTCATGGCCGATGCCGATGGCGATCAACTCGACCGGCGAGCGGTTCTCGACCTCGTCGATCACGTAGCGCAGGTGCCGCTCCAGATAGTTGCCGGGATTGACCGACAGGGTCGAGTCGTCGACGGGAGCCCCGTCGGAGATCATCATCAGGATCTTGCGCTGCTCCGGTCGCGCCAGCAGCCGCTGGTGCGCCCAGTCGAGCGCCTCGCCATCGATGTTCTCCTTGAGCAGGCCCTCGCGCATCATCAGCCCGAGATTGCGCCGCGCCCGCCGCCATGGCGCATCGGCCGACTTGTAGACGATGTGCCGCAAATCGTTCAGCCGCCCCGGATTGGCCGGCTTGCCCGACTGCAGCCACGCCTCGCGCGACTGGCCGCCCTTCCAGGCCCGGGTGGTGAAGCCGAGAATCTCGACCTTGACACCGCAGCGCTCCAGCGTGCGCGCCAGGATGTCGCCGCAGGTCGCCGCCACGGTGATCGGCCGACCGCGCATCGAGCCGGAATTGTCGATCAGCAGCGTCACTACGGTGTCGCGGAAGGTCGTGTCCTTCTCGCGCTTGAACGACAGAGGCTGGAACGGATCGATGACGATGCGCGGCAGCCGCGCCGGATCGAGCGCGCCCTCCTCGAGGTCGAACTCCCAGGCCCGGTTCTGCTGCGCCATCAGCCGGCGCTGCAGCCGGTTGGCAAGCCGGGCCACGACGCCCTGCAGGTGGCCGAGCTGCTTGTCCAGATAGGCACGCAGCCGCGCCAGCTCGTCGGCATCGCACAGATCCTCGGCGTCGATGACCTCGTCGTTCTTCTGCGTGAAGGCCTTGTAGTCGGGCCCGCGCGTCTCGCGGGTGCTCGACACCGGAGGGCGCATGGATTCGGACGGATCCTCGCCGTCGGCTTCATCGGCATCGTCCGGCATCTCACCGGTCGGCCCGTCGGCCGATTCGGTCATGCCGTCGTCCATCTCCTCCTGGGCGTCCTCGGAGCGCTCCGTCTCGGCGGATTCAGACGCCGACTGGTCCTCGGTCTCGCCCTCCTGCTGCGTCTGCTGGTTGCCGGAGGACTGGTCGTCCGTGCTGTCCTCGCTCTCGTCAGGGTCGAGCGACGCATCCTCGGCCATGTCGAGGCTGGCCAGCATCTCCCGCACTGCCCGACCGAAGCCGCGTTGGTTCTCCAGGGCGTCGCCGAGCCGGTCGAGCTCCTTGCCGGCCTTCTCCTCGATCCACGGGCGCCACAGGTCGACGATCTTCTGCGCAGCCGGCGGCGGCTTGAGGCCGGTCATGCGTTCGCGCGCGATCATCGCGACCGCATCCTCCAGCGGCGCGTCCGCCCGGTCGGTGATCTCGTGGTAGTTGCCGCGGTGGTAGCGATCCTCCAGCATTGCCGACAGGTTGGCCGACACGCCGGCCATGCGGCGCGCGCCGATGGCCTCGCACCGCGCCTGCTCGACCGCATCGAACACCGCCCGGGCGGCCTGGGCCTGCGGCGCCAGCCGGCGGTGCACCGCGCCGTCGTGGCAGGCGAGCCGCAGCGCCATCGAGTCGGCATGGCCGCGCACGATGGCGACGTCGGCAGCGGTCATCTTGCGTGGCGGCTCGGGCAGCCGTGCCTTGTCGCCGGTCAGGGACGGCCGGTCGGGCGCGAACGCCACCTCGAACTCGGGCTGCCGCGCGATCGCCCGCAGCGTGCCGGCCACCGCCCGCTTGAACGGTTCGGCCGGCGCTTCCTTGGGCTGGGGCGGCTTGCGGTTGGTGGTCATAGGGCTTTCGTCATCCAGTAGCGGGAATGCCCCAGCGGCCAACCCTCGAGCCGCCCGAACTCGTGATAGCCGAGCTTGCGGTAGAAATCAGGCGCCTGGAAGCTGAACGTGTCGACATACGCCTGGGTCGCGCCCAGCCGTCGCGCCTCGGCCTCCAGCGTCTGCAGGGCCTCCGAGCCCAGGTCACGACCCCGGAGCGCTTCCTGGAGCCAGAACAGCTGGATGAAAAGTCACCCCGCCCAGACCTCGCCGACAACGCCACCGGCGACGGCACCCTCATCCTTCACCGACACAACAACAGTCTTGCCCGGCAGCGCGCCGATGACGCTGCGGTTGTAGGCGACGAGGCCCGCCCAGATCGCTTTTTTGGCAGCACCGTAGTGCTTTTCAAGGACGACCCGGGGCATCGGACCTCAGCTCAGCGCGACGTTGACCGCGCTCTCCGGGAGCTCCTGGCCGAAGCAGCGCTGGAAGAACTCCGCCACCAGCGGTCGCTCGAGCTCGTCACACTTGTTCAGGAAGGTGAGCCGGAAGGCGAAGCCGATGCTCTTGAAGATCTCGGCGTTCTCCGCCCAGGTGATGACGGTGCGCGGGCTCATCACCGTCGACAAATCGCCATTGATGAACGCATTGCGGGTGAGATCAGCGACCCGCACCATCTTGTTGGCGGTGTCGCGGCCCTCCTTGCCGGTGAGGTGCTTGGCCTTGGCCAGGACGATGTCGACCTCCTTGTCGTGCGGGAGGTAGTTCAGCGTCGTCACGATCGACCACCGGTCCATCTGGCCCTGGTTGATCTGCTGGGTGCCGTGATAGAGCCCTGACGTATCGCCGAGCCCCACCGTGTTGGCGGTCGCAAACAGCCTGAAGGCGCCGTGCGGGCGGATCACACGCTTCTGGTCGAGCAGGGTCAGCTGGCCGGAGATCTCCAGTACGCGCTGGATCACGAACATCACGTCCGGGCGGCCGGCGTCATACTCGTCGAACACCAGCGCGATGTTGTTCTGCAGGGCCCAGGGCAGGATGCCATCCTGGAATTCGGTCACCTGCTTGCCGTCCTTCAGCACGATCGCGTCCTTGCCGACCAGGTCGAGGCGCGACACGTGGCTATCCAGGTTGATGCGGATGCAGGGCCAGTTCAGCCGGGCCGCGACCTGCTCGATATGGGTCGACTTGCCCGTGCCGTGATAGCCGGTGACCATCACGCGCCGGTTGCGCGCAAACCCGGCCAGGATTGCCAGCGTCGTGTCGCGGTCGAACAGGTAATCGGGATCGAGATCGGGCACATGGGCGTCCGGCTTCGAATAGGCCGGGACGTCCATGTCGGAATCGATGCCAAACAGCTTGCGGGCGGACATCATCACGTCCGGCAGGCCCGGCACCGTTGCAGTCATGGAAGACATGGATCCTCACTGGCGAGACGGGACGGCAATGCCCGGGACGGCGGCCCGGGGCCGGAACACCCAGTCCTGTTTAAGGGCTCGAAAGCCCGGAGGCAATTCGCGCGCCGCGCAACAGCGGCGCTGCAGCCGCGCACCGCGGTCGCATCCCGCCGCAGCACCGGCTCACGCCAGCCCGGCCGCCTTCAGGGTGTTGTAGGCGTTGATGACCTCGCGCAGCCGGTCCTCGTAGGAGCGGTCGCCGCCATTGGCGTCCGGGTGGACCTGCTTCACCAACTGCTTGTAGCGGGCCTTCACGGCCGCGGCATCGGCGCTCTCGTCAAGCCCGAGAACGTCATAGGCCCGACGGGCCACCGGACCCACGCCAGGACGGCGCTCCGGCTCCGGCGCGGCCCGGCCGGCAAAACCCGCGGCCCGGAACACGCCGAGCGGATCGTCATACGCAAAGGTTTCCGGACCCTCGGCACCAGTCGGCCTGGCCTTCGCGCCGTTGACGCCCATCGACCAGGTCGGCCGATGGCCGACCAGTGCGTCCTTCTGGTAGCGCATCACCGCGTCATCGGTCATGCCGGCGAAATAATTGTAGGACTGGTTGTATTCGCGGACGTGATCGATGCAGAAGCGCCAGTACTGGCCCTCATGGGACCGGCCCTTCGGCGCCCGGTGCTCACCCTTCTGGCTGCATCCGGGATGTTCGCAGCCACCGGCGGCGGCAGCCTGGGCGCGCGCCTGCTCCGCCCGGCGGGTGCGGGTCCGGATGCGATCGAACAAGGGCGAGTTGAGATTCATTGCACAGGCATTATGAGTGGTCGGGCGGGCAGGGCAAGCCGGGTGCGACCCGGAGGACCAGGTCGGCGGAAGGGCGCGGCTTCGCGGCCACAATGGGGCCACAGGGCCGATCCGAAACTCCAGCTCAGGATGTCCGATGGGCGTTAAGGACGCGATAAGCCGCAAGCTGACGGACGGTCTCGCACCGGTATCCCTGTCGGTCGTGGATGAATCCGACCAGCATCGCGGCCATGGTGGCTGGCGCGAGGGCGGTGAGACCCACTTCAGGGTTGAAGTGGTGTCAGAAGCCTTCCGCGGCAAGAGCCGGGTCGAACGTCACCGGCTGGTCAACGGGCTTCTGGCAGAGGAATTGGCCGGAAAGGTCCATGCCCTCGCGCTTGCGACCCGCGTCCCCGACGAGTGACGGACGCGCTGCCGCGCCCGTCCTGAGTGGTCCTTGCTGCAGCGGCCAACGGCCAACGGCCGCGGCCGTTCAGCGGATCCGCTCGAGGATCGACACGTAGTTCGCGACGGCGGCGCCGCCCATGTTGAAGATGCCGCCGAGCGTTGCGGCCGGAATCTGCATCTCGCCGGCTTCGCCGCAGAGCTGCATCGCGGTGAGCGCATGCATCGACACGCCGGTCGCGCCGATGGGGTGGCCCTTCGCCTTGAGGCCGCCTGACGGATTGACGGGCAGTCGCCCGTCCTTCTGCGTCCAGCCTTCCTTGATGGCGACGGCGCCCTGGCCTTCCGGCACCAGGCCCATCGCCTCGTACTCGATCAGCTCCGCCACCGTGAAGCAGTCATGCGTCTCGACAAAGGACAGGTGATCGAGCGTCACGCCGGCCTGCAGCAGTGCCCGCTTCCAGGCTTCGCTGCAGCCCTCGAACTTCAGGATGTCGCGCTTCGACATCGGCAGGAAATCCTGAACATGCGAGGACCCGCGGAAGGCAACCGCGCGCTTGCGGCGCAACGCCGTCTCGACGTCGCAGATCACCAGCGCGGCGGCGCCGTCCGACACCAGCGAACAGTCGGTCCGCTTCAGCGGGCCGGCGACGAACGGATTCTTCTCGCTTTCCTGCCGGCAGAATTCGAAGCCGATATCCTTGCGCATCTGCGCATAGGGGTTTGAAACCCCGTTCTTGTGGTTCTTCGCCGCGATCAGGGCGAGCGCATCCGACTGGTCGCCATATTTCTGGAAATACGCGGCCGCGATCTTACCGAACACGCCGGCAAAGCCGCCGGGCGTGTCGCCGTCCTCGGGCAGATAGGACGCCTTCAGCAGGGTCTTGCCGATCTCGGGGCCCGGCGTCTTGGTCATCTGCTCGACGCCCACGACCAGCACCGTCTTGGCGCTGCGTGCCGCGATGCTCTTCAGGCCCTGGTGCACGGCGGCAGACCCGGTGGCGCAGGCGTTCTCGACCCGCGTCGTCGGCTTGAAGCGCAGCGCCGGATCGGCCTGCAGCACCAGCGAGGCAGTGAAATCCTGAGCCGAGAAGCCGGCGTTGTAGTGGCCCAGCACGATCTCGTCGACCTCCGAGGCATCGATCCCCGCATTGTCGAGCGCCTCGTTGGTCACGCGGACGATGAGGCTCTCGACGCTCTCGGCGTCCATCTTGCCGAACGGGGTATGGGCCCAGCCAACGATGCAGGCGGTCATGACGCGTCTCCTTCTGCCAGTTGCCGCACCATACGCCTCCGGCCCGGACCATCAAGGGCGCAGGTCCGCACGCCGGGAACGGCACCCGCGCCCGGACGTTGTGACCGGACACATGCTGCGGCCTGCCGCATCGGCCGCGCCTGGAGGACACCATGACGCAAACCATCGACATCTCGGCTCACGATGAGGCCGCCCGCCACGGTCGCGGCGATGCCCAGGCCGGCCTCGCCCGGCGCAGCCAGGAGGAGGTCGCGACCCTGCTGCGCGAGGGCGGACTGACGCTGGCCCGCAAGGATCAATCGACGGTATTCACCCGCTATTGCGAGGCCTATGATACGAGGGCCAGCCGCGAAAAGCTCGTCGACGCCGGCTCGGAAATGTCCTTTCCGGCCAGCGATCCGCCCTCCTACATGGGTGGCGCTTCGGCCGGCGCGCCCGAACCCGAGGCGCCCGGCGAGGCACCGAACACCACGGTCAGCGACACCCACAATCTCAAGGAGATCGGGCCCACCGGCGGGACCGACAAGAAGCCGAAACGCTAGCGGCCGCGACGGCTAGGGCATGATGCCGCCAACCAGTCCCCGATCGACCGAGAAAGATGCTGCAGAAACAGAGAGCTAGAGCAGACAACCCGATGCAATCAGGTCGTCCCCGTTAGTGTGAGGCCAGCAGCAGCGCCACGCCGGCGACGATTAACGCCATCCCGGCATATTCGCGCCGGGTGGTCGCCTGGTCGAACAGGCGGCGAGACACGGCCTGGGCAAACAGCACCTCGACCAGCGCCAGCGTCCGCACATTGGCCGCGCTCGTCAGCGCGAAACCGATGAACCAGAATTGCGACGCGAACGCCCCCATGAACCCGGCGAACAGCGAAGGCCGCCAGGCCTTGAGGCTGTTCACCAGTGCCGGACGATCGGCCAGCCCCATCCAGACGATCAGGAGACCTGACTGGACGCCAAGCGACCAGGCCAGCGTCGTCGTCGCCCGCAGCACGAACGAGCCATCCGGGAGCGCGCCGATGGCGCCGCGGAAGAAGATCGCCGAAAACGCGAAGAAGGCGCCGGCCGCGATCCCCTGCGCGGCGGGCCGCAGCGCCACCAGCGAGACCGCACCCGTACCTGGCTTGACCGCCATCAGCACGACGCCGGCCGTCGCGACCAGGACCGCGACGGCTGCGAGCGGATGCAGGGCATCACCGAGCACGATCAGGCCAAACACCGCAGCCAGCACCGGCTCGGTCTTGATGTAGGCCGTCGTCACCGCGAAGGAGCGATCGCGCATCGCCGCCAACATCAGCACTGTGGCGGTGATCTGGGTGATCGAACCGCCGACCAGAAAGGCGAAGTGCCGCCCGTCACCGGCAGGAATCCGTTCGCCGCCGACCATGACGACAAGCCCGAGGAACAGCAGCGCGAACGGAAAGCCGTAGAGGAAGCGGACCTGCGACGCACCGACGGTGCCGAGCCGCTCGGTCAGGCTGCGCTGCATCGCATTGCGCGCTGTCTGGCCCGCCGCCGCGAGCAGCGTCGCGGGAATCCACAGCAGCTCGACCGGCACCACGACGCCTTCCGTCCAGACGCAGGGCTCTGTCCAAACCCAGCCATGATTGCTGACTATCAGCCGGCCCATCCCTAGGCAAACGCCATGCTGCGGGTTAGGAAAGATGATCGTCGCCGGCCAACCGTGGGGCGGCGGCGGCCAGGTTCCTGCGCCGCCCGGACGGGCTCGGCACCGTTCGCGAACCGGAAGTGTCGATGATGAATGGTTTGGGTCAACGGACCGGCAGTCGTCCGCTCCGCTCCGCCTCGATCCTGCGCGGTCTCGGACTGGGTCTGCTGCTGGCAGCATCCGCCGCTCCCGCCATGGCGGCGGCGCCCTTCGTGGTGGCCGACGTCGCCACCGGCCGCGTCCTCGCTGCCGAGGACGCGACGATGCCGTGGTATCCGGCCTCTGTCACAAAGCTGATGACAACATACGTGGCCCTGAAGCGGCTGCGCGCCGGGGCGATCGGGCTGGAGACACCGATCCCTGTGTCGCGCCGTGCAGCCTCGGCGCCGCCGTCCAAGTCCGGTGCCCGGACGGGTCAGGTCATCACCCTCGACAACGCCCTCAAGGTCCTGCTGGTGAAGTCGGCCAATGACCTGGCGGTGGTGGTGGCCGAGGGTGTCGGCGGGTCGGTCGAGGGCTTCGCCGCGATGATGAACGCCGAGGCCGCCCGGCTCGGCATGCGGGAGAGTCATTTTATCAACCCGCATGGGTTGCATGCCATCGGCCAGCAGACCTCCGCCCGCGACATGGCGATCCTGGCCCGTGCACTGCTGATCGAGTTTCCCGAGTTTGCCGGCTACTTCCAGATCGGCGCCGTGCAGCTGGGCGCCCGCGTGATGAAGAACACCAACGGGCTGGTGGGTCGCTACCCGGGCGTCGAGGGCATGAAGACCGGCTTCATCTGCGCCTCGGGATTCAACCTCGTTGCAGTGGCATCCCGCAACGGCCAGCGCCTTGTGGCAGTGGTGATGGGCGCCTCATCCGGCGCCGAGCGCACGATCCGGGCCGGTGAGTTGCTGGACCGGGGCTTCTCCGGCAGCCTCGGCAGCATGGGCTGGGGCGGCGGAACATCGCTGCAGGCCCTGCCGGTCTCCACTGTTGCTGCCGCGCCGAACATGCGCGAGGACATCTGCGTGCGCCGCCGCGGCGCACCGGCCTCGGAGGACGAAGCCGAGACGGTCACCGTGACGACGCCGATGAATGCGCCGGGCAGCGACGACACCCGCTACCTGATGCTGTCCAGCCAGGCCATCAGCCAGCCGAGCACAGTCCGTGGCGGCGCCGGCCCGCGTTCGCTCGGACCGCGCGCCATCTTCACCCCCGAGATCGTCGCGTTCGGTCCGACCTCCGGGTCGGGCACCGCGCCGCGCGCCGCCAATGCCGGCGGCCAGCGCACGCTGGTTGCCGAACCCTCCGAGACGCCCGCCCGCCGGGGCCGCGGCAAGCCGGCAAACGCCACCGCATTCGCCGCGGACCAGGCCGCCGAGGCCGCGGCATCGGCCGGGACCGCGCCACTGGCCCTGCCGAGTGCTGTGACCGCGACGCAGCCCAATGCCAAGCCGTTGCGGGCCGGGGTAGGCATCGGCACTGGTGCGAAATCAAAGCCGGGCAACGGACCCGGTCAGATCGCCGCGCGTCACCGCCCGGCTCCCGGTCCGGTGCTCGAGCCCGTCGCGGCCGAAGCCGCCGACGCGCCGGCAGCCCGCAATGCGCCGGCGCAGCGCCCGACCGGCGGCGTGACGCCAGCGGGCCGGACCCAGACGGCTACCCGTCCGGCCGGAGCAGCTTCGGCGGCCGGCGCCAGCCGACCTGCAGCCGCCAAGCCCGGTGCTATCAAGCCCGTTGCTGTCAAGCCCGTCGCCGCCAAGCCTGTCGCCGCGCCAAAGCCGGTCCAGCGCCCGCAGCCCAACGCCCGGCCCGCGCCGGCCGCGGATGCGACGGAGTGACCGCGCGGAACCGGACCGGCTGACCCATGGACCGGCGCTTTGCTCTGGGCGGCGTCCTGCTGACGCTGGGCGCCGCGACGGCCTACGGGCTGAACATCACCTCGGCCAGGATCGCCGCGCAGGCCGGAATCGGGGGCCCGACCCTCATTGTCTGGCGCGTCATCATCATGCTGGCCCTCGCCGCAGCGGCAGCCTGGCTGTGGCGGCGGTCGCTGGCGGTTGCGGGCGCTGACCGCCGAGGGCTTGCAGTGCTCGGGCTCGCCAGCGCTGGCGTCGGGCTGTGCTACCTGTCGTCCGTGGCCTTCATCCCGGTCGCGGTCGCGGCCGTTGTTTTTTACACCTTCCCGGTGCTGATCGTGCTGGCCAGTCCGCTGGTCGACAAGCGTCCGCTGCCACCGGCGCTGCTCGGAATCGCCCTTCTGGCCTTTGCCGGTGTCGTGTTGGTGGTGGGGCCCGCCTTGGAGGGGCTCGACCCGCGCGGGCTCATGCTTGCTTTTGGCGCAAGTCTCTGCGCCGTCGTGCAGTTTTATGGCGCCAACCGCTGTGCCGCTCTGCCCACCCTTACCAAGGTGGTCTGGGTCCAGGCGATCTCGCTGCCAGCCGCGCTTGTCGCCGCGCAGGCCACCGGCGGTCTTGCCGCCCCGGCAGCGCTGCTGGCCGCGCCCTGGGCCGTGGCCTTCACCATCGGTGGTTTCGTCATCGGCTTCGTGCTCCACATGATGGCGCTGGCGCGCGTCGGCGCGGTCATCGCCGGCATGGTGTTCTGCGTCGAACCCGTCATCGCGGTCGCCACCGCTGCGGTGGTGCTCGGGGAAGCCCTGAATCCGCTGCAGGGGGTGGGCGGCGCCTGTGTGGTCGCCGCAATCCTGCTGACCGTCCGGCGCGAGCGGTCCGCCCCCGCCCCGCAGGCTGCCGAGGCCGCGCCATGAGCCCCGTCCCGCTGACCGTGATCACCGGCTTTCTCGGCGCTGGAAAGACGACGCTGCTCAACCGTCTGCTGGCTGACCCGGTACTGGCCGGGACGGTGGTGATCATCAACGAGTTCGGCGAGATCGGCCTCGACCACCTGTTCGTCGAGACCCGCGACGACGGCCTCGTGCTGCTCTCCTCCGGCTGCCTGTGCTGCACGGTCCGCGGCGACCTGGTGGCCACGCTGGAAGACCTGCTCGACAAGGCCGACGGCGGCAGTCTCGAGATGCGCCGCGTCATCATCGAGACGACCGGGCTTGCCGATCCGGCACCCGTGCTCCAGGCGGTGCTGGCACATCCGCTGCTGCTGGTGCGCTATGCGCTCGACGGCATCGTCACCCTCGTGGACGCCGTCAACGGCGCGGCGACCCTCGACACCCACGCCGAAGCGGTGAAGCAGGTGGCGGTCGCCGACCGCATCGTGCTGACGAAAACCGATCTCCCCGAGGCCGCCCTGACGCGCGATGCACTGGCCGGACGCCTGCGCCGGCTTGCGCCGGGCGCGCCGGTCCTGAATGCGGCCGCCGGCGAGGCCGATGCGGCGGCCCTGCTCGGCTGCGGCCCGTTCGATCCCGCGACCAGGATCCCCGACGTCGGCTTCTGGCTGCGCGACGAGGCGGTGCGCGATGCCGCCGGCCATGCCGGGCATGACCACGGGCCGGAGCGCGATCAGGCCGCCCATGACGTCAACCGCCATGACGCGTCGATCCGCGCCTTCTGCCTGTCGACCGACCGGCCGGTGCCGGCCGCCGCCCTCGACATGTTCCTGTCACTGCTGCCGGCCACCCATGGCGAGAAGCTGTTGCGGATGAAGGGTATCGTCGCGGTGGTCGAGGAGCCGGACAGGCCCGTCGTGCTGCATGCCGTGCAGCACGTGCTGCATCCGCCGGTGCTGCTGCCGCGCTGGCCCGATGCCGACCGCCGCACACGACTGGTCTTCATCACCCGTGATCTCGACGAGAGTTACGTGCGCCGGCTGTGGGACGCCTTTGCGGGCATGCCGGCGCCAGACACGCCCGACCGGGCAGCGCTCACCGACAATCCTCTCTCGCTGCGACCTGGCAACGCCTGACACATCGGTTGCTTGCGCGGCCCGAAACTTGCGGATAGTTGAGATATAGACGATCCGGACCATCCGGAACGAGCCCGGTCAACCGGGCCGGCCGCCAAGGCAGCCAGGGGGAGAGACGAATGGGCCTGTTCCAGCGGTTGTCGAGCGAGTTGGCCTATCTGCGCGGCTCGCTGCGAATCCTGAAGAAAATCTCGCCTATCGCCCGTACGCCGACCCGCACCATCTGCGACGTGATGGAGGAGGTCGCGACCCGGCATGCCGACAAGGTGGCGCTGATCACCGACACCCAGTCGCTGACCTATCGCGACTACAACAGCCGCGCCAACGCCTATGCGCGCTGGGCCCGCTCCCAGGGCATCCGCAAGGGCGATGTCGTCGCCCTGCTGATGAACAACCGTCCGGACTATCTGTGCGTCTGGCTCGGCGTCGCCCGGGCCGGCGGCGCCACCGCGCTGATCAACACCAATCTCACCGGCCAGGCGCTCGCCCACTCGGTGGCCATCGTCGACGCCAAGGTGGCGATCGTCGGCGCCGAGCACATCGGAGTCTGGGAGGAGACCAGGGGATTACTGCCGACCCAGCCGGCGCTCTGGGTGCATGGCGGCGACGTCCCAGGCCTGCCGCGCGTTGACAGTGTCCTGACGCAGATGGACGACGGCCCGCTCAGGGACGACGAGCGGGTGCCGCTGACGATCGAGGACCGCTGCGTCTTCATCTACACATCCGGGACGACCGGCCTGCCGAAGGCCGCCAACATCAATCACTACCGCGTCCAGGCGATGTCGCTCGGCTTCTCGGCGCTGATGGATGTGAAGCCCGACGACCGCATATATGACGCGCTGCCGATGTACCATTCCAACGGCGGCGTGCTGGCGACCTGCGGCGTGCTGGTTGCCGGCGGCAGCGTCGTGATCCGTGAGAAATTCTCGGCCCGCGAGTTCTGGTCGGACGTGGTCCGCCACGACTGCACGCTGGTGTTCTA
This sequence comes from Methylobacteriaceae bacterium, assembly GCA_040380755.1. Classification (GTDB taxonomy): domain Bacteria; phylum Pseudomonadota; class Alphaproteobacteria; order Rhizobiales; family Beijerinckiaceae; genus Alsobacter. The sequence goes on along the minus strand of JBEIIL010000008.1, from coordinate 15,884 downwards.
TATCGGCGAGCTGCTGCGCTACCTGCTCAATGTCCCGCCGGGCCCGAACGACCGCGCCCATCGCGTCCGCCTCGTCTGCGGCAACGGCCTGCGGCCGGACATCTGGGACGAGTTCGTCGAGCGCTTCGGCATCCGCGACATTCGCGAATGGTATGGGGCGAGCGAGGGCAACATCGCCCTGTTCAACCTCGACAGTCACAAGGGCGCTGTCGGCCGCATCCCCAAATGGGCGGAACGCCGGTTTGTCGTGAAGGTGGTGCGCTTCGACGTCGAGCACGAGGAGCCGGTCCGTGGTCAGGACGGCTTCTGCATCGTCTGCCAGCCCGACGAGGTCGGCGAGGTCATCGGCCAGATCATCAACGATCCGTCGAAGCCGGCCAACCGCTTCGAGGGCTATGCTGACCGCACCGCGACCGAGCGCAAGATCCTGCGCGACGTGTTTGAAAAGGGCGACGCCTGGTTCCGCTCCGGCGACCTGATGAAGCGCGACGCGGCGGGCTATTTCTACTTCATCGACCGGATCGGCGACACTTTCCGCTGGAAGGGCGAGAACGTCGCCACCTCGCAGGTGTCGGAGGCCATCACCGTCTATCCGGGGATCGCCGACTGCGCGGTCTACGGCGTGCAGGTGCCCAACACCGACGGACGGGCCGGCATGGCGGCGATCGTGCTGGACGAGGGAGCCGAGTTCGACCTTCCGACCTTCCGCGACCATCTCGGCCTGACCCTGCCCGATTATGCCCGGCCGCTGTTCGTGCGCATCCGCCAATCGCTCGACCTCACCGGCACCTTCAAGCAGCGCAAGGTCGACATGGTGAAGGAGGGGTGCGACCCCGACACCATCAGCGACCCGATCTGGTTCAACCATCCCGTCGAAAAACGCTTTGTCCGCCTCGACAAGGCCATTTACGACGCCATCGTGGCACGGACGTTCCGCCTCTAGGCCGCATGTCCCGCGTTCCCCGGCATGGTTCTTGATCCCTTAATGGCCATGGGGGCCACGAGCCTCCCATCCGTCCCGTTTCGGCACACATGCGTGCCAGCCGGGTGCGGTGGCCGCAAGGGGATGCGTGATGGCGAGCGTTGCCACGTCGGAACTGGGCTTCCCGCAGCGGGTGCTGTCGGTCGTTCATGAGGTGCCCGACCTAGGCCGGACACGATCAGTCCCCCGCGCCGCCACGACGGCGCGCGACCTCGGCATCGAGATCGTCGTCTGCGGCCTGCTCCAGGCCGGCGATCAGGCCACGGCGTGGCGCGATCTCGCCTCGCGGGCCCTTGAGCGCAACCCGTTCTACGAGCCGGACTTCGCCCTTGCGGCGGCCCGGCACCTGCGCGAGGCGCCGCGTCCGGTGTTCGTGTTCCTGTGGGACGTAGCGCGACCGCGCGGCACCGCCGATGCGCTGCTCGGCGTGGTTCCGATCGTCTTGCCGCGGTTCGGCTTCGCCACGCTGGAGGTGTTCGGCTGGCGCCATGACCATGCCGTGCTTGGCGTCCCGCTGCTCGACCGCGACCGCGCCTATCCGGCGCTGCTGGCGTTCTTCGACTGGCTCGCCGACGCGATGCCGCAAGCCGGCGGCATGCTGTTCCCGTTGCTGCCGGAGGATGGACCGACCGCCGCCGTCCTGCGCGCCGTCGCGGCCGGCGAGGGTCGCGCCGTCCACCGCTTCGATCCGCATCGCCGCGCCGTGCTGCAGGCCGGCGAGTCTGCCGAGATGTTGCTGGCGCGCGCCCTCAAGCCGAAGCGCCTGAAGGAATATGCCCGTCAGCGCCGCCGGCTCGCCGCCGGCGGTGGCGTGTCCCTGGAGAGCGCCACCGACCCCACGGCCATCCGCGACGCCTGCGAGGTGTTCCTGACCATGGAGGCCGCCGGCTGGAAGGGGCGAAACGGCACCGCCTTTGTCCAGTCTGCATCCGGCGCCACCTTCGTGCGCGCCCTGACGCGCGACATGGCCAGCCAGGGTGGCTGCCGCGTCGACCTGCTCCGGGCTGGCGACGTCCCCGTCGCCGCCGCCATCGTGCTGCAGGCCGGCGATCGTGCAATGTACTGGAAGACCACCTATGACGAGCGCTTCGCCGCCTCCTCGCCGGGCGTGCAGCTGACGCTCGAGCTCACGCGCATGCAGCTGGATCAGCCTCAGATCGCCGTCACCGACAGCTGCGCGGTGGCCGACCATCCGATGATCGACGCGCTCTGGCCGGCCCGCACCGCCATGGCCGACTGGCTGGTCACGCTGCGCGGGCGCAACAGCCCGGCAGCTCTGGCCGTCACCATGCGCGAGCACGCCCGGCGCGGCCTGCGCGACACGGCACGACGCATCGTGCGGCAGGTCCGGGCGGACTGACCTCAGGGCCGCTCCCGCAGCAACCGGCGGACGACCTTGCCGGTGGTGGTCAGCGGCAGATCGGCCACGAAGTCGATCTGGCGTGGATACTCATGCGCCGATAATCGCTCCTTGACGAAGTCCCGGATGGCATCGGCCAGCGCCGGGCTCTGCGCCACGCCGGGACGCAGGACGACGAACGCCCGGACAATCTCGGTGCGCAGCGCATCCGGCTTGCCGACTACTGCCGCCTGGGCGATCGCCGGATGGCGCAGCAGGCAGTCCTCGATCTCGGTCGGACCGATCCGGTAACCTGACGACGTGATCACGTCATCGTCGCGGCCAATGAACCGCACATAACCGTCCGCATCGGCGACACCCTGGTCGCCCGTCGTCATCCAGTCGCCGATGAACTTGTCGCGTGTGGCCTCGGGACGGTTCCAGTAGCCGAGGAACATCACCGGGTCGGGGCGCCGCACGGCGATCTGGCCCGTCTCGCCGGGCGCACAGACGCTGCCGTCAGGCCGGATGATCGCCACGCGATGCCCGGGCACGGGGCGCCCGATGGTGCCCGGCCGCACGATTCCCAGCGCCGCGCTGGAGGCCAGCACCAGGTTGCATTCGGTCTGCCCGTAAGCCTCGCTGATCGTCAGCCCGAAGGCCTCGCGGCCCCACTCCAGCGTCTCGGCCCCCAGCGCCTCGCCGGCCGACGCGATTGTGCGCAGCGCCAGCCGGTGGCGCCCGGACGGTGCCGGGACCCCGCGCAGCATGCGCAGCGCCGTCGGCGGCACGAAGGTGTTGCGGACACCGAGCCGGGCCAGGAGGTCGTAGACCGCCTCGGCCTCGAACTTCTCGAACTTGCGCGCCACCACCGCGATGCCGAAATGCAGCGACGGCAGCATCGCGTTGAGGAGTCCACCGGCCCACGCCCAGTCCGCCGGAGTCCACATCAGGTCGCCGGGCTGTGGAAACACCGCGTGCACCATGCCGAAGCCCGGGAGATGGCCGGGCAGCACACGGTGGCCGTGCAGCGCGCCCTTGGGCGGTCCCGTCGTGCCGGAGGTGTAGATCATCAGCGCCGGATCATCCGGCCCCGTGTCGTGGGCCACAAAACTGGCTGATTGCGCCGCGAGCGCCGCATCCCAGCCGATCACGTCGCCGGCCGCCCCGTCGACCGACACGATGGTCTCGAGTGCGGGCAAAGCGTGGCGGATGCCCGCCACCCGCGCCACGCCGGCGGCATTGGTCAGCAGCAGCCGGGCGCCTGAATCCGCGAGCCGGTACTGCAGGGCATCGGCGCCGAACAGCACCGCCAGCGGCAGGGCGACGGCCCCGGCCTTGTAGGTGCCGACATGCGCGATCGCCACCTCGGCCGACTGCGGCAGCAGGATCGCGACCCGGTCACCGAGCCGCACGCCGTGCCGGACCAGCAGGCCGGCGAACCGGTTCGACTGCGCCCGAAGCGTGGCAAAATCCGTGACCGTGACACCGCCATCGGCAGCCACATCAAGAAGTGCCGGCCGGCCAGGGTCGATCGCCGCCCAGCGGTCGCAGACATCGACACCGATATTGTAGCGTGCCGGGATCTTCCAGCGGAACGCCGCGGTCAGCCGGTCAAAATCGCGGATGTCGGGAAGCATGCGTCACCCTGCAGGCCAGCCGGAGGCTTGAAACCGCTCCAGAATCAGACCGGGTGATCAATATCTCATGAAGGGAGCGTTTCGCGCCCGTTTCGACCCTAGGCCGCAAACTGAGAACGCTGGGCCCAGAAGGTGGTTCGCCGCTCCAGCACCGCCATGGCGGCGTAGATGATGACCCCCAGGATCGCCAGCGCCACCAGCGCGGCAAACAGCAGCGGCACGTTGAAGTCCGCGCTGGCCCGCGCCATCAGGTTGCCGATGCCATAGTTCGACGCGTTGTACTCGGCGATCACCGAGCCCACATAGGCGAGCGTGATCGCCACCTTCAGCGAGCCGAAAAAATACGGCATCGCCCGCGGGATCCCGACCTTGCGGACGATGTCGAGCTTGGAAGCGCCCAACGCCCGCATCACGTCCTCGACCTCCGGCTCGATGGTGGCGAGCCCGGTGGCGACATTGACGACGATCGGGAAGAACGAGATGAGGAAGGCGGTCAGCACCGCCGGCACCCAGCCGACCCCGAACCAGATCACGAGGATCGGCACCACCGCGACCTTGGGCACGGCATTGAACCCGACCAGCATCGGGTAGGTACCGGCATGCACCAGCTTCGACGCGCCGAGCGCCACGCCGAGCAGGAGGCCGAACACCACTGCGAGGCCGAACCCCGCGAGCGTCATCCACAGCGTGTGGGCCGAGTGGAACAAAAGCGGGCCGCGATACTCCCACATCGCCACCGCGATGGCGCTCGGTGGCGGCAGGATGAACGTCGAGACCTTCAGCGCCCGGCAGGCGATCTCCCAGACGACGAAGAACCCGATGGTGAACACCCAGGGGGCAAGAATGAGCATGCGGCGCGACGGACCCGTGCTCATGCGACGGCCCTCGCCTCGGCAATGCGGGCGCGCAGATCGTGCACCAGCTCGGTGAAGGCCGGCGTGTAGGTGATCTCCAGGTCGCGCGGCCGCGGGAAGGTGACCTCGCGCTCGGCAATGATGCGTCCGGGCCGGTTGCTCATGCAGAAGATCCGGTCCGACAGGAACGCCGCCTCGCGCAAATCATGCGTGACGAGGATGACGGTGACGGGCCGGGCAGCGTGCAGGTCGCGAATGACGCACCACAGCTCCTCGCGGGTGAAGGCATCGAGCGCGCCGAAGGGCTCGTCGAGCATCAGCAGCTCCGGCTCGTGGATCAGCGCCCGGCACAGCGAGGCGCGCTGCTGCATGCCGCCGGAGAGCTCCCACGGATATTTATTGCCCTGCCCGGCCAGGCCGACCTGCGCCAGCAGCGCCTCGGCCCGCGCGACATATTCGGCGCGGTGGCGCCCCATCCGGCTGCGGTGCGGCTCGACGATCTCGAGCGGCAGCAGCAGATTGTCGAGCGTCGTGCGCCATGGCAGCAGCGTCGGGTTCTGGAACGCCATGCCGGCGATCCGCACGGCGCGCCGAACCGGCTCCCCCGCCACCGTGACGGTGCCGCCCTGCGGAAACTGCAGGCCGGTGGCGAGCTTCATCACGGTCGACTTGCCGCACCCGGACGGGCCGACGATGGCGGCGAACTCGCCCCGGCCGACCGTGAGCGACAGGCCGTCAACCGCCGGTACGCCACTGCGCCCATAGGCGTGGGTGACCTGCTCGAGAGTCACGAAAGGGGTCATGCGACAGTCCGGCTGGCCCCCGGCGCAAGTCGCCGGTGGCGGAGAAGACCCGCCCCGTGGTGGGGGCGGGCTTGTGCGTCAGTTCGGCTTGCGATCGGCAGCCGGCGGCAGATAGGTGTCGACGAAGATGTCCTCCGTCTTCGGCTTCGCCTTGTAGGCAAAGGTCAGGCCGATCTGGTCGATCGCGCGGCCGAACCGGGCGTTGTCAATCCCGCCCCAGCCGTTCTGCTTCACCCACGGCGTCAGGATGTTCTGGTCGATCACCATCTTGAGGCGTTCGAGCTCGACATCCTTCTTGGCCACGTCATTGCGCTTGAGAACGCTGTCGACCGCCGTGGCGGGATCGGCCACGGTATCGCGGAAACCCTTGACCAACGCCCGCAGGAAGCCCTTCACGGCCTCCGGCTTCTCCTTGGCGAAGGCCGGATTGACCATCACCACATTGCCGTAGAGCTCGACGCCATGGTCGCTCATCAGCATCAGCACGATGTCGTCAACCGGCACGCCGCGGCTCTTCAGGTTGATGTAGGACGACATCGAGAAGCCGAACACCGCGTCGACCTCGCCGGAGGCGAGCATCGGCTCGCGCACCGGGAAACCGACATTCTCGAACTTCATGGTCTTCTCGTCGAGATTGTTGACGGCGCGGAAAATCGGCCACTGCGCATAGGCCGCATCGGCCGCAGGCGCGCCGAACTTGCGGCCTTCCAGGCTCTTGGGGTCGGCGCCGATGCCGCGGCTCTTGCGCCCGACGATGGCGAAGGGCGGCCGGTCGTACACCATGGCGATCGCCTTGACGTCGACGCCGGGGTTCTCGTCGCGGAACCGGATCAGCGAGTTCACATCGCCGAAGCCGAGCTGGTAGGTGCCGGACGCCACACGCGGGATCGCCTCGCGCGAGCCATTGCCGGTGTCGATGGTGACATCGAGCCCCTCGGCCTTGAAGTATCCCTTGTCCAGCGCAACCGTGAACGGTGCCGCCGGCCCTTCGAAGCGCCAGTCGAGCGTGAAGCGGATCGAGGTCTGTGCGGCGGCCGGCGTGGCCAGGGACAACACCGCCGCCATGCCGGCAGCGATCCTGACCAGCGGTGAATTCAACAGGTTTCTCATGGACTATTTCCTCGGGGGCGCCTGAACTGCGCGCGGATCATGGCACGTCATCAGGGTCAGGCAAGGTCCATGCCGCACCAAATGCACGATGTCGGCAAGAATTCATCAAGGCTGTTCGATAGCACCGCAAGCGATGCCTTGAAACCCGCGCGGCATGCTCCCATCTGCCAGACGGTGTGACCGGGCCCCTCTGGCGGCAGCGCAAGCTGTCGTGATGTCGGCACTGCAGTTCGTCCTGCCGTCCCGCCCGGAGACCGACCATGCCCGACATGTTGATGATCGACATCCTCGCCAAGCCACTGTGGATGTGGCTGACCTTTGGCGCCATCGTCGCCACCCTACTCGCCTTCGATCTCGGCGTCCTGCACAAGGACAGTGCAAAGGAGATCTCGGTCCGTGAGAGCCTGTGGCTCTCGGCCTTCTACATCACCATGGGCCTTTGCTTCGGCGCCTGGGTGTGGTGGTCGATCTCGCCGCAGGCGGGCGTTGAATATCTGACCGGGTTCGTCATCGAGAAATCGCTCTCGATGGACAACATCTTCGTCATCGCCATGATCTTCGGCTATTTCGGGATCCCCCGGGCCAACCAGTATCGGGTACTGTTCTGGGGCATCCTGGCGGTGATCCTGCTACGCGGGCTGATGATCGGCGTCGGCGCGGCCCTCGTCGCGCAGTTTTCCTGGATCCTCTACGTCTTCGCGGCCTTCCTGATCATCACCGGCGTGAAGATGATCCTTGCCGCCGACAGCGCCTACGACGTGGAATCCAATCCGCTGCTGCGCTTCATGCGCAAGCGGTTCCGCATCACCGATGGGTTGCGCGGCGAGCGGTTCGTCGTCCGCGAGCCCGATCCCAAGACCGGGCGGCCAGTGTTGTTCCTGACCCCGCTCTTCCTGGTGCTCGTGCTGGTCAACGTCGCCGACGTGATCTTCGCGGTGGACTCGGTGCCGGCCATCTTCGCGATCACGACCGACACCTTCATCGTCTTCACGTCGAACATCTTCGCCATCCTGGGCCTGCGCGCCCTGTATTTCGCGCTGGCGGCGATGATCGATCGCTTCGCCTACCTGAAATACGCGCTGGCGACGGTGCTGGTGTTCATCGGCGGCAAGATCATCGTCGCCGACATGCTGGGTATCGCCAAGGTGCCGCCAGCCGTGTCGCTCGGCGCGACCTTCGCCATCCTCGCCACCGGGATCATCTACTCGCTCTGGAAGACCCGCGGGGATGCACCCAGGGAAGCGGACCGGAAGACCGCGGCAGAGGTCCGCTGACGGAAGGTCCCTGGGCCCGGGCGAGCCGCCCGGGCCACCGCGGGTCAGACCGGCAGGAGGCCGTCGGTCTTCACCTCCTCCATCACCGCGTAGGTGCGCGTTTCCTTGACGCCGGGCAGCGACAGCAGCACGTCGCCGAGGAACTGCCTGTAGGCCGCCATGTCGGCCACCCGGGTCTTGACCAGATAGTCGAAGCCGCCCGCCACCATGTGGCACTCCAGCACCTCGGGCGCGCGCCGCACCGCCGTGGCGAACCGCTCGAATACGTCCGGCGTCGTCTTGTCGAGGCCCACCTCGACGAACACCATCAGGCCGCGGCCGAGCCGGACCGGGTCGAGCATTGCCCGGAAGCCCGTGACGAAGCCGTCACGGATGAGGCGCTTGACCCGCTCGCTGGTGGCGGTCGGTGACAGGCCAACACGGTCGGCCAGCTCCACCGTGGTGATCCGGCCATCCTGCTGCAGCGCCGCCAGGATGCGACGATCGGTCCGATCGAGGTCTTCCACTGCAATCACCGTCATGTAGCCATAGAACCGGGTTTTCCTCTACTGCAAAGCCGAATTGGCTGTCGAGTCCCCGCCCTCCAGACGCTATACTGAGGCATTCCCTGAGGGCCGAACCATGACCCCCGCCGCCCCGTTCCGCGCCGCCTATGCGACAGACGACGCCGCAATGGCCCGTTCGCTGCTGGCCGGCGCGACACTGTCCCCCGACCGCGAGGCCCGCATCGACGCGCAGGCAACACGCCTTGTCGAGGCGATCCGCTCGCGCGCCGGCGGACTCGGCGGGGTCGAGGAGCTGTTGCGCGAATATTCGCTGTCGTCGCCCGAGGGACTGGCCCTGATGGTGCTGGCCGAGGCGCTGCTGCGGGTGCCCGACGCCACGACGGCCGACCGCCTGATCGAGGACAAGCTCGGCCAGGGCGACTTCCTGCATCATGAGACGCGCTCGGATGCGTTTCTCGTTACCGCCTCCGCCTGGGCGCTGGGACTGACCGCCCGCGTGATCCAGCCGGGCGCGACGCCGGAAGGGATTCTTGCCACGCTTGCCAAGCGCATCGGCCTGCCGGCGGTGCGCACCGCCACCCGGCAGGCAATGCGGGTGCTGGGCAGCCATTTCGTCCTCGGCCAGTCGATCGGCGAGGCGCTCGACAAGGCCCGCTCCGGCCACGGCAAGCTGTTTCGCTACTCGTTCGACATGCTGGGCGAAGGCGCCCGCACCCAGGCCGACGCCGACCGCTATGCCGGGTCCTATGCGGACGCCATCGACGCGATCGGCCGCGCCGCCGGCAATGCCGCTTTGCCCGACAGGCCAGGAATTTCGGTGAAGCTCTCGGCGCTGCATCCGCGCTACGACGCCCTCTCGCGCGACCGCGTGATGGCCGAACTGGTGCCGGTGGTGGTCGGGCTCGCCCGACAGGCGCGCGGCTACGACCTGAACTTCACCATCGACGCCGAGGAGGCTGACCGGCTCGAACTGTCGCTCGATGTCCTCGCAGCGGTGCTGGCCGACCCGGCTTTGGCCGGCTGGAGCGGCTTCGGCCTGGCGATCCAGGCCTACCAGAAGCGCGCGGCCGAGGTCATCGACTGGGTTGTCGCGCTGGCGCAATCGCTTGACCGCACCCTGATGGTTCGTCTGGTCAAGGGCGCCTATTGGGACACGGAGGTAAAGCGCGCCCAGGAGCGCGGCCTTGACGCCTATCCGGTGTTCACCCGCAAGGCGATGACGGATCTGAACTATGTCGCCTGCGCCGAGCGTCTGCTCGCCGCCCGTCCGCGGATCTATCCGCAGTTTGCCACCCACAACGCCCTGACGGTGGCCACTATCCTCGAGCGGGCCGGCGACACCACCGGCTTCGAGTTCCAGCGCCTGCACGGCATGGGGGACGCGCTCTACCAGACCCTGCTCGAGGACGCGCCGGGCCTCGCCTGCCGCACCTATGCGCCGGTCGGTGGCCACCGCGACCTGCTGGCCTATCTGGTCCGCCGCCTGCTGGAGAACGGCGCCAACTCATCCTTCGTGTCCGTGGCTGCCGACAGTGACGTGCCGGTCGCCACACTGCTGCACCGGCCCGCCGACATCATCGGTCGCCCCGAGGCGGCGCGCGCAGCGGGCATCCCCTTGCCGGCTGCGCTATACGGATCCGGCCGCCGCAATTCCGCCGGGGTCGAGCTCGGCCATGCCGCCAGCCTGGCGGCGCTCGTCGCCGATATCCGGGATGGCATCGTACGGCCGGCTGCCGCCGCACCGCTCATCGACGGGATTGTCCAGGACGGCACCGAGCGTCCGGTGCTGGCATCTGCCGATGGCCGATTGCTGGTCGGCACCGTCCGCGAGGCCAGCGAGGCGACGGCGAATGCCGCCGTTGAGGCAGCACGACGCGGCTTCCACAGCTGGGACCGCACACCTGTTGCCCAGCGCGCCGAGGCGCTCGACCGGGCCGCCGACCTGCTGGAGGCCCGCCGCGGCCGCCTTCTCGGCCTGCTGCAGGCCGAGGCGGGCAAGACCCTCGATGACGCCATGGCCGAACTGCGCGAGGCGGTGGACTTCCTGCGCTACTACGCCGCGCAGGCCCGCGGTCTGTTCGGTGAAGGCGAGACCCTGCCGGGCCCGACCGGCGAGGAGAACCGGCTGCTGCACCGCGGCCGAGGCGTCTTCGTCTGCATCAGCCCGTGGAACTTTCCGCTGGCGATCCTTGTCGGCCAGGTCGCGGCCGGCCTCGCCGCTGGCAATGCGGTGGTGGCCAAGCCGGCCGGCCAGACGCCGCTGATCGCCTTTGAGGCGGTGCAGGCCCTGCACGAGGCCGGCGTTCCGGCTTCGGCCCTGCACCTGATCCCCGGTGATGGCGCGGTTGGCGCCAGGCTTGTCGCCCATCCGGCCGTTGCCGGTGTGGCGTTCACCGGGTCGACCAGGACGGCCCGCGCCATCAACCGGGCGCTGGCGGCCAAGGATGGAGCGATCGTGCCACTGATCGCCGAGACCGGCGGCATCAATGCCATGATCGTCGACGCCACGGCCTTGCCCGAACAGGTCGCCGACGACGTCGTGACCTCGGCCTTCCGCTCGGCCGGCCAGCGTTGCTCGGCCCTTCGTCTGCTGTGCCTGCAGGACGACGTGGCCGATCCCATGCTGGCGATGATCATTGGCGCCGCCCGGGAGTTAAAGCTCGGCGATCCGCGCGACCTGAGCGTGCAGGTGGGGCCGGTCATCGACACGGACGCGAAGCACCGCCTCGAGGCCCATATCGCATCCGCCCGCCGCACGGCGCGCCTGCTTTTCGCCGGGACCGCACCGGCTGAGGGTGTCTTCGTCGCGCCCCACATCTTCGAGCTGCACCAGCCCGGCGACCTCACCGAAGAGGTGTTCGGCCCGGTGCTGCATGTGGTGCGCTGGAAGGCCAACGGGCTTGAGGCCCTGCTCGACGCCATCGCCGCCAGCGGCTACGGCCTGACCCTTGGCGTCCATTCGCGCATCGACACCACCATTGACCGCATCATCGACCGGCTGGATGTCGGCAACTGCTACGTCAACCGCAACATGATCGGTGCCGTGGTCGGCACCCAGCCGTTTGGCGGCTCGGGCCTCTCGGGGACCGGTCCCAAGGCGGGCGGACCCGACTATCTGCGGCGCTTCGCGCTGGAGCAGACCATCACAGTGAATACAGCCGCGGCCGGCGGCAACGCCAGCCTGATCGCCTCGGGAGAATAGCCCGGCGGGCAAAGGCTGTCGTCAACCCGCAGTGACCGCGTCACTGGCGGCAGGACATGCTGCTGCGGCGCCGTCCAGAACCGGAACGGCGGCGGGATCAGCCGGTCAGTGCTGGGTATGGGTGCGCGACAGGAAGGTATCGCGCAACTGCAGGATGTGGGCGAGCTTCTCGGCCGCCACACGACGGCCGTCCTCGGTCTGCGCGGCAGCGAATTCCGCCTCCGCCGCCTTGACCTCGGCGGCCACGACGACGTCGGAGACCTCCTCGACCGGCAGCGCCTGCTCGGCAAGGATCGTCAGTCCGGCGCTTGACACCTCGGCAAATCCGCCGCGGACGAACAGCCGCTTCACCTGGCCCTTGTCGTCGGTGACGGTGGCGATCCCCGGACGCAGCGTCGACATCACCGGCGCATGGTCCTTCAGCACCGCGAAATCACCTTCGCTGCCCGGCACCACAACCTGTTCCACCTGTCCGGAGAACAGCAACTTCTCGGGAGACACGATTTCGAACGCGAAGGTAGCCATCGGGAACTCCGGGTCGGGCCGCGGCAGGGCGGCCGCGGACGGCAGGACCGCGCGCCGGACATCCCGGCGCGCAGGCTTGAAACGTTAGGCCGCCTCGGCGGCCAGGCGCTGCGCCTTCTCGACGGCTTCCTCGATCGTGCCGACCATGTAGAAAGACGCTTCCGGCAGGTGGTCATACTTGCCTTCGACCAGTCCCTTGAAGCCCTTGATGGTATCGGCGAGCGACACGAGCTTGCCCGGCGCGCCGGTGAACACTTCGGCGACGAAGAAGGGCTGCGACAGGAAGCGCTCGATCTTGCGGGCGCGCGCCACCGTGGTCTTGTCCTCCTCGGAGAGCTCGTCCATGCCCAGGATCGCGATGATGTCCTGCAGGGCCTTGTAGCGCTGCAGCGTCTGCTGCACCTGGCGGGCGACCGCATAGTGCTCCTCACCGACAACGAGCGGCGACAGCATGCGCGAGGTCGAGTCGAGCGGGTCAACCGCCGGATAGATGCCCTTTTCGGCGATCGAGCGCGACAGCACGGTCGTGGCGTCGAGATGCGCGAAGGAGGTGGCGGGCGCCGGGTCTGTCAGGTCGTCGGCTGGCACGTAGATGGCCTGCACGGACGTGATCGAGCCCTTGGTCGTCGTGGTGATGCGCTCCTGCAGCGCGCCCATGTCGGTGGCGAGCGTCGGCTGGTAGCCCACCGCCGAAGGGATGCGGCCGAGCAAAGCAGACACTTCCGAACCCGCCTGGGTAAAGCGGAAGATGTTGTCGACGAAGAACAGCACGTCCTGGCCCTTGTCGCGGAAGTTCTCCGCGATCGTCAAGCCGGTAAGCGCGACGCGGGCGCGGGCACCCGGCGGCTCGTTCATCTGGCCGAACACGAGGGCGCACTTGGAGCCTTCGCCGCCACCCTTCTTGTTCACGCCGGACTCGATGAACTCATGGTAGAGGTCGTTGCCCTCGCGCGTGCGCTCGCCGACGCCGGCGAACACCGAGTAGCCGCCATGGGCCTTGGCGACGTTGTTGATCAACTCCTGGATGAGCACGGTTTTGCCCACGCCGGCGCCGCCGAACAGGCCGATCTTGCCGCCCTTGGCGTAGGGGGCCAGCAGATCGACGACCTTGATGCCGGTCTCGAGGATCTGCGCTTCGGTTGACTGTTCAGCATAGGAGGGCGCAGCCGCGTGGATCGGGCGCATGCCCTCCATATCGACCGGACCACCCTCGTCGATCGGCTCGCCGATGACGTTCAGGATGCGACCGAGCGTGCCGGGACCAACCGGGACCGTGATCGGCGATCCGGTGTCGGTGACCTGCTGGCCGCGGACCAGGCCCTCGGTGGTGTCCATCGAGATGGTGCGCACCGACGATTCGCCGAGGTGCTGGGCAACCTCGAGCACCAGCCGCTGGCCGTTGTTGGTGGTCTCGAGGGCGTTCAGGATCTCGGGGAGGTGGCCGTCGAAATGCACGTCGACGACAGCGCCGATGATCTGCGTGACGCGTCCGGTGGGGGTGTTGGCCATGGTCTTGGTCCTCGGTCCTGCCTCAGAGCGCTTCCGCGCCCGAGATGATTTCGATCAGTTCCTTCGTGATCATCGCCTGACGTGTCCTGTTGTAGGTCATCGTCTGCTTCTTGATCATCTCGCCGGCGTTGCGCGTGGCGCTGTCCATGGCGCTCATCCGCGCGCCCTGCTCGGATGCCCCGTTCTCCAGCAGCGCCCGGAAGATCTGCACGGAGATGTTGCGCGGCAGCAGGTCGGCAAGGATTTCGCCCTCGTCGGGCTCGTACTCGTAGGACGCCGCCGCAGCGCCCGGCGCCACGGCCGGGATATCCGCCGGGATCAGCTTCTTGGCCGTCGGCACCTGCATGATGACCGTCCGGAACTGCGAGAAGAACAGGGTGCAGATGTCGAACTCGCCGGCGTCATACAGGCCCAGCACCTTGCGGCCGATGGCGTCCGCATTCGCATAGCCGATCGACTTCAGGCCGCGCAGCTCGATGATCTCGATGATCTGCCGGCTGAACTGCCGCTTGAGAACGTCCGCGCCCTTCTTGCCGACGCACAGGATCTTGACCGTCTTGCCCTGCCCCTGCAGCGCAAGCGTGTGCTCCCGGGCGAGCCTGGCAATCGACGAGTTGAAGCCGCCACACAGGCCGCGCTCGGCCGTGCACACCACCAGCAGATGGGTCTGATCCTTGCCGGTTCCCGACAGCAGCCGGGGGGTGTTGCCGTCAACCGTTATGCCGCCGGCGACATTCGCCAGCACGGCGTTCATACGCTCCGCATACGGCCTGGCGGCCTCGGCCGCCAGCTGGGCGCGGCGCAGCTTGGCTGCCGCGACCATCTGCATGGCCTTGGTAATTTTCTGCGTCGCCTTCACGGAGGCAATGCGGTTGCGCAGGTCCTTCAGCGATGCCATGGCGGGCCCCTCTTCTCGGCCCGGGTCAGGTGAACGACTTGGCGAACGCGTCCACGACGCCCTTCAGCGCCTTGCCCGAGTCGTCGGAGAGGTCCTTCGAGCTGCGGATCGTCTCGAGCAGGGCCTTGTGGTTGGCGCGCAGCGTGCTGAGCAGACCGTCCTGGAAGGCACGCACCCGGTTGACCGGCAACGCGTCAAGATAGCCGTTGACGCCCGCGTAGATCACCGCGACCTGCTCTTCCATCTGCAACGGCGAGAACTGCGGCTGCTTGAGCAGCTCGGTCAGGCGCGCGCCGCGGTTGAGCAGGCGCTGCGTCGTGACATCGAGGTCGCCGCCAAACTGGGCGAAGGCGGCCATCTCGCGGTACTGCGCGAGCTCGCCCTTGATCTTGCCGGCGACCTTCTTCATCGCCTTGGTCTGCGCCGAGGAGCCGACGCGCGACACCGACAGGCCGACGTTCACCGCCGGACGGATGCCCTGGTAGAACAGGTCGGTCTCCAGGAAGATCTGGCCGTCCGTGATCGAGATCACGTTGGTGGGGATGTAGGCCGAGACGTCGTTGGCCTGGGTCTCGATCACCGGCAGGGCGGTCAGCGAGCCCGATCCCTCGGTCTTGTTGAGCTTGGCAGCGCGCTCGAGCAGGCGCGAGTGCAGGTAGAACACGTCACCCGGATAGGCCTCGCGGCCCGGCGGACGGCGCAGCAGCAGCGACATCTGGCGGTAGGCGACGGCCTGCTTCGACAGGTCGTCATAGATGATCACGGCATGCATGCCGTTGTCGCGGAAATACTCGCCCATGGTGCAGCCGGTGAACGGCGCCAGGAACTGCATGGGGGCCGGATCGGACGCGGTGGCGGCAACGATGATCGAGTACTCGAGAGCACCCTGCTCCTCGAGCACCTTCACGAACTGGGCGACCGTCGAGCGCTTCTGGCCGATGGCCACATACACGCAATAGAGCTTCTGGCTCTCGTCGCCGGTGGCGTTGATCGCCTTCTGGTTCAGGATCGTGTCGAGCGCGATCGCGGTCTTGCCGGTCTGCCGGTCGCCGATGATCAGCTCGCGCTGGCCGCGGCCGATCGGGATCAGCGCGTCCACCGCCTTCAGGCCTGTGGCCATCGGCTCATGCACCGACTGGCGCGGGATGATGCCGGGCGCCTTGACGTCGACGCGCGTGCGCGCGTAGGCCAGGAACGGGCCCTTGCCGTCGATGGGGGTACCGAGCGCGTCGACGACGCCAC
>JBEIIL010000007.1:0-49071 GCA_040380755.1 Methylobacteriaceae bacterium | reverse complement strand
CACCACAACCCTTTGATATTGCTGATGTCTGGACGGTTGGACGGCTTGGACGGCAATTTTCCCCTATTGCCGTCTATGCGGCCGGGCGGTGGTGGTGTTGCTGGCGCGCCTCCCGGGCCTCGACGGCGGCTCAATCGCGCGTATGTGGCGCTCGAAATCTTTCCGGCTGGTGACAAGGTGGTGACACGGCTGCGAGCGGAGGAACCACTCGGAGGCGGCCAAACCAAATTTTTTAGCGTTTTCAGTGGTTTAAGTGGCGCGCCCGGAACGATTCGAACGTCCGACCCTCAGATTCGTAGTCTGATGCTCTATCCAGCTGAGCTACGGGCGCCTGTGGGGAGCGGCGTCAGCCGTGTCCCTGCACGGCGGGTCGTTTAGCCGCTCCTCAGGGGGAATGCAATCCCCTTCGCCGGCGCGGGTGCAAAAGCCGGGTCAGGCCGGCGGAGCGGCGCTGTCCGGCAGGGTGATGCGGAAGCGGGCGCCGGGGCCGTCCGGCAATAGCACGATGCTGCCGCCATGGGCGCGCACCAACTCGGCGGCGATCGCCAGGCCGAGGCCGGTGCCGCCCGGGCGGGTGGAGCCCTGGAAGGCCTGGAACAGCCGCTCGCGCACCTGCGGCGGGATGCCGGGGCCATTGTCCGACACGGTGAGGGTGCCGCCGCCGGGCTCGCGCCGGGCGGCGACGCCGAGGATGCGGGCGGCGCCCGGCGCGCCATCCGCACCGGCCTGCTCCAGCGCCTGCACGGCATTGCGGCCGAGATTGGTGAGGACGCGCGAGAGGTGCTCGAGATCGGCGTCGATCTCGAGATCATGCGGGATGTCGACCACGAGCGAGACCGGCCCGTCGTCCCACAGGCCGAGAATGTCGCGCAGCTCCTCGGCCAGCGGTGCGAGGCGGATGATGCGCCGGGCCGGCGGCCGCTCCGCCGCGCGGCCATACGCCAGGGTGGCCTGGCAGAAGCCGATGGCCCGGTCGAGCGCGGCGATGAGCTTGGGAGCGAGGCGTTGCACCGCCGGATCGCTGAGCGCCGACAGGCGGTCGGAGAAGAGCTGGGCCGAGGCCAGCATGTTGCGCAGGTCGTGGTTGATCTTCGACACCGCGAGCCCGAGATCGGCAAGATGCTTCTTCTGGCGCAGCTCGCCGGACAGCGCTGCCTCCATCTTGGCCAGCGCCGCTTCGGCAAGGCCGATTTCGTCGCGGCGTCCGGAAGGACGGATCACCCGGCGGTCATCCTCCGGGTCCTGCTCGAAGGCGACGATGTGGTCGGTGAGGCGGCGCACCGGGGTGATGATCATGCGCAGCAAGGAGACATAGACCAGGCCGGCGGTGACGCCGGAAATGATCAGAGACAGCAGCAGGATGGTGGCCGAGAACGCCAGCATGGCGGCGCGCAGCGGCGCCTCGTCAAGCACGATCTCGACGAACTCGACACCCTCCATGCCCTCGCCGACGACGCGGATCGACCGCTCGCCGCCCCACAGCAGCGAGCCGAAGGCGTCCAGCACGAGCTCCACCCCGCCGGCCGTGCGCAGGTCGACCTCGTGGGCAACGCCGCGCGGCATCTCGCTCGCCGCCAGCAGGCGCCGGGCGCCGCCGGAGCGGACCGCGACCATGTCGGCGCCAACCTGGGCGAGCAGGCGCTCCTGCAGTGGCCGCGGAACCGCGCCAGCCGGCGCGGCATCCAGCACCAGCGCGGCGATGCGGGCGGCGGCGATGCGGTCGTTCAGCCAGTTGCGGCGGAAATTGGCGACCGACGGTACATAGATCAGCACCTCGGCGAGCATGACGAAGCCGACGGTGAGCAGCAGCAGGCGGCCTGACAGGCCCGGCCGGCGCAACAGCCGCGTCCCGGGTCCGGGAGCCTCTGCACCGGATGCCGGCTCCTGAGAAGGGCGGACGGGCGCCTGCATCGGGTCAGCCCAGCAGCCGGAGCCAGCGCAGCATCCGGCCGACGGCCGGGCGCCGTGGCAGGTCGGCGTAGAAGCCGAGGGCGGCACGCGGCGACACCTCCGAATAGCTCGGCCAGGGCACGATCACGTCGCGCATGTCGGCGAGGTCGAGCCGGTTCCGGATCGCGAGCACCCAGGGCAGGATCAGCTCGCCCGCATGGGCGCCGACGATGCCGGCACCGAGGATCCGGCCCGAGTGGTCGAGCACCAGCTTGACCTCGCCGGCAGTGCGGCGCTCCGCCCTGGCCCTGTCGTTGTCCGAGAAGGGCCAGCGTTCGATCCGCACGGCGTGGCCGGCAGCGCGTGCCGCGGCCTCGTCGAGGCCGACAGGGGCGATCTCAGGGTCCGTCAGGACGAGGCGCGGCACCGCCTGCGTTTCGGCGCGGGCCGTCCGGCGGAACAGGGCGGCCTGCAGCACCACGGCCGCCTGGTGGCCCACCACGGGGGCGGGTCGCTCACCGCCATGCGGCCCGGCAGCGCAGTCGCCGACGGCGTAAACCCGGGCATTGCTGGTGCGCAGCGAAGCATCCACGATAATGCCCGCGGGGTCGTGGACGATCCCTGCCGCATCGAGACCCAGCGTGTCCAGCGCGGGACGCCGGCCGGCCGCGACGAGACAATGCGTGCCGGCGATGCGCTCGCCATCCGCAAGGGTCAGGACGATTCCGGCCGCCGCGGTGTCCACCCGCTGCACCCGGGTGGAAAGCCGCAGGATGACGCCTTCTCCGGCAAGAGCGCGGGCAAGCTGGCCGGCCAGCTCGGGATCGACCACGGGCAGGAGGACATCGGGCGCGACCGACGTCACCTCGCTGCCGAGGCGGCGATGGGCCTGCGCAAGCTCGACGGCGTCGGGTCCGCCGCCAAGAACCAGCAGCCGCTCGGGGCGGGAGCGGAGATCGCAGATCGTCTCGGTGGTCAGACAGGGGACGGCGTCGAGCCCGTCGATCCCGGGCCGCACTGGACGCGCGCCGGTCGCGAGCACCGTGCGGCGGGCTCGCACGCGCAGGTTGTCGCCGGCGGCGATGGTCGTCCTGTCGACGAACCGCGCCTGCGCCACAACCACCCGGACACCGAGCGCGCCGAGGCGCGCCTCGGACAAGTTGGGGGCGATACCGGCGGCGACCTCGTCGAGGTGACGGCGCAGCCGCGCCTGGTCGATCCGGGGGCGACCGGCGGCAATGCCGAAGGCGGCGGCCTCGCGCACGGTCTGGGCGACGCGGCCGGCCGCCAGGAGCGCCTGGGCCGGCATGCGGGCCGCGCTGAGCCCGCCGCTGCCCCTGCCGTCCTGTTCGATCAGGACCACGGATACGCCGAATGCAGCGGCCCCGGCTGCAACCGCGAACCCTGCGGCACCGCCACCAACGACGCACAGGTCGGGGGTCAGGACCTGTGGGGGCATGGCATGCTCGCGCTCACTGCTTCGCCGACCAGAAGCGGCGCACCACCACGGGGAGCAGCGCCAGCGCGCCCAGCGCCCCGAAGGCCGCTAGGATCTCAGGCGTGAAGATGGACTGCAAGGTCAGCTCAAAGCGGCAATCGGCCTGTCCGGATGCCAGGCAGGCCTCGTGCAGCATCTTTTGAGCCCGCACGGCGCTGTCGAGCCCTGCGCCGGCAATCGCCATCGTGAACGTGGCCGGCAGGATCCCGATCGCCGTCGTCACCAGGAAGGTGCGCAACGGCACGCCGACGAGCGCCGGGGCGATGTTGACGAGGAAGAACGGGAACAGCGGCACGAAGCGAAGGAACAGCATGTAGTTGGCGGCATCGCGGCGCAGTCCGGCAGAGATGCGCTCGAGCCGGGGCCCGCCGCGCGCCGCCAGCCAGGTTCCGATTGTCGTGCGAGCGATGAGGAACACCACGCAGGCGCCGGCCGTGGCGGCCACCGCAGCCGCCGCAGCGCCGATCATCCAGCCAAACAGCAGCCCGCCCAGCATCGTCATCATGGCGGCGCCCGGCATCGACAGCGCCACGCCGGCGGCAAAGACGACCGCATAGACGGCCAGTGCGCGCGGCATATGGGCCTCAACCTGAGCCCGCAGCCAGTCATAGCGTTGCAGGAAGGCTTCGGGCGACAACGCGCCGCGAATGATCAGGATTGCCACGACCAGCATAACGGCGACGAACAGACCCGTCGCGATGCGATGGACCCGTCCTCCTTGCGGCTTGCTTGCGGTGTCGCTTGCAGCGTTCTGATCCAACCGCGCCATCCTGACCGCCATTGCGGCCGGCACGCTATCCCGGCCGCGTGCCGGTTGCACGAAGCTTCGGCCGCTCCGGGACTGTCATCAGCGCGTTGACTTTCCGGGGCGGTTCCGTCATAAGCCCGCCAGCTTTCGAGCGCTCTCGAACACTATCCGAAGAATGCGCCGGTGGATTGACCGCCGGTTTTGTTTTTTGGAGCCCCATTTGGCCGCGGGCCCCGCAACGTGGTGGCCCCGACTGGAGACACGCCCGTGAAACGGACCTATCAGCCCAGCAAGCTCGTGCGCAAGCGCCGCCATGGTTTTCGCGCGCGCATGGCCACCAAGGGCGGCCAGAAGGTGATCGCGGCCCGCCGCGCCCGCGGCCGCAAGCGCCTTTCGGCGTGAGGCCACGCCAGCGCCGCGTGCCATGACCGACCCGTTGCAGCCACCGCGCAGGCCGGGTCGTCTCACAAAGCGTGCCGAGTTCGTCGCGGCGGCCAAGGGTCGCCGCTCCAGCACGCCGAGGCTGACCCTGCAGGCACGCGAACGGCCCGCCGGCTCGACCGGGGCGGCCGATGAAGTCCGATTCGGGCTCACTGTGAGCCGCAAGGTCGGGACCGCAACGGAACGAAACCGGGTGAAGCGAAGGTTGCGTTCCGCTCTTTCTGCGCTTCCCGCGGATGCGGGGCGTGATGGCTGGGACTACGTTGTGGTCGCCCGCCGCGACATTCTGGCCGCTGCGTTCCCGACCCTGTGCCAAGACATCACCGTTTCGCTGCGGGGCGTGCATCGTACCCGTCGCGATGCTCCCCGGCCGGGTTCTGTGCTAGGTCCTGCCTTGGCCCCGGCGCGGTCCCTCCCAGGGCCCGTCCCAACGCCGCCCCGCCCCGCGCCCGTCGAAGAGCCCCGCTGAGCCATGCAGGACAACAAGAACTTCTTCCTGGCAATCGCCCTGTCGCTGGCGGTTCTCATCGGGTGGAACTACTATTTCGGCGTGCCGCAGATGGAGAAGCAGCGCCAGCAGGCGCAGCTCGCCCAGCAGGCGCAGCAACCGCCGCAGGCGACCCCGTCGGGCGGGACACCGGTGCCGGGAGCCCCCGCTGCAGACGGTGTGACGGCACTCGCAGCGACACGCGATGCCGCGCTCGCCGCGTCGCCGCGCATCGCGATCGACAGCACCAAGCTGCGCGGATCGATCGCACTGCGGGGAGCCGACATCGACGACATCTCGTTGAAGGACTATCGCGAGACCGTCGATCCGAAGAGCCCGAACATCGTCGTGTTCTCGCCGGCCAACGGGCCGCATGGCTATTTCGCCCGGATGGGCTGGCTGCCGTCAGGCAGCGCCGAGGTGCCCACCAGCCAGACAGTCTGGACGGCCGACCGCCAAACCCTGACCGACACGACACCGGTGACCTTGAGCTGGGACAACGGCAAGGACCTGGTGTTCAAGCGCATCATCGCGATTGACCCGAGCTTCATGCTGACGGTCACCGACAGCGTCGAGTCCAAAGCCGGCAGCGAGGTCGCGCTGTCGCCCTACGGGCTGATCCGCCGCTTTGGAACGCCGGTCACGCAGGGCTACTACATCCTGCATGAGGGCCTTCTCGGTGTGCTCGGCGAACAGGGCCTCAAGGAGGTCACCTACGCGACGCTCGACAAGGACCCGCAGCTGTCGGCCACCGAGCGGGGGCAGATCTTCAAGGACGCGGTCGGGGGCTTTGTCGGCATCACCGACAAGTACTGGGCCTCGGCGATCGTGCCCGAACAGACCACCCCGTTCGATGCGCGGTTCACCGTGACGGTGCCGCCGACCGGCCAGCGCTCTTACCAGACCCTCGTCACGCTGCCGCAGCTCAAGCTGGCACCTGGCGCGACGGCCAGTTCGACCACGAAGCTGTTCGTCGGCGCCAAGGAGGTCAACACGATCGACGGCTACGAGCGCTCGCTGGGGATCAAGCGCTTCGAGCTGATGATCGACTGGGGATGGTTCTACTTCATCACAAAGCCGCTGTTCCGCGTGCTGGACTTCATCTACCGGATGCTCGGCAATTTCGGCGTCGCGATCCTGATCGTGACGGTGCTGGTGAAGGCCGTCTTCTTCCCGCTCGCCAACAAGAGCTACGCCTCGATGGCGAAGATGAAGGCCGTGCAGCCGCAGATGCAGGCCCTCAAGGAGCAGTATCCCGACGACCGGGTGAAGCAGCAGCAGGAGTTGATGGAGCTCTACAAGCGGGAGAAGATCAACCCGCTGGCTGGCTGTCTGCCGGTGCTGATCCAGATCCCCGTGTTCTTCGCGCTCTACAAGGTGCTGTTCGTCACGATCGAGATGCGGCATGCGCCGTTCTTCGGCTGGATCCGCGACCTTGCGGCTCCAGACCCGACCTCGCTGTTCAACCTGTTCGGCCTGCTTCCCTTCAGCGTGCCGGAGTTCCTGCTGATCGGCATCTGGCCGATCATCATGGGCTTCACGATGTTCGTGCAGATGAAGATGAACCCGGAGCCGCAGGATCCGGTCCAGAAGACCATGTTCACCTGGATGCCGGTGTTCTTCACCTTCCTGCTGGCGTCGTTCCCGGCCGGCCTGGTGATCTACTGGTCGTGGAACAACCTCCTCTCAGTGATGCAGCAATACGCCATCATGAAGCAGCAGGGCGTGAAGGTGGAGCTTTGGGACAACCTCAAGGGGCTCATTCGCAAGGGCACCGGCGCGGCTCCGGAGCCGGCAGCGGCTGCGACGCCTGCGGACACGGCCAGCCCGGCCGCGGCAAAGCCGGCGCCAGCTAAGCCGGCCGGCAAGCCGAAGTCCGACAAGCCCAAGTGAGCACCGCTGCTGAGGATCCCGCCCTCACGGAGGCAGGCCGCAAGCTGTTTGCCGGGGAGGCCGGATTTTTCTTTGCGGCCGTCGACATTGACGGCCTGCCGCCGATGAAGGGCCTCGAGATCGCGTTTGCCGGCCGATCCAATGTCGGCAAGTCGAGCCTCGTCAACGCGCTGACCGGCCGCAAGACACTGGCCCGGACGTCGCATACACCGGGACGCACCCAGCAGCTCAACTTCTTCGATGTCGCCGGCCGTTTCACCATGGTGGACATGCCGGGCTACGGCTATGCGGCCGTCGGCAAGGAGAAGGTGGCGGCCTGGACGGGGCTGATCCACGACTATCTGCGCGGCCGGGCCAACCTGGCCCGCGTGTTTGTGCTGGTCGATGCCCGGCACGGGTTCAAACCGGTTGACGATGCGGTGCTGGATACGCTGGACAAGTCCGCCGTGTCCTACCAGATCGTGCTGACCAAGGCCGACGAGGTGAAAGCCGCCGACCGGGTGGCGCGCCTGGCCGCCACGCAGGCCGCGATCGCGCGACGCCCGGCGGCCTATCCCGAGATCCTGCTGACGTCGAGCCGCGACAATCTCGGCGTGGCCGAGCTGCGGACCGGCATCGCCCGCCTGCTCGCCGAGCGCGGCGAACTGTGACCCGGACGGCCCGGATCGTGCTGGCGGCCGGGGGCCTCGCCGGCGCGGCCGGCGTTGCGCTGGCGGCCGTCGCGGCGCATCGCGGCGGCCCGAACCTGGCCGCCGCGGCGCAGATGCTGCTGGTGCACGCCGCGGCGCTGCCGGCGCTTGCGGCCGCGGCCGCGACTGTCGCGGGTTCGCCGCGGATCACCCTTGCGGGCGCCGGACTGGCCGGCCTGGGAACGGCCCTGTTTGCCGGAACCCTGGCGCTTGGTGACCTCGCCGGCGTCCGACCGTTTCCGATGGCGGCGCCGTCCGGCGGCACACTGATGATCCTCGGCTGGCTGGTCGCTGCGGCAGGCGCATTCGGCACGCGGCGGGGCGACAGCGGAAACGGATTGCGCTAAACCTCGCGAGCCCTCGACCGAGCCATGCGATTGCCCATGACCGACATCCTCGACCCCCACCTGCAGGCCCAGATCCTCGTGCAGGCCCTGCCCCACATGCTGCGCTACGACGAAGCCACCGTCGTGGTGAAATATGGCGGCCACGCCATGGGCAACGAGCAGGTGGCGCGCGACTTCGCCCGCGACATGATCCTGCTCGAACAGTCCGGGGTGAACCCGGTCGTGGTCCATGGCGGCGGCCCGCAGATCGGCGCCATGCTGACCAAGCTCGGGATCAAGAGCGAGTTCTCGGCCGGTCTTCGCGTCACCGACAAGGCGACGGTCGAGGTCGTCGAGATGGTGCTGGCCGGCCTGATCAACAAGCAGATCGTCGGCTTCATCAACAGCGAGGGCGGCCGCGCCATCGGGCTGTGCGGCAAGGACGGCAACATGGTGATCGCCCGCAAGGTGCTGCGCACCGTGATCGATCCCGACAGCAACATCGAGAAGGCCATCGACCTCGGCTTCGTCGGCGAACCCGAGAAGGTCGATCGCACGGTTCTCGACGCGCTGCTCGGCCGCGAGGTGATCCCGGTGCTGGCACCGGTCGCCAACGGGTCCGACGGCCAGACCTACAATGTCAATGCCGACACGTTTGCCGGCGCCATTGCCGGGGCGTTGCGGGCCAAGCGTCTGCTGCTGCTCACCGACGTGCCGGGCGTGCTCGACAAGAACAAACAGCTGATCAAGGAGCTGACCGTCGAGCAGTGCCGGGCGCTGATTGCCGACGGGACGATCACGGCCGGCATGATCCCCAAGGTCGAGACCTGCATCTACGCCCTCGAGCAGGGCGTCGAGGGCGTGGTGATCCTCGACGGCAAGGTGCCGCACGCGGTGCTGCTGGAGCTCCTCACCGATCACGGTGCCGGAACACTGATCACGCGCTGACCGGCGGTTTCGCTTCCTTAACGGGCGTGGCGGCAGGATCTCCCTCCCACCACACTCCCGACGGCTTCGGCGGGAATGAATGCAGGTCCGATGACCCAGGCCTTCCCTCCCCCTACCCTCCCCGATGACGCCACGGCGACCGGCTTCGACCATGTCGATTGCTGGATCTTCGACCTCGACAACACGCTTTACCCGCACGAGGCCCAGCTCTGGCCGCAGGTGGATGCGCGCATCACGCTGTTCGTGACGGATTTCTTCGGCATTGACGGGCTGTCCGCCCGGGCGCTGCAGAAATACTACTACCAGACCTACGGGACGACCCTGAAAGGCCTGATGGAGGAGCACGCCATCGAGCCGGCGGAGTTCCTCGACTTCGCCCACCAGATCGACCTGTCGCTGCTCGATGCCGATCCGGGCCTCGGCGATGCCATCGCGGTGCTGCCGGGCCGCAAGCTGATCCTGACCAATGGCTCGGAGCAGCATGCCCGCAATGTTGCAGGAAAACTCGGCATCCTCGGGCATTTCGAGGAGATCTTCGACATCGAGGCCGCTAATTTTGTCCCCAAACCCGAGGCGCGCACCTATGAGCGCTTCCTCGACCGGCACCAGGTCGATCCCACACGCGCCGCCATGTTCGAGGATCTGGCCAAGAACCTCGTCGTGCCGGCCGCGCTGGGCATGACGACGACGCTGGTGCTGCCGAAGGTGTTCGACCCGTTCCGCGATGCGCACGAGCAGGCGGCCGTCAGCGCGCCCTACGTGCATCACACCACCACCGACCTCGCCGGCTTCCTGCGCCGGCTGCCGCCGCGACCGACGGCGGCGTGACAGGCGCGCGCTGCGTTGCTAAGGACGCGCAGGATCACGCCAGCGCCGGACCCCCGCCATGCCGCACACCGCCATCGCCGCCATCATCGACCACGCCTGGGAGATGCGTACCGAAATCGGGTTCTCGACCAAGGGCGAGGTGCGCGAGGCTGTCGACTGGACGCTCGAGCATCTCGACAGCGGCACGCTGCGGGTGGCCGAGCCGGCCGCCGACGGCTGGGTCGTCAATCAGTGGCTGAAGAAAGCCGTGCTGCTGTCGTTCCGCCTGAACGACAACCGGATCATGGGCAACGGCCCCGGTGAGGCATCCTGGTGGGACAAGGTGCCGTCGAAGTTCGAGGGCTGGGGCGAGAACCGCTTTCGCGATGCCGGCTTCCGGGCGGTGCCCAACTGCACGGTGCGTCGCGGGGCCTATATCGGGCCCAACGTTGTGCTGATGCCGTCCTTCGTCAATATCGGCGCGCATGTGGGCGCGAACACGATGGTCGACACCTGGGCAACCGTCGGCTCCTGCGCACAGATCGGCAAGAACTGCCACCTGTCGGGCGGTGTCGGCATCGGCGGCGTGCTGGAGCCGCTGCAGGCCGGCCCCGTGGTGATCGAGGACGACTGCTTCATCGGCGCGCGCTCGGAGGTGGTCGAAGGCGTGCGGGTGTGCCAGGGCGCCGTGCTCGGCATGGGCGTCTATATCGGCATGTCGACCAAGATCGTCGACCGGGCCACCGGCGAGATCCACATGGGGATCGTGCCGCCCTATTCGGTTGTCGTCTCCGGGACGATGCCCGGCAAGCCGTTCCCCGACGGGACGCCCGGCCCATCGCTCTACTGCGCCGTCATCGTCAAGAAGGTCGACGAGCGCACGCGATCGAAGACCAGCATCAACGAGCTGCTGCGCGACTGAGCCGCGTGCAGGCCGCCCTCACCTTCGATCCGCGCGACCCTGTCGCGCTCACCCAGGCGCTGGTGCGCTGCCCGTCAGTGACGCCGGCGGAGGGAGGGGCGCTGGCGCTGCTGGCCAGCGTCCTCGAAACGGCCGGCTTCGCCGTGCAGCTGCCGGTTTTTGCCGAGTCTGGCACGCCCGATATCACCAATTTGTACGCGCGCATCGGCGCGGACGGGCCCGGCCTGGTGTTCGCCGGTCACACCGACGTGGTGCCGCCGGGCGATGCCGCGCGCTGGAGCCGCGACCCGTTCGGTGGCGAGATCGCCGACGGCCTGCTGTATGGTCGCGGTGCGACCGACATGAAGGGCGGCGTGGCCGCTTCGGTGTCAGCCGTCCTGAACCACCTTGACGCCTGCTGCGGGGCTATCCCCGGCGCGATTGCGTTCCTGATCACGGGCGACGAGGAAGGGCCGGCGGTCAACGGCACGGTGAAGCTGCTGGACTGGGCGAAGGCGCGCGGCGAGCGCTTCGACCATTGCGTGCTGGGCGAGCCGACCAATCCCGACCGGTTCGGCGAGATGATCAAGATCGGCCGCCGCGGATCGCTGACCGGCCGCCTGACCGTCGAGGGCACGCAGGGCCATGTCGCCTACCCGCACCTCGCCGACAACCCGATCCGCGGGCTGCTGCGGCTCGTCGACGCGCTGCTGGCGACGCCGCTCGACCAGGGCACGGCACATTTCAGCCCGTCCAATCTCGAGGTCGTCACGGTCGACGTCGGCAACCCGTCCACCAACGTGATCCCGGCGCGGGCGCATGCGGTGTTCAACACCCGCTTCAATGATCTGTGGACGGACCAGAGCCTGGCGGCCGAGATCCGCGGCCGGCTCGACCGTGCGGCCGGCAATGCGGTGCGTTACCAGATCAGTTTCGATCCAAGCAATTCGGCCGCGTTCCTGACGGCGCCCGGGCCCTTCGTGTCGATCGTCTCCGAGGCTGTCACGGCGGTCACGGGGACGGTCCCGACCCTGTCGACGACGGGCGGCACCTCGGATGCACGGTTCATCAAGGACCATTGCCCGGTGGTGGAGTTTGGCCTCGTGGGCCGCACCATGCATCAGATCGACGAGCATGCCGCCATTGCCGACATCGTCGCGCTCGAAGCGGTCTATCGCGCCATTCTGGCGCGTTACTTCGCCTGAGGGTCGGCGGGAACGGTCGTCGTTCACAAGCCGTTAACGCTGCGCATCCACCCTCGACGAAAGTCGTATTCGGTGATCTTCTTTTGCAGTGCTGCAACGGAGCATGCGCATGATCCTGTCCGCGGACGAGATCGGCCGCTCGCTGGCCGGCTCCTACAGGCTGATGAGCCGGGACGCCACCGGCATGAAGGCGTTCGAGGTCAGCATCGCCGGGTTCTGGCGATCCTTCGCCGCCATGCTGCTGACCGCCCCCGCCTTCGTGATTGCGCTAGCGGAGGACCGGCTCCGCGCCGGGCTGCCGCTGGAGGCGGGCCTGTTCGCCGATGGCGGCATCGTCGCCACCCATATCCTGGCCCTCCTGGGTGGCTGGCTGGTGTTCCCGCTGGCGATGATCGCCATCGTGCGACGGCTGGGCCTTGGCCATCGCTATATCGGCTATATCGTCGCCTGGAACTGGTCGGTCGTGCTGGCGACGATCATGCTGTCCGTGCCCCAGGCCCTGTATGTGCTCGGCCTGGCGACCGGCAGCCTGGCGGTGGTGTATGCCACCGCCTTCACGGTGATCGTGGCGCATCACCGCTGGTTCCTGGCCAAGGCGGCGCTCGGCATTTCGGGTGGCGTGGCGGCCCTGCTGGTCCTGGTCGACCTAGGCCTGAGCGGCGTGGTCGGGCTCAGCCTGTCGTATCTGTAGGCGGGTAGTCGACGCCGATCAGATACAGGCCGCAGGCCGGCGCCATCGGGCCGCAGCGGCTGCGGTCACGTGCCGCCAGCGCGGCGCCGAGGTCGTCCGGGGTCCAGCGGTCCGAACCGACGAGCTGCAGCGAACCGACGATCGAGCGCACCTGGTGGTGCAGGAACGAGCGCGCCGAGGCGTGGACCCGCACCTCGTCGCCGATCCGCTCGACATCGAGACGGTCGATCGACTTCACCGGGCTGACCGCCTGGCACTCGGCGGCGCGGAAGGTGGTGAAATCGTGCCGGCCGACAAGCAGCTGGGCGGCGTCATGCATGGCGGCGGCGTCGAGCCGGTGCTTGATGTGCCAGGCCCGGTTGGCGTCAAGCGCCAGCGGCGCGCGGCGCGCCACGATCCGGTAGACATAATGCCGCTTCACGGCCGAGGTGCGGGCGTTGAACGTGCCGGGCACGCGGGCTGCTGCCAGAATCGCGACCGGCGCAGGCCGCAGATGGGCGTTGACGGCATCGCGGACCACATCGGTCGGCCAGTCGCGCGCGAGGTCGACATGCGCCACCTGGCCGCTGGCATGAACGCCGGTGTCGGTCCGGCCGGCCCCCTGGATGCGCACCTGTTCGCCGCTGAAGCGGGCGATGGCGTCCTCCAGCGCCTGCTGGACGGTGGCGCCGTTGGCCTGGAACTGCCAGCCGACGAAGGGGGAGCCGTCATACTCGATCAGCAGCCGGTATCGCGGCATCAGCCGAGCCTCGTGCCGGCCGGGACCGGCACGCCACGCAGGAACTCGTCGGCCGGCATCGCCCGCGCCCCGGCGCGCTGGACCTGCAGCAGCCGCACGGCGCCCTCGCCGCAGGCGACCGTCAGGGCGGCGTCCAACACCGTGCCGGCAGGACCTGCGCCCTCCACGCGGGCGGTGCGCAGGATCTTGAGTCGTTCGGGGCCGCGGCCGAGGTCGATGGTCGCAAAGGCGCCGGGAAAGGGCGACAGGCCGCGGACGCGGTCGTGGACCCGAATTGCCGCCTCGGTCCAGTCGACCCGTGCATCCTCGTTGGCGATCTTCGCCGCATAGGTGACGCCCTCGGCGGGCTGTGGCGTGAAACCGAGGCCGCCGCGCGACAGTGCGGCCAGCGCCCGCGCCATCAGGTCGGCGCCGAGGATGGCCAGCCGGTCATGGACCTCGCCGGCGGTCATATCAGGGCCGATGGCGAGGCGCTCGACCATGGCGACGGGCCCGGTGTCGAGACCCTTCTCCATCTGCATCACCGCCACGCCGGTCTCCGGATCGCCCGCCATGACGGCGCGCTGGATGGGGGCGGCGCCGCGCCAGCGCGGCAGCAGCGAGCCGTGCAGATTGAGGCAGCCCAGGCGCGGCAGCGACAGGATGCTCTCCGGCAGGATCATGCCGTACGCCACCACCACGGCGACATCGGCATCGTGTACCGCAAAGGCGGCGGCAGCCTCGTCGCCGCGCAGGCTGGCGGGGGTCGCGACCGGAATCCCGAACCGCTCCGCCGCTGCCTGCACCGGCGAGGGGCGCAGCGCCATGCCACGGCCTGCCGGCGCCGGCGCCCGCGTGTAGGCGGCGACCACCTCATGGCCATGGCCGACGATCTCGGACAGCGTCGGCACGGCAAAATCGGGCGTGCCCATGAAGACGACGCGCAGCATCGGCAGTCCTCGCGCCGTGGTCTTGTCGGTTAGCTGCCCTGCTCGCGGCGGGCGAGCTTGGCGAACTTCTTGATCACGCGCTCGCGCTTGAGACGGGAGATGTGATCGATGAACAGGCGACCCTCGAGATGGTCGATCTCATGCTGCAGGCAGGTGGAGAGGATGCCGTCGGCGTCGATCTCGCAGGAGGCGCCGTCGCGGTCGGTGAACCGCACCTTGACGCGGGCGGGGCGCTCGACCTCCTCGTAATAGTCGGGGATCGACAGGCACCCCTCCTCGTAGGTCGCCGTGTCTTCGGACGACCAGACGATCTCGGGGTTGACCAGCGCCAGCGGCTTGCGGGGCTCGTCCTTGCGGGCGACGTCGATGGTGATCAGCCGCAGCGGCACGCCGACCTGGATCGCCGCCAGCCCGATCCCGGGCGCGTCGTACATGGTGGAGAACATGTCGTCGATCAGCGATGCCAGCGTGCGGTCGAGTTTCGCCACCGGGGCGGAGACCTGGCGCAGCTTGGGCTCGGGGATAACGAGGATCGGACGGATGGTCATCGTGCGCACATAATGCTGCGCGCGGCGGCGGTCAATTCGGCGCTGCCGCTATGTGACGCGCATGTCGCGTTGACCGCCCAGACTGTCTCACGCCATAGCGAACTCGGACAGTTCGTGACCGCGGACCGTCTCCGTGCGGACAACGCCGGTGCGCCGCGCGCCCATCGCCACATAGAACGCCTCGGCCTGATCGTTGCCGTCCACGACCCAGAGTCCCACCGCTCCGCCGCCGCGAGCGGCCAGCCAGCTGGAACAGCCGCCGATCAACGCCCGGCCGACGCCGCGGCAGTGAACAGCCGCCAGCACATAGCAGAGACCGAGTTCCAGCGGCGTGCCGAGCAAAGGATCGCGCGCCGGCGCCACCAGGGCGATGCCGGAGACGGTCCCGTCCAGCTCGGCCACGAGCGGCATGCCACTTGGCCGGTGCGCCGCCAGCCACTCCGGCCATTGGGCAAGCCGCAGAGCCAGCGTGGTAGCGTCCAGCAGGGCTCGGGGCATCAGGCCCGCATAGGTCTCCTGCCAGGACGGCCAGTGGACCCGGGCGATCGCCGCGGCGTCGTCGTCCCGCGCGGGTCGGACAACGACCCTGGCCACGGTGTCAGGCCCCGGCCAGCTGGCTGGCGATGCGGAACGGGTGGGCCGGGTAGACGCCCAGTACGCGGACCTCCTTGGAGAAGAAGGCCAGTTCCTCAAGGGCGAGCTTCAGCGACCGATCGTCGGGATGGCCGTCGACATCGGCGAGGAACTGGGTGGCGGAGAACTCGCCATCGACCATGTAGCTCTCGAGCTTCGTCATGTTGACGCTGTTGGTGGCAAAGCCGCCGAGCGCCTTGTAGAGCGCGGCCGGGACGTTGCGGACGCGGAACAGGAAGGTGGTCACCGTCGGGCCATTGCCGGTTGCGGCCCAGACCGGGGTCCGCGACAGCACGACGAAACGCGTGGTGTTGTGTGTCTCGTCCTCGACATCACTGGCAAGCGTTTCGAGGCCGTAGATCTCGCCGGCGAGCGCGGTGGCCAGCGAGGCCCGGGTCGGATCCCGCCACTCCGCCACTTCGCGCGCCGAGCCAGCCGTATCGCCAGTGATCACGGGCCTGAGACCGAGGCGACGGATGATCTTGCGGCACTGCCCGAGCGCATGGACGTGGCTGTAGACCGTCCGCAGCGTCTCCAGCGTGGCGCCCGGCAGCGCGAGCAGCTGGAAATGGATCGGCAGGAAGAACTCGCCGATGATGTGAAGGCCCGAGGCCGGCAGGAAATGGTGGATGTCGGCGACACGGCCGGCGATCGAGTTCTCGATCGGGATCATGCCGAGCCCGGCGCTGCCGTCGGCCAGTGCCGCGAAGGCATCCTCGAAGGTGGCGCAGGGCAGCGGCTCCCAGTCCGGATACACCTCGCGGCAGGCGATGTGCGAATTGGCGCCGGGTTCGCCCTGATAGGCGATGACCTTGGTGTCGGGCATGTCAGTGTCCCTTGCGGCGGGCGGCGAGGATCTGCCGGGCCCGCTCCAGATCGTGCGGCGTGTCGACGCCGAGCGGTACGTCGTCGACCAGCGCGACGTCGATGCGCATGCCGGCCTCCAGCGCGCGCAGCTGCTCCAGCCGCTCGCGGCGTTCCAGCGGCGACGGCGGCAGTGAGACGAAGCGCTGCAGGGCCTTGCGACGGTACGCGTAGAGGCCGATGTGGTGATAGAGCGGGCCGTCGCCGCTGGGGGCGGTGGCGCGGGTGAAGTAGAGTGCACGCAACAGCCGCGGCCCGATCGGGGTTGCCACCGGCTTGACCACGTTGGGGTCGGTGCGCTCCTCGTCGCGGGTGATTTCGGCCGCGATGGTGCCGATGTCGACCGCCGAATCGGCCAGCGGCAGCACGGCAGCCTGCACGGCAGCGGGGTCGATCGTCGGCAGGTCGCCCTGGACGTTGACGACGACATCGTGGCGGCCCTCGGGATCGAACGCCTCGACCGCCTCGAAGATGCGGTCCGAGCCCGACGGATGGTCGGCGCGCGTCATCACCGCGATGCCGCCGACGGCCTCGATGGCGGCGACGATGGCGCGCTCGTCGGTGGCAACCACGACCGGGCCGAGCCCGGCCTCGACGGCGCGGCGCCAGACATGGACGATCATCGGCTCGCCGAGAATGTCGGCCAGCGGCTTGCCGGGCAGCCGGACCGAGGCCATGCGGGCCGGGACGAGGACGACGGGATCGGACATGGCGCGTTCCGGGCAATCAGCGGCAGAAAGTATCAGGCAGGACGGTGCTTATACGAGTTGCCAAAGGCGCGGCAAAGCGGGTAATCATCCGCCGCCCGGTGGCGGCGGCCGGGCCGCGGCCGCATGCGGCCGGAGTGGCTTGCCCTTGGCAGGTGGCCCGGCTTCGAAGCTGCCGGGCGCGATCGGACGAGGTCCCCTCGCATCGGAGTGACGGAATGTTCGGGATGGATTCCTTCGAGTTCAACAAGATGGCGGGCGCGGTCCTCGGGACGCTGCTCTTCGCCATGGGCCTCGGCATCCTGGCGGAAGCCGTGTTCCACACGCCGCGGCCGGTGCCCGGTTATGCGCTTCCGGCCGGCGATGCCGCACCGGCTGCCGCGGCGTCCGCTCCTGCGGCGGCCGCGGAGCCGCTTCCCGTGCTGCTCGCCAAGGCTGACCCTAAGAAAGGCGAAGCCCTGACCAAGGCCTGCACGGCGTGCCACTCTTTCGACAAGGGCGGGGCCAACAAGGTCGGCCCGAACCTGTGGGGCGTGGTCGGCCGCATCGAAGGAGGCCATCCCGGCTTCAACTATTCGGCGGCGTTCAAGGAGCGGGCCGGCAAGGGCGAGAAGTGGTCCTTCGAGGACCTGGACAAGTTCATTGCCAACCCGAAGGGCTATGTGGCCGGAACGGCGATGGCCTATGCGGGCCTGAAGGAAGCAGACCGTCGCGCCGACCTGATTGCCTATCTGAACACAATGGCGGATTCGCCTGCACCGCTGCCGCAGCCCTGAGCGCCCACCCCCGATCCAGTTGTTCCAAGGCCGGGCCCTTTGCCCGGCCTTTTTCATTCATGCGCAGGCTCGGTTCGCTTTACGCGGGCCCCGCCTCGAACGAGCAGCCGCTACTCGGCGGCGGCTCCGCGCGCCAGAGGGTTGGGCAGCGCCTCGGCAACCGCAGGGGGCGTTTCGAACTCCATGGATTCGATGCGATCGCCGCGCTTCAGCACCTTGTCGGCCGAGGTGACGATCTGGACAATGTCGTCATTGGCCTGGCGAAAATGGCTGTCCAGCTTACCGACCCGTTCGCGCAGGCGGCGCACATCGGCGATCAGATGCGTCACCTCGGTCTGGATGACGTGGGCCTGCTCGCGCATGCGGGCATCGCGGACGATGGCCTGCATCACCTGGATGGCCAGCGTCAGCAGCGCCGGCGACACGACCAGCACGCGCAGCCGGTGCGCCTTCTGGACGACGTCCTCGAAGTGCTCCTGCAGGTCAGCGAACAGCGATTCGGCGGGGACGAACAGGATCGCCACGTCCTGGGTCTCGCCCGGAACCAGGTATTTGTCGGCGACATCCTTGATGTGGTTGAGCACATCGGTGCGGACGCGCTGCATGGCGATGCGGCGCTGGTCCTCGCCCTGCGCCTCGCGGAACGCCGTGAACCCCTCGAGCGGGAACTTGGCGTCGACCACCAGCGGCCTGTCGTCGCCCGGCAGTCGGATGATGCAGTCGGGCCGTCGGCCGGACGCCAGCGTGGCCTGGAACGCATAGGCGTTGGGCGGCAACGCGTCGCGGACGATCGCCTCCATGCGGCCCTGGCCGAAGGCGCCACGGCTCTGCTTGTTCGACAGCACGTCGCGCAGCGTCAGGACCTCGCCGGTGAGATCGGCCAGCCGCTGCTGGGCGGCGTCGATCACCGCCAGGCGCTCGTTCAGCTTGGACAGGTTATCGGTGGTCTGCCGCGTGCTCGACTGCAGGCCGTCGCCAACCCGGTTCTGCAGGCTGTCGAGACGCTCGGCGATCAGCCGCACCAGATCGGCCTGGCGGTTGCCGAAGACCTCGCCGATGGTCTGCACCCGGCCGGTCATCTCCGCCTGCACCTGCGACAGCGCGGCCAGCTTGTCGTCCAGTTCGCGCTGGCGCTCGGCGGCGGCCACGGCCTCCATGGCGCGGCGGCGTGACGCGCGCCACTGGCCGATCCCGCTCAGCAGGATGGCGACGAGCGCGGCAGCGACGAGGCCGAGCACGGCCTGCGACCAGGTGATGGCCGTGTCGCCGACGATGAGGATGACGGTATCCATCCCGCAAGCCTAGCGCGATTCGTGGTCGATCCGGAACGAAAACGGAACGTGGACGACCTCAGGCCGTCGCCGGCCGTTCGCCCTCGACCGCCCAGGCGCGCATCAGCGCGTGGGCAATGGCGATCGGCGGCGGGCAGCCGAGCCCGTCCGGATGGGTGCCCGTCAGCATGCCGACGACCTCTTCGCGGCTGAACCAGCGCGCATCCTCCAGCTCGTTGTGGTCGACCTCCAGCGCGTCGGCTGTCGCCTCGGCGAGGCAGCCGATCATCAGCGAGGCCGGGAACGGCCAGGGCTGGCTCGACAGATAGCGCACGGCGCGGACCGCGACGCCCGCCTCCTCGAACAGCTCGCGTCGGACGGCATCCTCCAGCGTCTCGCCGGGCTCCAGGAACCCCGCGAGGCAGGAGTACATGCCCTTGACGAAGCGCGCCTGCCGGCCGAGGACGCAGCGGTCGTCGCGCACCGCAAGCATGATCACCACCGGATCGGTGCGGGGGAAATGCTGGGCACTGCAGGCAGCGC
Organism: Methylobacteriaceae bacterium; assembly: GCA_040380755.1. Taxonomy (GTDB): domain Bacteria; phylum Pseudomonadota; class Alphaproteobacteria; order Rhizobiales; family Beijerinckiaceae; genus Alsobacter. The sequence goes on along the minus strand of JBEIIL010000007.1, from coordinate 29,537 downwards.
ATTCGCGGCGCCAGCCGGCGGCGCCGGCCGTCGTGGCCGATCCGCAATTGGCGCAGAAGCGGTGGCGCTGGTGCCAGTGCATCAGGCTCTTGGCCTGCGCCATCGGGCCGAGCGCGCGCGGCGGCAGCAATCCCTGCACGGCGATCGACCGCAGGTCGATGGCGACGAGGTCGTCGCGGCCCTGGTCGTTCTCCGGCGCAGGCGCGTCGAGCTGAACGGCAAAGACCGGGACGGCGCCATCGAGCCCGAGGAAGGCTGTTTCCCGGGCGCTGCCCATGTCGGCGGCCTCGGCGGGGGCGAAGAGGGCGTCAAAGCCGTCGCCCGAGCGCCGCAGCACCGGGATGTCGCCGCGCAGTACCAGCACCCGCGCTGCCGGGTCGGCGGCGAGCTGATCCATGTAGGGCTTGTCGTCGCGGTGCTCGGCGCGCCGGTCGAGCGGATTGACGGCGTAACCGAGACCGGCAGAGCGCTCGGGACGAGGGGATAGGGTCATGCTGGCTCTCCGGCGCAGGTCGGCGACAGGCTAGTCCTGCGACCGAGTCGAGGGAACCCCCGACCTGCCGCAGTGGTGTGGGTCGACTTGCATTCGCCCCCCCGCTGACCGATATAGAGGTCGGGAGGTTGGCGGTGGACGTTCCACTCGCCAATCGGGTCAGGTCCGGAAGGAAGCAGCCCTAACGAGATCGGGCGGGTCTCTGTCCAGCCTCCCACCTTTCGCGCCTCCGGTCGCACCGGCGATCCTGCGTTCGGGCCCGATGAGCGACGAAACCGACCACGCCTCCTTCCTTGACGACGGGCCCGGGCTTCTCCCGGCTGCGCCCGCCGGGGCGGCCTATCGGGTGCTGGCCCGCAAGTACCGGCCGCAGCGGTTTGACGACCTGATCGGCCAGGACGGCATGGTGCGCACCCTGCGCAATGCCTTCACGTCCGGCCGCATCCCGCAAGCCTGGATGTTGACCGGCGTCCGCGGGGTCGGCAAGACAACGACGGCGCGGATCCTCGCCCGCGGGCTGAACTATCTGCGCGCCGACGGGTCCGGCGGCCCCACCGTCGACCTGCCGGACGAGGGCGTGCACTGCCGCGCCATCATGGAGTCCCGGCATGTCGACGTGCTGGAGATGGACGCGGCCTCGCATACCGGCGTCGACGACGTGCGCCAGATCACCGACGGCATCCGCTACTCCCCGGCGTCAGCGCGCTACAAGGTCTATATCATCGACGAGGTCCACATGCTGTCGGAGAAGGCGTTCAACGCCTTTCTGAAGACGCTGGAGGAGCCGCCGCCGCATGCCAAATTCGTGTTCGCCACCACCGAGATCCGCAAGGTCCCGGTAACCATCCTGTCGCGCTGCCAGCGTTTCGACCTGCGCCGGGTCGATGCCGGGCTGCTGTCGACGCATCTCGCGGGGATCTGCGCGCGCGAGGGTGTGCGCATCGACGCCGAGGCGCTGGCGATGATCGCCCGGGCGGCCGAGGGCTCGGTGCGCGACGCCCTGTCGCTGCTCGACCAGGCCATCGCGCATGGCGCCGGCACGATCGAGGCCGAGACCGTGCGGTCGATGCTCGGACTCGCGGACCGCGGCCGCGTCATCGACCTGTTCGACGCGGTGATGCGCGGCGACGTCGCCACCGCCCTCACCGAATTGCGCGACCAGTATGACAGCGGCGCCGACCCGGCCGTCGTGCTCGCCGACCTCGCCGAGTTCGTGCACTTCGTCACACGGTTGAAGATCGTCCCGCAGGCGGCGCAGGAATCCACCGTCACCGAGGTGGAACGGGTGCGCGGCATGGCAGCGACGGCCCTGCCGATGCGGGTGCTGTCGCGGGCCTGGCAGATGCTGCTGAAGGGCATCGGCGAGGTGCAGAGTGCGCCCCGGCCGGTGATGGCGGCCGAAATGGTGCTCATCCGGCTGGCCTTCGCGGCCGACCTGCCGACGCCCGACGAGGCGCTGCGATCGCTGTCCGGTGGAACCCCCGCGGGCGGCGCATCGGGCGGGAGTGGTGGCGCGGCTCCACCGCGTAGCGGTGGCGAGACGCGGGGAAGCTCGGCGGGCCTCAGCATTGCCGCCCGGTCGGAGCCGCGGACCCAGGCTGCGCTCGCGGCCCCGGCACCCGCCGCGGCCCAGCCCGCAGCGATGCGGCTGGCGCGGTTCGAGGACATGGTGGCGCTGGCAGCCGAGAAGCGGGACATCGCCATGAAGCTGGCGCTGGAGCGCGATGTGCGGCTGGTGCGGTTCGAGGACGGACGGCTGGAGTTCGCGCCACAGTCCGGCGCCTCACCGCAGCTGGCTGCCGAGCTGACTCGGCGCTTCACCGAGTGGACCGGGCGGCGCTGGTTCGTCGCCGTCGTCTCCGAGGACGGCCAGCCGACGCTGAAGGACAAGGCCGACGCTGAGGCGGCTGAGCGGATGACCGGCGTGCGCGGCGACCCGCTGGTGCGCACCGTGCTGGAGCGGTTTCCCGGTGCGCAGATCGTCGACGTGCGCGACAGCGCGCCGCCGGCGGCGGCCGACGACGGGCCAGACCCGCCGCCGCCCGACATGGACGGCTTCGACGACGAATTCTGAGCCAAAACGGAGGACGCCATGAAGGACATCATGGGCATGATGAAGAAGGTCCAGGAGATGCAGTCCAAGATGGCTGCGCTGCAGGACGAACTCGACCAGATCGAGGTCACCGGCGCGTCGGGCGGCGGCATGGTCACCGTCACCATGTCGGCCAAGGGCGCCGTCAAGGCGCTGGCGATCGACCCCAGCCTGATGGTTCCGGACGAGAAGGATATTCTCGAGGATCTCGTCGTCGCCGCCATGAACGACGCCCGCGGCAAGGCCGAGCGGACGATGCAGGACCGCATGGGCGCGCTGACGGCTGGCCTGCCGATCCCGCCCGGCCTGAAGCTGTTCTGAGGCCGCCGCGCGCATGGCCGCGGTCACCGGGCCCGAGATCGAGCGTCTGATCCAGCTGCTGGCCCGGCTGCCCGGGCTCGGACCGCGGTCGGCACGCCGGGCGGCGCTGCATCTTATCAAGCGCCGCGAGCAGCTGCTGGGGCCGCTGGCCGACGCCATCCGGGTGGCGGCCGACCGGATCGTCACCTGCACGCGCTGCGGCAATGTCGACACCAGCGATCCCTGCGCGCTGTGCTGCGACTCGCGTCGTGATGGCTCGGTGCTGGTCGTGGTGGAGGACGTGTCGGACCTCTGGGCGCTGGAGCGCGCCCAGGTGGTGAATGCGCGCTACCACGTGCTCGGCGGCACGCTGTCGGCCCTCGACGGGGTGGGGCCGCAGGATCTCGACCTCGACCGGCTGGTGAAGCGCGCCGCCGAGCCCGGCGTCGTCGAGGTCATCCTGGCGGTCAATGCTACCGTCGACGGGCAGACCACCGCCCATTACATCACCGACATGCTGTCGCACCTGCCGGTGAAGGTGACCCGTCTGGCACACGGCGTGCCTGTGGGTGGCGAGCTGGACTATCTCGACGAGGGCACGCTCACCGCCGCGTTCCGGCAACGCACGAGCGTGTGAGCGCTGGCCGGCCGGCGCAAAAGCGACATAATCCGACGCAGATTCGAAGCTTCGCCGCAGCGGAGAGATTCATGGCCAGGCAAACGCGTTTCCGGTGGGGTCTTGCCGGGCTGATGATCGGGGCGCTGACGGGATTCGGAGCCGACGCCCCGGGCGCGCTGGCCCAGACCCAGGCGCAAGCCCAGGACTGGCGCCACGCCACGTCGCTCATGGGCGAGCCGCGCTATGCGCCCGGCTTCAAGCATTTCGACTACGTCAATCCCGACGCGCCGAAGGGCGGGACGGTGCGGATGGCCCGGCAGGGAGCCTTCGACAATTTCAATCCGGTCGTGTCCGGGGTGAAGGGGCAGATCGAGGGCGGCGTCGGGCTGGTCTACGAGACGCTGACCGAGGCCTCGCTGGACGAGGTCTCGACCGCCTACGGCCTGCTGGCCGACGCCGTGCGCTTCCCCGCGGATTTCTCGACGGTCACCTACCGGCTCAACCCCGCGGCACGGTGGCACGACGGCCGCCCGGTCAGCGCGGCGGACGTGGTGTTTTCCTTCGAGGCGTGGCGCACGCTCAGCCCGCAATATGCCTTCTACTATTCGCACGTCACCAAGGCCGAAGTGACGGCCGAGCGCGAGGTGACCTTCACGTTTGATCAGCCGAACAACCGCGAGTTGCCGCAGATCGTCGGCCAGCTGATGATCCTGCCCAAGCACTGGTGGGAGGGCACCGCCGCCGACGGGCGGGCGCGCGACATCCGCCAGACGACGCTGGAGCCGCCGCTCGGGTCCGGGCGGTACCGGCTGAAGGGCTTCGACGCCGGGCGCAATGCCGTCTACGAGCGGGTGCGGGACTACTGGGGCGCAGCCCAGCCGACGCGGGTCGGCACGGGCAATTTCGACGAGGTCCGGTTCGAGTATTACCGCGACTCGACGGTGCTGCTGGAGGCGCTGAAGGGCGACCAGTACGACTTCCGGTTGGAGAACTCGGCCAAGAACTGGGCGACGGGCTATGATTTTCCGGCCGTCAAGGACGGCCGCATCGTGCTCGAGGAGTGTGCCGAGCGCGCCGTCGGGCGGATGCAGGGCTTCGTCTTCAACCTGCGACGCCCGAAGTTCCAGGACGCCCGCGTGCGTCGAGCGTTCAACCTCGCCTTCGACTTCGAGGAAATGAACAAGACCATCTTCTTCGGTGCCTACCAGCGCATCGACAGCTATTTCTCCGGCACCGAGCTCGCCTCGAAGGGACTGCCCGAAGGCCGCGAACTGGCGATCCTCGAGGGCCTGCGCGACAAGGTGCCGGCGAGCGTGTTCACGACGCCCTACACGAACCCCGTCAGCGGCAACCCGCAGGCGGTGCGCGAGAATCTGCGCGAGGCCGACAGGCTGCTGAAGGAGGCAGGCTGGGAGGTGCGCAACGGCAAGCGGGTGAACGCCAAGGGCGAAGCCTTCACCGTCGAATTCCTCGGCTATGACCCGTCGAGCGAGCGCTACGTGCTGTTCTACAAGCCGTCGCTGGAACGGCTCGGCATCGGCGTGTCGCTGCGCGTCGTCGATCCCTCGCAATACGAGAACCGGATGCGCAGCTTCGACTTCGACATCACAACGGAATTGTGGGCGCAGTCGCTGTCGCCGGGCAACGAGCAGCGGGACCTGTGGGGATCAGCCGCGGCCAGCCGGCCGGGGTCGCGCAACGTCGCCGGCATCCGCGATGCCGGGGTCGACGCGCTGATCGAGAAGGTGATCTTCGCGGCCGACCGGGACGAGCTGGTCGCCGCGACCCGGGCGCTCGACCGGGTGCTGCTGGCGCATGATTTCGTGGTGCCGCAGTGGACCTACACCAAGTCGCGCACGGCGCGCTGGAACCGCTTCGGCCGGCCGGCGACGCTGCCGCGCTACGGCGCCTCGGCCTTCCCCACGATCTGGTGGTGGGACCAGGAGCTTGCGCGCAAGACGGGTGGCGCGCGGTGAAGGCCGACAGGCGGACCGTGCTGGCCGGCAGCGCAGCTCTCGCGGCGGCCGGGCTGCTGCCCCGCCCGGCACAAGCCCAGTCCGGTTTCGGGCCGCCGCGACACGGGTTCTCGGCCTTCGGCGATCTCGCCTATGGTCCGGACACCACCCATTTCGCCTATGTGAATCCGGATGCACCAAAGGGCGGCACCGTCGCGCTGCAGATCTCGCGCACGCAGGGCAACCAGGCATTCGACACGTTCAACACGCTGAACATCTACGTGCTCAAGGGCGACGGCGCCGCCGGCATGAACCTGACCTTCGCCAGCCTGATGACGCGCGCCCTCGATGAGCCGGACGCGGTCTACGGCCTGGCGGCCGAAAGCGTCGCGCTGTCGGCCGACGGGCTCGTGCAGCGCTACCGGATGCGGCCGCAGGCCCGGTTCCATGACGGGACGCCGCTGACCGCGGCGGATGCCGCCTTCTCGATCCTGACGCTGAAGGCGAAGGGCCACCCGCTGTTCGCCCAGGTCCTGCGCATGGTCGAGGCGGCGACGGCGGTGGATGCCGCCACGCTCGAGGTGCGGTACGCGCCGGGCCGTTCGCGCGACCTGCCGCTGGTGGTGGCCGTGCTGCCGATCTTCTCGCAGGCCTACTACTCGCAAAAGCCGTTCGAGGAGGCCTCGCTGGAGGCGCCGCTCGGCAGCGGAGCCTACCGGGTGTCGCGCTTCGAGCAGGGCCGCTTCATCGAGTTCGAGCGCGTCGCGGACTGGTGGGGCACGAACCTGCCGGCGATGCGCGGCAGCTGGAATTTCGACCGGATGCGCTACGAGTATTTCCGCGACCGCCAGGTGGCGCTGGAGGCCTTCAAGGCCGCGACGGTGACGCTGCGGGAGGAGTTCACGTCGCGCGACTGGGCGACCGGTTACGATTTCCCGGCGGTCCGCGACGGACGCGTGAAGCGCGAGGAGCTGCCGGACGCCACGCCGTCGGGAACACAGGGCTGGTTCTTCAACACGCGCCGCGAGAAATTCGGCGACCGGCGGGTGCGCGAGGCGCTCGGCCTGCTGTTCGACTTCGAGTGGACGAACACCAACATCATGTACGGCGCCTATCGACGCACCGCTTCGTTCTTCGAGAACTCGCCGATGAAGGCGGAGGGCCTGCCCTCGGCCGAGGAGCTGGCGCTGCTGGAGCCGTTGCGCGCCATGGTGCCTGCCGAGGTGTTCGGCGCGCCGTTCGTGCCGCCGGTCAGCGACGGTTCGGGCCAGGACCGGGCGCTGCTGCGCCGCGCCGACGAGCTGTTGCGGCAGGCCGGCTGCCGGCGCGAGGGCAACATGCTGCGCCTGCCCTCCGGACAGCCTTTCGAGATCGAGCTGCTCGATTTCTCGCCGTCGCTCCAGCCGCACAGCGCCGGGCTGATCAAGAACCTCAAGCTGGTCGGCATCGAGACCCGCAGCCGCATCGTCGATGCGGCCCAGTACCAGCGGCGCACCGACGCGTTCGACTTCGACATGATCACCCGGCGCTACAGCATGGGGCCGACGCCGGGCGAGGGCCTGCAGGTGATGGTCGGTTCGCAGGCGGCCCGGACCGAGGGCTCGTCGAACATAGCCGGCATTGCCGACCCGGCGGTCGACAGGCTGGTGGCCGCGGTGCTCGCGTCCGACACGCGGGCGCAGCTGGTGACGGCCTGCCGGGCGCTTGACCGGGTGCTGCGAGCCGGTCGCTACTGGATTCCCATGTGGTACAAGGGCAGCCACTGGATGGCGGTGTGGGACATGTTCGGACGGCCGGCGATCAAGCCGACATACGACCGTGGCGCACCGGAAACATGGTGGTTTGACGCGGAACGGGCCAGGCGGATTGGCCGCGGATGACGCGGATGGCTGCGAATCACCGCCTGACGCGAAGGCCGGGGAGCTGAATGTTCGCCTATATCGCCCGCCGTATCCTGCTGATGATCCCGACCCTGCTCGGCATCATGCTGATCTCCTTCGCGATCGTGCAGTTCGCGCCGGGCGGGCCGGTCGAACGCATTCTGGCGCAGCTGCAGGGCAATGACACCTCGGCGACGTCGCGGATTTCCGGCGGCACGGGCGGTGACTTCTCGGGCGCGGCGCAGAGCCAGCCGGGCGGCGGGCTGGGCGAGGCGTCGTCCAAATACCGCGGCTCGCAGGGCCTCGATCCCGCCTTCATCAAGCAGCTTGAGGCGCAGTTCGGCTTCGACAAGCCGCCGCTGGAACGCCTCGGCATCATGCTGTGGAACTATGCGCGCTTCGACTTCGGCAAGAGCTATTTCCGCGATGTTCCGGTGGTGCAGCTGATTGCCGAGAAGCTGCCGGTGTCGATCTCGCTCGGGCTGTGGATGACGGTGCTGTCCTACCTGATCTCGATCCCGCTGGGAATCCGCAAGGCGGTGAAGGACGGCTCGGCCTTCGACACCTGGACGTCGGCCGTGGTGATCGTCGGCTACGCCATCCCGGGGTTCCTGTTCGCGATCCTGCTGATCGTGCTGTTCGGCGAGGGCTCGTCGTTCATGCCGGTGTTTCCGCTGCGCGGGCTGACATCGGAGAACTTCGCCCAGCTGCCGTGGTACGCGCAGATCGGCGACTATCTGCGCCACATCGCGCTGCCGATCCTGTCGATGGTGCTCGGCGCCTTCGCGACCTCGACGCTGCTGACCAAGAACTCGTTCCTGGACGAGATCCGCAAGCAATACGTGCTGACGGCGCGGATGAAGGGGCTGAGCGAGACGCAGGTGCTGTACGGGCATGTGTTCCGCAACGCCATGCTGATCGTCATCGCCGGCTTTCCGGGCGCCTTCGTGCACGCCTTCTTCACCGGCTCGCTGTTGATCGAGACGGTGTTCTCGCTCGACGGGCTGGGCCTGCTGTCGTTCGAATCGATCGTCAACCGCGACTACGCGGTGGTGTTCGCGACGCTCTACATCTTCTCGCTGATCGGGCTGGTGGTGAACCTGCTGTCGGACCTGACCTACACCTGGATCGATCCGCGCATCGATTTCGAGACGCGGGAGGTGTGAGGTGACGGACGTCCTCGCCCGGTCCCTGCCTGCTCTCGACGCGCCGCGGCTGGCGCCGCCGCTGCCGCGCAAGGGGGTACTGCGCCTGTCGCCGCTCAACGCCCGGCGGCTCGACAATTTCCAGGCCAACCGGCGCGGCTACTGGTCGTTCTGGATCTTCATGGTGCTGTTCGTGCTCTGCCTGTTCGCCGAGCTGATCGCCAACGACCGGCCGATCCTGGTGCGGTACAAGGGCGAGATCCTGTTTCCGGTGGTGGTGAACTACCCCGAGGAAAAGTTCGGCGGCTTCCTGGCGCAGACCGACTATCGCGACCCGGTGATCCTCAAGGAGATCGCCGAGAACGGCTGGGCGCTGTGGCCAGTGGTGCGCTTTGCCTCCAACACGATCAATCTCGACCTTCCCACGGCAGCGCCGTCGCCGCCGTCCTGGCTGCTGAAGGAAGAGACCTGCCGACCGATCGCCGAGAAGAAGGGCGTGCAGGGCTGCCAGGGGCTGGAGTGGAACTGGCTCGGCACCGATGATGGCGGCCGCGACGTGCTCGCCCGCATCATCTACGGGTTCCGCATCTCGGTGCTGTTCGGCCTGATCCTAGCCGTGATCTCGTCGGCGATCGGCATCCTTGCCGGCGCCATCCAGGGCTATTTCGGCGGCCGGATCGATCTCTATTTCCAGCGCGTCATCGAGATCTGGTCGGCGATCCCGTCGCTGTATCTCCTGATGATCCTGTCGAACTTCTTCCAGCCGTCATTCTTCACGCTGCTGGGCATCCTGCTGCTGTTCAGCTGGGTGGCGCTGGTGCATGTGGTGCGCGCCGAATTCCTGCGCGCCCGCAATTTCGACTATGTGCGGGCGGCCCGCGCGCTGGGGCTCAGCGATGCCACCATCATGGTCAAGCACGTTTTGCCCAACGCCATGGTGGCGACGATGACGTTCCTGCCGTTCATCCTCAACGGCTCGATCACGACGCTGACCTCGCTCGACTTCCTCGGCTTCGGCCTGCCGCCGGGGTCGCCCTCGCTGGGCGAGCTGCTGCTGCAGGGCAAGAGCAATGTGGCGGCGCCCTGGCTCGGCCTGACGGGCTTCGCCGTCATCGCCGTGATGCTGTCGCTGCTGATCTTCATCGGCGAGGCGGTGCGCGACGCCTTCGATCCGCGCAAGACCTTCGCCTGATGAACACAGTCAGCCCCCTGCCTCCCCTCCTGAGCGTCCGTGATCTCAGCGTCGTCTTCCGCCAGGGTGGCAAGGAGACGCTGGCGGTCGATCACGTCTCCTTCGATGTCGCGGCCGGCGAGACGGTGGCGCTCGTTGGCGAGTCGGGCTCAGGCAAGTCGGTCACCGCCCTGTCGGTGCTGCGGCTGCTCAGCTACCCGCCGGCGCACCACCCCTCCGGCTCGGTGCTGTTCAAGGGCGAGGACCTGATGACGGCCTCCGAGGAGGCGCTGCGCAAGGTGCGCGGCAACGCCATCACGATGGTGTTCCAGGAACCGATGACATCGCTGAACCCGCTGCACCCGATCGAGCGGCAGATCGGCGAGATCGTGAGCCTGCACAAGGGGCTGTCGGGCGACAAGGCGCGGCAGCGCACGCTGGAGTTGCTGACGCAGGTCGGCATTCGCGATCCGGAGGGCCGGCTCGGCGCCTATCCGCACGAGCTCTCGGGCGGGCAGCGCCAGCGCGTGATGATCGCCATGGCGCTGGCCAATGCGCCGGACCTTCTGGTCGCCGACGAGCCGACCACCGCGCTCGACGTCACCGTGCAGGCGCAGATCCTGCGGCTGCTCGCCGACCTGAAGCGCGACACCGGCATGGCGATGCTGTTCATCACCCACGACCTCGGCATCGTGCGCAAGATCGCCGATCGGGTGTGCGTGATGACGCAGGGCCGCATCGTCGAGCACGGCCCGGTGGAGCGCGTCTTCACGCATCCCGAGCATCCCTACACGCAACGCCTGCTGGCGGCCGAGCCGAAGGGCCGCGGCACGCCGCCGAAGGCCGATGCACCGGTCATCGTCGCGGCCGACGACCTGAAGGTCTGGTTCCCGATCCGCAAGGGCTTCCTGAAGAAGACCGTCGGCCATGTGAAGGCCGTCGACGGCATCTCGGTGTCGGTGCGCGAGGGTGAGACCGTCGGGGTGGTCGGCGAATCCGGGTCGGGCAAGACGACGCTGGGTCTCGCGATCCTGAGGCTGATCGCGTCGCAGGGGCCGATCGTCTATCTCGGGCAGCGCCTCGACGGGCTGTCGTCGCGGGCGATGCGGCCGCTGCGCCGGAACCTGCAGATCGTCTTCCAGGACCCCTACGGCTCGCTGTCGCCGCGGCTGTCGGTGGCCGACATCGTCGGCGAGGGCCTGACGGTGCAGGGCCAGGGCCTCAGCCTGGAAGAGCAGCGCGAGATCGTGGCGCGCGCGCTGGTCGATGTCGGGCTCGATCCGGCCGCGATGGATCGCTATCCGCACGAATTTTCCGGCGGCCAGCGCCAGCGTATCGCGATCGCCCGCGCCATGGCGCTGTCACCGAAATTCGTGGTGCTGGACGAGCCCACCTCGGCGCTCGACATGTCGGTGCAGGCGCAGATCGTCGATCTGCTGCGCGACCTGCAGGCGCGGCGTAACCTCGCCTATCTGTTCATCAGCCACGACCTGCGGGTGGTGCGGGCGCTGGCCAGCCATGTGGTCGTGATGCAGAACGGCAAGGTGGTGGAGCAGGGCCCTGCCGACCAGGTGTTCGACGCGCCGCAGACAGACTATACCCGCGCCCTGTTCGCCGCAGCGTTCCGGCTGGAGACCGCCGACGCCGGCGTGGTGCGGGAATGAGCAGTGCGGGGCAGGGTCTTGGCCGTGCGCTCCTGATCGTGCTCGATTCGGCTGGCTGCGGCGGCGCCGAGGACGCGGATTCCTATGGCGACGCCGGGGCCGACACGCTGGGCCACATCGCGGAGGCCTGCGCGACCGGCGCCGGCGACCGCGCCGGGCTCCGCGCTGGGCCGCTGACACTGCCGTTCATGGCCGGGCTCGGGCTCGGGGCCGCGATGCGGGCCTCGACGGGCCGGACCACCGCGCTGGCCGCTGAAGGGCCGCCGCAGGGGCGCTGGGGCTACGGCGTCGAGACCTCGCGCGGCAAGGACACGCCGTCCGGCCATTGGGAGATCGCCGGCACGCCGGTCGATTTCGCCTGGGGGTATTTTCCCGACACCCAGCCGGCCTTCCCGCCCGCGCTGGTGGCTGCTCTGGTTGCCGAGGGCGGGCTGCCCGGCATCCTCGCGGACCGGCACGCCTCGGGGACACAGGTGATCGACGACCTCGGCGCCGAGCATCTGCGGACCGGCAAACCGATCTGCTACACCTCGGTGGACAGCGTCCTGCAGATCGCCGCCCACGAGGAGGCATTCGGCCGCGAGCGGTTGTACCGGCTGTGCGAGATCGGGCGGCGACTGTGCGATCCGCTGCGCATCGGCCGGGTGATCGCCCGGCCGTTCACCGGCACGCCGGAAAGGGGCTTCGTCCGAACTGCCAACCGGCGGGACTTCGCGATGCCGCCGCCGGCCGGCACGATCCTCGACCGGGCCACGGCTGCTGGCCGCACAGTGGTGACGGTCGGCAAGATCGGCGACATCTTCGCCCACCGCGCCACCGGCCGGGAGGTCAAGGCCGCGGGCAACATGGCGCTGTTCGACGCCATGCTGGAGGCGGTCGACACGCTGCCCGACGGCGGCTTCCTGTTCGCGAATTTCGTCGATTTCGACAGCGAGTTCGGCCATCGCCGCGACGTGCCCGGCTATGCCGCTGCGCTGGAGGCCTTCGACGCCCGGCTTCCCGGCCTCGCCGCCCGGCTGTGTCCCGGCGATACCGTCGTGCTCACCGCCGACCACGGCAACGACCCGACCTGGCGCGGCACCGACCACACGCGCGAGCATGTGCCGATCCTCGCCTTCGGCCCGGGGATCGGCCCCGGCCCGCTTGGTCGGCGCGAGACGCTGGCCGATATTGGCGAGAGCGTCGCCGCCCATCTGGGGCTGGAGCCGTGCGCGCCCGGCCGATCGTGGTGGTGATCGGCACAAGGCTTGCGCGCCCATGGGGTCACGGTCTGCAGCAGGGCGGCGTCCCTTTTCGTCCACCGTCCTCTGAGACCTCACTGTGATAGGCGCAACTTACCGGATTCAGCCTGCGCCACCTGGCGGAACGCCGAGATAATCGCCTCCCTGTCATCGGCCTTGAAGTATTTTGTCGGATCGCTCGCACAGGCCTTCAGCTGCGCGGTTGCTTCCGTCAAAATGAAATCGCGGATGGCATTGTACCGCTTGTCTGTTTTCGTTGTCGGGATGAAATAACTTGCCTGAACGACGTATAATGTCACGTTGTTTTGCTTAAATTTATTGCAATAATTTGAATTGAAGGGACTAAATCCTTCAAACCAACCGTTTGCGGTAGGAGCACCGTCCGAATAAGGAGGGTAAACCTTGACGTAAGTAGTTTCCGGCACCCAGTTCCAGTCCTTTGACGGCCACCAGGCATCCGGATACGACTTTGGCGGCCCCGTGAACCAGACGTCGTCGGCAACGCCGTCCGTGACAAGAACGACAATCTTCTGGGCCTTGTTTGCGGCCGATCCATCGCCGGATTTGCCGATCCAGTCTGGAATATACCTCAGCGACTCGCGGAAGTTCGTGCCACCATTGACTTCGTGCATGGTCATGGCGTCGATCTTGGACTTTGCTAGGTTCATGTCAGTTGTGTTTTCGAAGCTTCCTTTGTTGTATTGCTCATTGCCAATTCGGTTTGAAAAGACCTGAGCTCCGACAGACACGAATGTTCCATTTTTATTTGCGCCCGCAAAATTCTGAACAATGCCGGAAAGTCCGCTTTTGACGACGTCAAATTTGGTTTCGAAGCCAAGGCTTCGAGCGATTTCGTACCCACCGGAGAGGTGGCATGCGAACGAACATTGCAAGGGTGACGCCTCCATGGCGTCCATCATCTGCTGTGTGGACCCGATGCTCATCGAACCGGAGCCATCGACGATGAATATGTAGTCTGCGTATTTTTGGTTTCCACCAAAACTCGCCTGCGCCATGACCGTGTATGGCATGAACGCAATTCCGGCGATTTTCGTTACCAGTGTCTTCATTGAAGAATGAAACAGCGATCTTATGTTCACTGATCCGTCAGTTTTCTTGGTGATCACCGTTTCAATTGTACCCTGGGACGAACTCACAGCTGAAATGGAATCAAATATCTTCTTTATTGATTCATCGATTTTCGATTTCGCGTAGTCGGAGACATTGGCTCCTGCTTCCGATACAATGAAATCATAGTTTTCTTTAAGTGCCGCAAGTACGGCAGCATCTATCGCGGCTTGCGATTGGCTTCTTGCACGAGCAACGCGCCCGTAGTCGATCGCGGCTCCAAATGCGAGGGTAAGTGCAACAAGGGCAACCGCTACGATGACGGTGATGCTCGCGCGATTGTCGGCCTGGAAGCGTTGAAGGGATGGCGTGGGCATGGAAGATCTCCTGGATTGCACGCGCAGTTCCGCGGTGCGTGCGGGCTTTGGACGCGGGAGGACGACAGGATTGGGTGGTGCGGTCTTGTCGATCGGTGGTCCGCGGGGCGTCAGCGCGCCGTGTCGGTGATCACCACGCCGAAGTGCCGTTTTGCTTGACCCCACGGTCCCGGCTTGATCTGCATCGCGAACTCGGTCGCGAGGGTGCCCACCATGGTGCCGACCGCATCGCTGCGACCACCAAGGTCCAGATGGTTGGCGCCATTGATGATGGCGAGGCGCTTCTTCTCGCTCGGGATCGCATGGTAGGTCGACAACCGCGTCTGGAAGGGACCGTCGACCGAGTTGTCGAGGGTTCCGGTGATCACCATGGTGGGCTTGCGCACGGATCGCATGCTGCCGGACGGAAAGAACTCGGTTCCCTCGCCTTCAGGCGAGACAGCGACATAGATGTCGAACCGATCGCGCCCCACGATCCCGGTCGAGGATTTCGCGCCGGCCTCCAGAAGGGTCGTCCGCGCGCCCATGGAGTGGCCGGCCAAAAGTTTGAGGGGAACATCACACCGCCTCTCCTCGACGGCGAGGATCGCGTTGAGGTCGGCCATGCGGTAGCGGTGAGCTTCCGTCGAGGACGCGGCCTTTGCGATCCCGGAGACAAAGCCTCCGGCGCTGGGTCGCAGACTGCCAAACAGCTGCCGCGGCCCTGACTCGGCATGGGTTGGAACGATCACCCGATACCCGCTCCTGTTCAGCGCGGTCGCGAGCTGATGGTTCGAATCCTTCGTCCCGCCCAAGCCATGTGACAGGATCGCAAGGGGCGCGCATGACAAGCCGGGCGCCGGCAGAATATTCGCCTCGATCGTGTGTCCGTCGGCTCGGAAGTACTTTCCCGGGATCTGAGCGAAGGCCTGGTCCGAAGACAGGCTCATCACGGCGGCAAGCACGGGCACGCTCAGAATGCCAATTCGGGACACAAGATGATTGATCGTCAGGTTCATCGGCATGTCAGGTCCTCCGGTTTGAACGCAGAGAAACGCGTCTCTGCTCATGGCCGGATCCTGCGCGAGGCATGTCATGCAGGTTTGAACGGGATGTATCAGTGGGTGCAGATGTGTCACAATTTGTAACCGATCAGCATCCGGGATGGGCGACCCGAGTATTCCTGATTCGATTTCGCGATCTCGTGGCATTTTGTCGGCTGCCATGGATAAAAAATTAAGTTTGGCGATTTATGTTGATTTCTATCTTTATTTGGCACCTTGCGGGGTTGGCTGTGAACAGCAAAACCATTGCGCTGGTCGAGGACGACGATGAAATCGGCAGGATGGTCCGCGGCCTGCTCGAGCGCGAAGGCTACACGGTCCATCGCGCGTCCTGCGCTGCGGCTTTTGATGCCATCAGGGCGCGCATTACGGCCGACCTTTTCGTCCTTGACGTGATGCTTCCAGGTGAAGACGGCCTTTCGCTGTGCCGGCGGATCCGGACAAGCGACCAGACGCCGATCCTGATGCTCACGGCACGCGGCGATGAGATCGATCGGGTGATCGGTCTGGAGGTCGGGGCGGATGACTATCTGGTCAAGCCCTTCGGTCCCCGTGAACTTGTCGCACGCGTCCGCGCGCTGTTGCGAAGGGCTGAACACCGGCCAGTCGAACAGCCGAACCGCTGCTTCTCGTTCGGGAACTTCATCATCGACGTCGACGGAAGGTCTCTCCAGACCCGTGATGCAATCCCCGTGTCGCTGACAAGCGCCGAGTTCGACCTGCTGAACTATTTCATCCAACGGCCGCGTCGGGTGTTGTCCCGCGACTCGATCCTCGATGCCGTCCGTGGCCGGTCCGCCGAACCCTTCGACAGGACGGTCGACATGCTCATCTCGCGACTGAGGCGCAAGCTCGACCAAGCCAGCCCCTCGCATGTCATCGCGACGGTCCGCAATGGCGGCTATCTCCTGACCGTCCCGGTGACGTCTCTGTGAAGGGGCTGACCCACAGGCGGCTGGCGCGGATCGCGCTCATCCTGCTGGTCGGGACTGTCCTTCTCTGGCTCGTATCGCTGCGCAACTTCTACCGGGGAGACCTAGTCGCGACGGGGCAGCTGCTCGCGCCGAGCCGCCTTTCCGAAGTCGCGGACCTCATCGGCTCCGCAAGCAAGGATCACCGCGAACCCCTGCTGCGTGTCCTGAGCTCGGAGAAGGCCACGTTCGATGTGGTTGCGAAGGAGATTGCCCTCCCCGACCTTGAGCCGATCAGGGGAGAAAGGATCGATGAGGCGGCCTACCGACGAGCCCTCGCCACGCGGGACCTGCAGATCGGCCAGGCCCCCCGGCCTGCTGCCGGCGCCGGAACTGAAGCGCGCTGGTGGATGCGGAAGCCTGTCTACGAGACCCGCGTGGCGCTGACCGAGGGTGATCGCCTCGTCGTCCGGACTTGGGGTCCGGTGACACTGTCAGTGATCGGCCTCCCGATCGGCTTCGGTGCCGGCGTCGTCGGGACGTTTGTCGGACTCCTGGCCCTCTTGCTGATGCTGCGTGAGACCATACCGCTGCGCCGGCTGGCGGCAGCCGTCAGTCGGCTCGATCCGATGCAGACGGAAACCCCGATCCCCGAGCCAAGGGCAAGCTCGGAGGAAATCCGGGCCCTCGTGCGAGCCTACAACGACATGCAACGACGCCTGCATGGACTGATCCGGGAACGGGCGGCAATGATCGGCGGGCTGTCCCACGATGTCCGCTCGTTTGCGACGCGCCTCCAGTTGCGGTTGCACCTCATCGACGACGCCGGAGAACGTGCCCGCGCGGAATCGGACATCGCCGACATGGTGCATCTGCTGGACGATGCCCTCCTGGCTGTGCGCGGCGGCGCTCGCGCGCTGGATCAGGAGATGATCGACTGGGAGGACCTCGTCCGAGACACGGCGGCGCCTTACCTGCGGACTGGAGCCGCGGTAACCATCGGTGCGCAAGCGGATCTTGCGGCAGAGGGCACGTTCGTCATCGGCGACCGGCTTTCGCTACGCCGCATCCTCGCGAATCTCATTGACAATGCTCTGAAATATGGCGGACGGGCAGACATATCGACCACGGCTGACCCCACCAGAATCGTGTGCTTTGTCGATGATGCGGGACCCGGCATCCCGACATCGCAACGGCAGGTTCTGCTTGAGCCCTTCGCCAGGCTGGAATCCTCCCGCAACCGCGGGACCGGCGGTGCAGGCCTCGGTCTCGCCATCGTCAAGACCCTCGTTGAGGCCCATGCCGGATCGGTGGCTCTCCAGGACGCCCCGCTTGGCGGAACGCGAGTCGCGGTATCGCTGCCGCGCTTCCAGGTTGCCTCTGCGCAGTGATGGACGGACCCGTGACTGGGGCCGGGTGTGGAGCCGATGCGGCCTCGCGCACGCGCGCCCGGCCGTTCGTGGTGGTGATCGGCACAAGGCTTGCGTGTTGACGTTCCGGCAAGCTCGGCCCACGATAATCCGATGAAGGCCCCTCGGGCGCAGGCCACGGGGGGCTTCACCTTTTTGTACGTCTGCCTGGATCCCCCATGTCGGAGAATCGCTCCACGCATATCCGCCTGACGTCGCATCCGGAGCCGGGTGCGGGTGTCTCGCGCTGGCCGATCGCCTGGAGTGCCGCTGATGCGCAGGCGCGCGGTCCCGTCGTCGGATCGGTGACGACGCCGGGGGACCGCAACGTCATCGGCGCCTATGGGGGTGCCTATTCGCTGTATCGCGCGCTGGCTGTCTCGTCCGGCGCGCTAAATCCGCTGGCGCGACCCGATCTTACCAACACGCATCCGGTCGTGGCCATTGACCCGCACCCGCAATGGAGCGAGCCGGGGCGGATCGTATCGCTCGACCCTTGGGGCCACATGACCGGCGAGGTGTTCGGCCGTGCCATCGCCGAGGGTCTCGATGTCAGGCCGACGATCGCGATCACGCGTGCGCGGCTCAACATGCCCGAGATCGTCACCGGACTGGCGGGCGGACGGCTGGCCGCCGACGGCGCCATCCTGCTGCCGTCGGGCGACGTCTCCGTCACCAAGATCGCCATCGATCCGGTGTGGCACCTGCCCGGCGTCGCGGCGCGGTTTGGCACCAGCGAGACGCAGCTGCGCCGCACGCTGTTCGAGCAGACCGGCGGCATGTTCCCCGAGCTGGTGACGCGGCCCGACCTGTCGGTGTTCCTGCCGCCGATCGGCGGCACCACCGTCTACATCGTCGGCGAGGTGTCGGCGCTGACCGATCCGCGCCGGCGCATCGCCTGCCGGGTCCATGACGAGTGCAACGGATCGGACGTGTTCGGCTCCGACATCTGCACCTGCCGGCCCTATCTGGTGCACGGCATCGAGGAGGCCGTGCGCGAGGCGCAAACCGGCGGCGTGGGCGTGATCGCCTACAACCGCAAGGAAGGGCGCGCACTCGGCGAGGTCACCAAGTTCCTCGTCTACAATGCCCGCAAGCGGCAGGAGGGCGGCGACCAGGCGGCCACCTATTTCGAGCGCACCGAATGCGTCGCCGGCGTGCAGGATGCGCGGTTCCAGCAGCTTATGCCCGACGTGCTGCACTGGCTCGGCATAAGGCGCATCGACCGGTTCATGTCGATGTCCAACATGAAGTATGACGCCGTGGTCGGCTCGGGCATCGAGATCGTCGAGCGCGTGCCGATCCCCGACGAACTGATCCCACCGGACGCGTCGGTCGAGATGGAAGCCAAGAAGGCCGCCGGCTACTATACACCCGACGGCGCACCCGATGCGGATGCGCTGCGTGACACGGTCGGCCGGCCGCTCGAGCTCTACTGAGATCCCGTGACAGCATGACGGACGACGCCGCCCTCGCACGCGCCCTGCTCTCGCCGAGGGCGGTGCGCGACCGCGCGCATCGCCTCCTCGACATCGGGCTGGATGGCGGCCTGCCGCATTTCACCATCGACTCCGGCAAGCTGACACGCTGCGCCGATGTCGTGCTCGACACGATCCGCAGCAACTACCCGATGCTCGACGTGCCGTTCCACGCCCGCTGGCGCCATTTTGCCGCCGGCGGCTTCGACCGCTGGGGCACGCTGGACCAGGCCGACCGCTGGCCCGACCCGGCCGCCCGGGCGCGGGCCGCGTTTGACCTGGCGATCACCAGCGTGCTGCTCGATGCCGGCTCCGGCCCCGGCTGGCGCTATGTGGAGGCCGCCAGCGGCGAAACCTTCGCGCGCTCCGAAGGTCTCGCGGTCGCCTCGTTCGACCTGTTCTGCGCCGGCGCGTTTTCAACCTCGGCGACCGACAGGTTGCGGGCCGACGCGAACGGACTGGCGGCCTTCAGCGCAGACGCGCTGGCTGGCGGTTTCCAGGTGAGCGAAACCAACCCGCTGGTCGGGCTGGAGGGTCGCGCCGCCCTGATGCGCCGGCTCGGCACGACCGTGGCGAACAATCCCGCCGTGTTTGCCCGCGCCGATGACCCCCGTCCGGGCGGGCTGTTCGACCATCTGGCGGCGCAGGCCGAGCACGGCGTGCTTCCGGCGGAAGCGATCCTGACGGCGCTACTGACGCATCTGGGGCCGATCTGGCCCGGTCGCATCAGCCTCGGTGGTATCGACCTTGGCGACACCTGGCGTCATCCGGCACTCGTCACCGACAACGCCACCACCGGCCTCGTGCCGTTCCACAAGCTGTCGCAATGGCTGGCCTATTCGCTGATCGAGCCGCTGCAGTGGGCGGGGATCGGCGTCGCCGGCATCGACGGGCTCACCGGCCTTGCTGAATACCGCAATGGCGGCCTGTTTGTCGACACCGGCGTGATCGCGCTGCGCGACGCGGAGGAGGCAGCCCGTCCCCAGGCGGTCGAGTCCGCCCTCGTGGTCGAGTGGCGTGCGCTCACCGTGGCGCTGCTCGACGACGTTGCCGCGCTGGTGCGCCATTCGCTCGGTCGTCCGCCAGAGCAGTTTCCGCTCGCCAAGGTGCTGGAAGGCGGCACCTGGGCGGCAGGCCGGCGCGTGGCGCGGCAGCGTCGTGCCGATGGCGGTCCGCCGCTGACGGTGATCAGCGACGGAACTGTGTTCTGAACCACCGGCCGCTTTCCATGCGGCCACCATTCGCAGGAGGAGAGGGCCATGCAGGGCGTCACCGTCGTCAACCATCCGCTGGTCCAGCACAAGCTGACGCTGATGCGTGACAAGTCACGCTCGACGAAGGGCTTCCGCCAGCTCCTCAACGAGATCGGCATGCTGCTCGCCTATGAGGTGACGCGCGACCTGCCGACCGAGCTGGTGGCGATCGAGACGCCGCTGATGCCGATGCAGGCCCCCCAGATCGCCGGCAAGAAGCTGGTGTTCGCGCCGATCCTGCGCGCCGGCGTCGGGATGCTGGACGGCATGCTGTCGCTGGTGCCGTCGGCGCGCGTCGCCCATATCGGCCTCTACCGCGACCCCGAGACGCTGACGGCGGTGGAATACTACTTCAAGGCGCCGTCCGACATCGCGGACCGGCTCGTGGTCGTGATCGACCCGATGCTGGCGACCGCCAACTCGGCGGTCGCGGCGATCGACCGGCTGAAGGAGCGCGGCGCCAAGGATATCCGCTTCTGCTGCCTGCTGGCCGCGCCCGAGGGTGTGTCGCGGCTGACCGGCACGCATCCCGACGTGCGGATCTGGACGGCGGCCATCGACGAGAGGCTGAACGACCATGGCTATATCGTGCCGGGGCTCGGCGACGCCGGCGACCGGATGTACGGCACACGCTGATGCCCGCACCCACGACCGTCGTCTTCGACATCGGCAATGTGCTGCTCGACTGGGATCCGCGGCATCTCTACCGCAAGCTCTTCGCCGATGACGAAGCCATTGCCCGGTTCATGGACGCGGTCGGGCTGGCGGACTGGAACCGGGGACTGGATCGGGGTGGCCGATTCGACGACGCCGTCGCCGCACTGAGCGCCCGGCATCCGGACCATGCCGAGGCGATCGCCGCCTTCCATCACCGCTGGGTGGAGACCGTTTCGGAGCCCATTCATGGCTCGATGGCGATCCTGTCGCATCTGCGCGCCAGCGGCGTGCCCGACTATGCGATCACCAATTTCTCCTCGGAGAAGTTCCGGATCGCCCAGGCAACCTGGCCGGCGCTGGCCGGCTTCAGGGGCGTTGTCGTCTCCGGCGACGAGGGGCTGCTGAAGCCCGAGCCCGCAATCTATCGCGTCCTGTTCGACCGCTACGGGCTCGATCCGGCGGCGTGCGTGTTCGTCGACGACAGTCCGGCCAATGTCGCCGCCGCGGCGGATCTCGGCATGCACGCTCTGCATTTCGTCTCGGCCGAGCGCTTCGCCGCGGACCTCGCGGATTTGGGCCTGCCGGTTCCGGCCGCACTATCCGGTCGTTAACCGCACCGAAAAATCTCCAGCCCTCATCAGTGAAATCTTTGAAATCGATCTCCATCTTGGCTCCGAAAGCGGCGCAACCCCGCGCCACTGTGGACCATGGATCATGGACGCCCCCCATTTTGGCCGACGTGCCACTCCCCCGCCTGCTGCATCACCGCTGACCGACGAGGAGCTGTCCGCCCGCGGCAAGGAGCTGTTCAGGCAGGTCCGGACCGAGGACGCGGCCAACCTGTCCGAAGACGAAAAGCGCCGGAAGCGCGAGGAGGCCGAGGAGCGGCGCGAAGGCCTGTGCGACGCAGCCATCGAAGGCGTTGACCTGGCGCTCAGCGTGGCGCGGTCCCGGTCGGTCGGCGGATGTTCAGGTGGGCATCCGCTCCGTTCCGGGGTGAACACACCGACGTCCGGAGATGGTTTCGGGTTCCTGTCCGGATCGCTGGATTCGGGCCCCGGTCTTGGAGACGCTGTGTCCGGTATCGCCGGAGCGGTCGGCGAGGCCTGCGGTGCCGTTGGCGATGTCGCCGGTGCGGTTGGCGACGTTGTCGGTGGCGTCGTCAGCGGGATCGGCGATCTGCTGCCCTGACTTTGGGTGATACCCGCCCTCAGGCGGGCGTCATCCAGCCCATGACGGCGCCCTGCGGGTCGCGGACGATGGCGATACGCCCGGGGCAAGACGGGCGCCGGCCCAAGAGCAGCCGACCGGCTTGCCAGGCGGCGCGGCGTCGGCCACACCGGCGCATGGTGTTCGACACGCCCCTGCCGATCGACGACGCGCTCGACCCGCTGCTTGACGCGCTGGGAGGGGGAACACGCGCTGTGCTCGTCGCCCCTCCCGGGGCCGGCAAGACGACCCGCGTGCCGCTGGCCCTGCTGGACGCGCCCTTCGCCGCTCCGGCCGGGCGGATCCTGCTGCTCGAACCGCGCCGGCTGGCCGCCCGCGGGGCGGCGGCCCGCATGGCGCAGACGCTGCGCCAGGAGGTGGGCGGGACGGTCGGACTGCGGGTCCGCATGGAATCGCGCAGCGGCCGCGACACCCGCATCGAGGTGGTGACCGAGGGCGTGTTCACCCGGATGATCCTCGACGATCCGGAGCTCACCGGCGTGGCCGCCGTGCTGTTCGACGAGTTCCACGAGCGCTCGCTCGATGCCGACCTCGGGCTGGCGCTGGCGCTGGATGCCCAGGCCGGGCTGCGCGAGGACCTGCGCGTCCTGGTGATGTCGGCCACGCTGGACGGGGCCCGTGTCGCGGCGCTGATGGACGATGCACCCGTGATCGAGAGCCTGGGCCGGGCCTTTCCGGTCGAGACGCGGCATCTCGGGCGCGATCCGCGCCGGCCGGTGGCCGACGCGATGGCCGACGCCATCCTGCGGGCGCTGCGGGCCGAGCCGGGATCGGTGCTGGCGTTCCTGCCCGGTCAGGGCGAAATCCGCCGGACGGAGACGCTGTTGCGCGAGCGGATCACGGATCAGGCCGTCGACCTCGCACCGCTCTACGGCGCCATGGACCAGCGCGCGCAGGACCTTGCCGTGCAGCCGGCGGCGCCGGGCCGTCGCAAGGTGGTGCTGGCGACCTCCATCGCCGAGACGTCGCTGACCATCGAGGGCGTGCGCGTTGTGATCGACAGCGGTCTCGCGCGGGTGCCGCGCTACGAGCCTGCCATCGGGCTGACCCGGCTGGAGACCGTGCGGGTGTCGCGCGCCGCGGCAGACCAGCGGCGCGGGCGTGCCGGCCGCACCGAGCCAGGCGTCTGCTACCGGCTGTGGGAGGAGGCGGCCACCGCCGCACTCGAGCCCTTTGACCGGCCGGAGATCCTCTCCGCCGACCTTGCCGGCCTGCTGCTCGACTGTGCGGCCTGGGGGGTGGCCGATCCGGCAAGCCTGCCTTTCCTCGATGCCCCGCCGGCCCCCGCGCTCGCCGAGGCCCGGGCGCTGCTGCGCGACATCGGCGCACTGGATGCCGACGGCCGGCTGACCGAGGCCGGCCGGGCGATCCGCGCCCTGCCGCTGCCGCCCCGGCTCGCCCGCATGGTGGTGGCGGCGGGGCCGCTCGGCCTGGCCGGACTGGCGGCCGACATCGCCGCGGTGATCACCGAGCGTGGTCTCGGCGGCGACGGGACCGACCTTGTCCACCGCATCGACGGGTTTCGACGCGACCGGTCGCGCCGGGCGCAGGAGATGCGCCGGCTGGCCGATGGCTGGGCCCGCGTGGCCGGCGGCGGCGATGGCGGTGATCCATCGGAGGCCGGGCGCCTGCTGGCGCTGGCCTATCCGGACAGGGTTGCGCGCGCACGCGGCGGGACGGGCGGCTTCGTGATGGGCAATGGCCGCGGCGCCATGGTGGAGCCGCATGACGCGCTGGCGCGCGAGCCGTTTCTGGCGATCGCCGAGATCGCCGGCAGCGCCGCCGCGGCGCGCATTCTCCTGGCGGCGCCGCTGACGGCCGCCGCCATCGACGCCGATTTCGGCGACCGGATCGAGGCGCGCGACGAGGTGTCGTTCGACCGGGCCTCGGCCAGCCTGCGGGCGCGCCGGGTGCGCCGGCTGGGCGCGTTGCTGCTGGCCGAGCAGACGCGGCCGGTGCCGGCCACCCACGAGGCGGCGCAGATGCTGGCCGAGGGGATCGCCGGGCTCGGAATCGGGCGGCTGCCCTGGACCAAGGCGCAGGCGCAGTGGCGGGCCCGCATCGGCTTCCTGCGCCGCACCGACCCTTCCTGGCCCGACCTGTCGGATACGGCGCTGGCGGCCACCGCAGGCGACTGGCTGGCGGCCGCCATCACCGGCCGGACCGGCCTCGCACAGATCGGCGCCGACGATCTCGACCAGGCGCTCAGGACTCGGCTGCCGTGGGACCTGGCGCGCCGGCTCGACGCCGAGGCGCCGACGCATTTCGAGGCGCCCACCGGCAACAGGATCGCCATCGACTGGGAGGCCGAGGAGGGGCCGGTGCTCGC
Organism: Methylobacteriaceae bacterium; assembly: GCA_040380755.1. Classification (GTDB taxonomy): domain Bacteria; phylum Pseudomonadota; class Alphaproteobacteria; order Rhizobiales; family Beijerinckiaceae; genus Alsobacter. The sequence continues at coordinate 5,222 of JBEIIL010000007.1, read as the reverse complement.
CATCCGGGTGCAGGAGCTGTTCGGGCTGAGGATCCACCCTGCGGTCGCCGGCGGACGGCTGCCGCTGGTGCTGCACCTGCTGTCGCCGGCCCACCGGCCGATCCAGATCACCCGCGACCTGCCGGGGTTCTGGGCCGGCTCGTGGGCGGGGGTGAAAACCGACATGAAGGGACGCTATCCGCGCCATCCCTGGCCGGACGATCCCGCCGCCGCGCCGCCGACGGCGCGCGCCAAGCCCCGCGGCACGTGAGGATCTCAGTAGCCGAGCGTGCGGTCCACCACATGGGCGAAGGCCTCGCCGGCCTCATGCGCCAGGATCTGCCTGGCGATCAGCGCCGCAATGGCGCGCGGCTCCGACTGGGCGGAATTGTGCGGTGTGACCGCGACCCGGGGATGCGTCCACAGCCTGGAGACGGATGGCAGCGGCTCAGTCTCGAACACGTCCAGCGTGGCGCTGGCCAGCGTTCCGTCGTCCAGGGCGGAGAGAATGTCGTCCTCGACCTGAAGACGGCCACGGCCGGCATTGATTAGGTGCGGCCCGCCGGTGCGTCCGTCCCGCGCCAGCCCGCCCAGCAGGGCGCGGTTGACGATGCCGGCGGTGTCGTTCGTCAGCGGCAGCAGCACGACAAGGATGTCGGTGCGGGCCAGGAATGGACCGAGTCCTGCTGTTCCGGCAAAGGTTGTGATGCCGTCCATCGCATGCCCGGACCGGCTCCAGCCGGCCACGTCGAACCCCATGACGGCGAGCTTGCGGGCCGCGTCGCGACCGAGCACGCCGGTGCCCATGATGCCGACGCGGACGTCGGCGGCGGCCGGCTGGTCGTCGTCGTCCTCCCAGACGCGTCGGGCCTGCTGGGCGACATAGCGCATCTGCTGGCGCAGGATCTTGAGGCAGTGCAGGACCACATATTCGCTCATGCGCGTGGTCAGGTCGGGGTCGACGACCCGCAGGATCGGGACATCGGGCAGGCGCGGGTCGCCCATCAGGTGATCGACGCCTGCGCCCAGCGAGAACACGGCCTCGAGATTGGGCAATCCCGCAAGGGATCCGGGCGGATGCTTCCACGATACGGCGTAGTGAACCGCCCGCCGATCGAAGGGCTCGCCGAGCGCCACGACCTGCCGGCCCGGCAGCGCGGCCCGCAGGCGCTCGACCCAGCGCTCAACATCCCAGCCCGACAGGGCGACGAGAAGGGTCATGCGGCATCCCCCGGACCGGCGGCGAGCCGCGACAGCACCACCGGCCGGGTGGCGACGGCGTCGTCGGACAGGTCATAGGCCGCACGCAGGGCGCGGGCGGCCGCATCCGCCGCGGCTTCGCTGCGCGCGTGCACGATCCCCAAGGGGGCCTTCGGCCCTGCCGGCGCGCCGATCCCGGCGAGATCGCTGAAGCCGACCGAGGGGTCGACGTCGTCCTCGGTGCGGGTGCGGCCGCCGCCAAGCGCCACGACGGCGATGCCGATGTCGCGGGTCCGCACGGCGCTGACAGTGCCGGCCCGGTCGGGCAGGACGGTGCGCACCACCGGGGCGACGGCGAGATAGCGGCCGGGCTGATCGATCAGGTCAGCCGGTCCGCCCAGCGCAGACACCATGAGGGCGAAACGCTCGGCCGCAGTGCCCGAGGTGATCGCAGCATCGATCTGGGCCCAGCCGTCCTCGATGCTTTCGGCAAGACCACCGAGCAGGAGCATCTCGGCGCCCAGCGCCACGACGCATTCGTGCAGCCGCAGATCCCGGTGCCGGCCGGTCAGATAGGCGACCGCGTTGGCGACCTCCAGCGCATTGCCGGCGGCGCTGGCGAGCGGTTCGTCCATGTCGGTGATCAGCACGGTTGTCGGCAGGCCGGCGCCCTCGGCGACGACAGACAGGCTCTCGGCGAGCGCGACGGCATCGTCGAAGCCGGTCATGAAGGCGCCATGGCCAGTCTTGACGTCCATCACCAGCCCCTCGAGGCCGGCGGCGAGCTTCTTCGACAGGATCGAGGCGGTGATGAGCGGGATCGACTCGACGGTCCCGGTGACGTCGCGCACCGCATAGAGGCGCCTGTCGGCGGGGGCGAGGTCGGCCGTCTGGCCGATCACGGCGCAGCCGACCTTGGCGACGACGCGCCGAAAGGTGGCGCTGTCGGGCTGCGAGCGATAGCCCGGAATAGCATCGAGCTTGTCGAGCGTACCGCCAGTATGGCCCAGGCCGCGGCCCGAGATCATCGGCACATAGCCGCCGCAGGCCGCCACCGCAGGAGCCAACATGAGGCTGACCGTGTCGCCGACGCCACCGGTGGAGTGCTTGTCGAGCACCGGCCCAGGCAGGTCCCAGGTCAGGCGCGAGCCGCTTTCCACCATGGCGTGCGTAAGCGCGACACACTCGTCGCGCTCCATGCCGCGCAGGAACACCGCCATGGCGAAAGCGGCAGCCTGGGCGTCAGAGACCGTGCCGGCCGTCAGGCCACGGATGAAGTCGCCGATCTCGGCATTGCTCAGTACAGCACCGTCGCGCTTGCGGCGGATGATCTCTTGCGGAAGCATCGGCTAATATCCCTGCGGGGCGGGAGCGGATCCGGCCCCTTCGATCGCCGCTACAAGCGCGGCATGGAGGCTGCTGGCGCCGATCCGGAACGTCTCCGGGGTGGCCCAGCCCGGCCCCATCACCGTCTCGGCCAGCGCCAGATAGAGCGTGGCGTCGGCCAGCGTCCGAATGCCGCCCGCGGCCTTGAAGCCAACCGGCCTGCCGCTGTCGCGGATCGCTTCGAGCATCGCCCGGGACGCCTCCGGCGTCGCCGATACGGCGATCTTGCCGGTGCTGGTCTTGAGGAAATCGGCCCCGGCGGCGATGGCCAGCCCGCTGGCCCGGGAGACCGCCGCGAGGTCCGGCAGTGCGCCGGTTTCAAGGATCACCTTGAGGCGCTGGTTGCCCTGCAGCAGTCCCCTGGCCTCGCGCACCATCTCCAGAGCGACCTCCTCTTCGCCGGCGAGGAAGTCGCTGTAGGGGAAGACCAGGTCGATCTCGTCGGCGCCGTCGCCCAGGGCCTCCTCCATATCGGAGAGGACGGTCTCCAGATCACCATCGCCCGACGGGAAGTTCATCACGGTGGCGATCCGCACCGGCGTGTCGGCGAGACTGCGATCCACCTCGCCGGTATGTTGCGGCCAGACACAGACCGCCGCGACGGGGCCGTAGGGCCCCACCGCACGAGCGCAAAGCGCCTTGATGTCCGTTGGACCACAGGACAGTTCCAGATTGGTCAGGTCGAGAAGGCCGATCAGCCGTCGCGCGAGCGCCGCCTCGTCAGACATCCTCCAGCCCCCGCACGAAGGCGAGCAGCAGGCGGCGCAGGGCAATGCCGCCGGTGGCCGCGACGGTCTTGGTTTCCATGTGAGACGGGCTGGCGGCGTCGATCCCGGCGCCGTAGTTGGTGACGATGGAGACCGCCACCACGTCGATGCCGAGGCGCCGGGCGATGATGACTTCGGGCACGGTGGACATGCCGACGAGGTCGGCACCCAGCAGCTTCATCATGCGGATCTCGGCCGGTGTCTCGAAGCTCGGGCCGGACACCCAGGCATAGACGGCATCCTGGACGCGGACGCCGCCCTGCAGCGCGGCACGTTTCACCCGGGCCCGCAGCCGCGACGAATACGCGTCGGTGAGGGAGACGAAGCGCGCATCGCCGGTATCGCGGATCAGTGGGTTGGAGCCCGAAAGATTGATGTGGTCGGAGATGAGCGCCAAGTGGCCGGGTTGAATATCCTTCTTCAGCGACCCGGCGGCGTTCGTGAGGAAGATGTTGCGCACGCCGACGCGGCGCAGCACCTCCAGCGGGACACGCATGATCCCGGCATCGCCCGATTCATAAAAATGCGCCCGGCCCTGCAGCAGGGCCACCCTGCGTCCCTCCAGCTTGCCGACCACGAGCTGCGCGGCGTGGCCCGAGACCCCCGAATCAGGGAAGCCGGGGATCTCCGCGTAGGGAATCACCGTCGGTTCCTCGACGGCTTCGGCGACACCACCGAGGCCGGTGCCCAGGACGATGGCAAGGTCGACAGGTCCGCCGAGCCGGGGCTCGACGACAGCCACGGCCTTATCGATCAGGGCACTGCGCTGGACTTCAAAGGCTTCACGGTCGGTCATCAGTTCATTCCGGAGGCGCGGCCATGGAGGCCGGCCCAAAGGCCAGGGGCAGCAGTTCGTCGGCAGTCCAGCGGCGCTGGAAGCCGTCACGGTCGCCGGCCCAGATGGTCGCACGGGGGCCGCCAAATTCGAAGATCCTTTGTCGACAGGCGCCACAGGGCGTGACGATGGCGCCGCCTTCGGCCACCACGGCGATTTCGACAAGATCGCGGTCGCCAGCCGCCACCATGGCTGCGATGGCCCCGGCCTCCGCACAGGTGCCGACCGGATAGGCCGCATTTTCCACATTGGCCCCGGCGTGGACCCGGCCGGAAGCCGCCCGCAGGGCGGCACCGACGCGATAGCCGGAATAGGGCGCATAGGCGTTCTCGCGCACCGCAAGGGCAGCATCGAGCAGATCGCGCGGTCCGTCCATCTCAACGCTCCTTGACGTAGGGAACTCCCGCCGCACGCGGCGGGATGGCCCGGCCGACGAAGCCGGCCAGCAGCACCACCGTCATGGCGTAGGGCAAGGCCTGAATGGCCTGCACCGGAACCTGGCCCAGCCCGGGGATCACGACACCCTGCAGCCGGATCGCCACCGCATCGAGCAGCCCGAACAGCAGGCAGGTCCACAGTGCCGGCCAGGCGCGCCATTTGGCGAAGATCAGGGCCGCCAGGGCGATGAAGCCCTTTCCGGCCGTCATCAGCGGCAGGAAGCCTGCCGCCTGGGCGAGCGACAGGTCGGCCCCGGCGAAGCCACAAAGGATACCGGCAATGACGACAGCGGCGTAGCGCAGGCCCGGGACGCTGATGCCGGCGGTATCGGCGGCCGCCGGGTTCTCGCCCACGGCCCGGATGCGGAGCCCGAAGCGCGTGTGCCCCAACGCCCAGGCCGACAGCGCACAGCACGCCACCGCCACATAGACCGGCATGGCGTGGCCGGAGATAAGCTCGGTGTAGAGGGTGCCCAGCACCGGCACGTCGCGCAGCGCGTCAGCCCCCGGCCAGACCAGCGGCTGGAAGCGCATCGCGCCCTCCAGCGGCGGCGTGCGGCCACCCTGTTGATACCAGGCGTTGCCGACCAGCGCCGTCAGGCCTGCCGCGAGCATGTT
>JBEIIL010000006.1:0-50268 GCA_040380755.1 Methylobacteriaceae bacterium | reverse complement strand
GTCGCGTTTCCCCAATCCGGACTGCTGCGCCGCCCCGGAACGCTCGATCTCATGGACGCTGCCATGAAGGCCGGCGCCGATGTGGTCGGCGGCCTCGATCCCTGCGCGATCGACCGAGACCCCAAGGGGCATCTCGACGCGATCTTTGCGCTTGCCCAGACCTACGGCAAGCCGCTCGATATTCATCTCCATGAGCCCGGAGAGATGGGCGCGTTCTCGTTCGATCTGATTTTCGAGCGTACCCGCGCGCTCGGCATGAGGGGCCATGTGGTGGTGAGCCACGCCTTCTGCCTTGGCACGCCGGACCGCGACCTTGTCGATCCCCTGATCGAGCAGCTTGCGGAATTGGACATCGGCATCATGACGACGGGCCCGGCCTCACGCCCCGCTCCGCCGGTCAAGCGGCTGCTCGATGCCGGCATCCGGGTCTGTTCGGGCTCGGACGGGATCCGCGACACGTGGGGGCCCTACGGGAACGCAGACATGCTCGAGCGTGCGATGCTGGTCGGGCTCCGCAACAATTTCCGTCGCGACGAGGAGGTGGAACTCGCGTTCCATGTCTGCACGCAGGGCGGTGCAGATGTGATGCGGCTCGAACACTACGGCCTGAAGGTCGGCGCGAAGGCTGATCTCATTGTCGTCGATGGCGAGGCCATCACGCAGGCCGTCGCGGCGCGGCCGGTGCGTCGCATGGTGATCAAGCATGGCAAGGTCGTTGCGCGGAGCGGCATCTGCGTGCGGGCGGCGCCGTGAGCGGACCCAGACCATGATCCCACCGCAAGCCGGCCCGCGACCGGACGGTCCCGTTCTCGTCACCGCAAAGTGGGTCGTGGGACACAGGAACGGCGCGCATTGCCTGATCGAAAACGGGGAAGTCGTCTTCGATGACGGCGCGATCCAGTTTGTCGGCCGGAGCTTTCCCGGTGAGGTCGCGCGGCGGATCGACTATGGCAACGCGCTGATCGGGCCGGGCTTCGTCGATCTCGACGCGCTGTCGGATCTCGATACGACGATCCTTGGCTATGACAACCAGCCGGCAGTGACGAAGGGACGTGTCTGGCCACAGACCTATGTCGAGGCCGGTCCGTTCGAGATGTATTCGCGTGACGAACTGGCGTTCCAGAAGGCGTATGCGTTCGCGAGCCTGATCCGCAACGGCATCACCACGGCCTTGCCCATAGCCTCGCTGTTCTATCGCGCCTGGGGCGAGACGGTGGAGGAGTTCACCGATGCCGCGCACGCTGCAGCCGAACTGGGCCTGCGCGTCTATCTCGGCCCCGCCTATCGCACCGGAAACCAGGTTGTTTCCGATGATGGCGTGATCGGCACGCATTACGATGAGGCGCGCGGGCTCGCCGAGCTCGACGCCGCCGTGGCCTTCGCCGAACGCATCGAAGGAGCCGCCGGTGGCCTCATTCGCGCGATGCTGTCGCCGGACCGGATCGAGACCTGCACGCCCGACCTCGTGAAGCGCGGAGCGGCAGCGGCGCGCGCGATGGATATCCCGGTCCGCCAGCATTGCTGCCAGTCCAAGATCGAATACGACCTCGTGCTCGCGCAGCATGGCATGAGCCCGCCGGAGTGGCTGGCGAACCTCGGCGCTCTCTCGGATCGGTGGTTGTTGCCGCACGGGACCTATGTGTCAGGGTCCCGCCATATCGCGCGGCCGGGGCGCGATCTCGAGATCATCCGCGATGCCGGCGCGACGATCGTCCACTGCCCGCTTGTCTCGGGCCGCCATGGCGGCACGATCGACCATTTCGCGCGCTATCGCGCCATGGGGCTGAAGATCGGGCTTGGCACGGATACGGCACCGCCCGACATGGTCATGAACATGCAGGTGGGGATGATCCTCACCCGCGTGATGGGAGGGTCGGCGGCCACAGTGCGGTCCGAGGACTACTACGATGCCGCGACCATCGGTGGCGCGGATGCGCTCAAGCGCCCCGACCTGGGCCGGCTTCAGCCGGGTGCCCGCGCCGACATCACCGTGTTCGACCTCGATCGTCCGCATCTCGGGCAGGTGATCGACCCGATCCAGACGATGATGCTGGCAGGCCATGGCCGGGATTTCTCCCACGTCATCATCGACGGTCGATACGTCATGGAGAACCGCGTCATCCCCGGCCGGGACGAGGCTGCGGACAAGGCCCAGGCGCAGGACCAATTCGAAGGACTGATGCGGAAATATCCGGTACGGACGTTGCACCACCCGTCGACCGCCCGGATCTTTTCGTCAAGCTATCTGGTCGATCGCGCTGCGCCCGGCCCTGCACTGTGGGGCCATGGGGACCCTTCAGGGACATGAGCGATCCCCCAGTCCCGCTCCTGAGCGTTCGCGACCTGCATGTGGTTTTCGATACGCGCTTCGGCCGGTTGACAGCGCTGGACCATGTCAGCCTCGACATTGCGCCGGGAGAAATTCTCGGCGTTGTCGGCGAATCCGGCGCCGGCAAGTCGCTCACCGGTACGGCGATCATCGGACTGCTCGACCCGCCCGGCCATGTTGCCGGAGGCGAAATCAGGCTCGACGGCCAGCGGATCGATAACCTCCCATCCGATGCGGCCCGGCGGCTGCGCGGCAAGCGGATCGGCGCGATCTTCCAGGATCCGCTGACATCGCTCCATCCGATGCTGACCATCGGCGACCAGTTGACCGAGACGATCCAGGTGCATCTCCCCATGGGGCGTGCGGAGGCTCGGGCCCGCGCCTTGCAACTGCTTCAGGAGGTAGGAATTCCAGCGGCGGAGATGCGGATCGATCACTATCCGCACCAGTTCTCCGGCGGCATGCGGCAGCGTGTGGTCATCGCACTGGCCCTGGCTGGCGAACCCGAGCTGATCATCGCGGATGAGCCGACGACCGCGCTGGACGTGTCGATCCAGGCGCAGATCACGACCCTGCTCAAGCGGCTTTGCCGCGACCACGGCATGTCGGTCATGCTGATCACGCACGACATGGGCGTGATCGCCGAGACGGCGGACCGGGTTGCGGTGATGTATGCGGGCCGCATCATCGAGACCGGTCCGGTCGAGGCGGTGACCCGCACGCCCCGCCATCCCTATACGGTCGGGTTGATGGCCTCGATCCCGTCCATGCGTGTCCGCGAGGCGGAGCTGAAGCAGATTGACGGCGCCATGCCCCGCCTTCACGCGATTCCGTCAGGCTGTGCCTTCAACCCACGTTGCACCCTGGCGTCTGATCGCTGCCGCACGGAGCGACCGGACCTCGAGGCGCAGGCCCACAGTGTCGCCTGCTGGAATCCGATCGTGGCGGCTCCATCATGAGTCTTGCTAGCCTTCATGGCGCCCAGTCCGCACTGACGGTCAGTGACGCATCCTGCTACTTTGACGTTTCGCCGTCACTGCTTACCCGTGTCCTTCAGGGGGAGAGCCGACGGGTTCTTCGGGCCGTCGATGGCGTCTCGTTCGAGGTCGAGCGTGGCAAGACTTTCAGCGTTGTCGGCGAGTCCGGCTGCGGAAAATCCACCCTCGCAAGGATGGTTGTCGGGCTGCAGGCGCCCACGGGCGGCTCGATCCATTTTGCACCGATCGTCCGCAAGGATGGCAGTGTCGGGCCGCCTCGCCTGCAGATGATTTTCCAGGATCCGTTTGCGAGCCTCAATCCCCGCTGGCGCGTGTGCGACATTGTCGCTGAACCGATCCGCGAACTGATGCTGATCAATGGCGAGGCTGCCATTCAATCGCGCATTGCAGACCTGCTGACGACGGTCGGCCTTTCGCCGGCCGATGGCAGCCGCTACCCGCATGAGTTTTCCGGCGGACAACGCCAGCGCATTTCAATTGCCCGGGCACTCGCCACGGAGGCGGATATCCTGGTGTGCGACGAGCCGACGTCGGCGCTCGATGTCTCCGTGCAGGCGCAGATCCTCAACCTGATGCGCCGCCTGCAGGACGAATTCGGGCTCACCTACCTCTTCATCAGTCACAATCTTTCGGTCGTCCGCCACATGTCGGACGCGATTGCGATCATGTATCTGGGTCGGTTCGTTGAAACGGGACCGGCTGAGCAGGTCTTCTCCGCACCACGCCACCCCTACACCCGGCTCTTGCTTGATACGATCCCGAATGTCGAGACCCCGAACCGGGCACGGCGCGCCCTGTCGGGCGAGGTCCCCAACCCGATCGCGCCTCCGCCGGGCTGTCCGTTCCATCCGCGCTGCGCCCTGGCGGAGCCGCGATGCCGGAGCGAACGACCAGCCCTGCTCGGACATGCGCGGCAGGTCGCCTGCCACATGGTCGCACCAGATTGAGGGGTCTGCCGGCCCGCGTCGAACCGCCCTGCACCCCACAGGAGCACGGTTTAGATTATGATGCTTCGTGTGGTGACAGGATGTCGTGGAGCTGGTTCAGGTGTTGAAGCGGAAATGCAACACGTCGCCGTCGGCGACGACGTAGTCCTTCCCTTCGAGCCGGAACTTGCCGGCATCGCGGGCCCCTGCCTCGCCTTTGTGGGCGACGTAATCCCTGAACGCAATCGTCTCGGAGCGGATGAAGCCCTTCTCGAAATCGGTGTGGATGACGCCGGCAGCCGCCGGTGCGCGGGTACCGCGGGTGATGGTCCAGGCGCGGGCCTCCTTTGGTCCCACGGTAAAGTAGGTCAGCAGGTCGAGCAGCTCGTAGCCGGCCCGGATGACCCGGTTGAGGCCGGGTTCCGCGAGGCCGACAGCCTCCAGATAGTCGGCCTGCTCGGCGGCCGGCAGCACGGCGATCTCGCTCTCGATCTTGGCCGACACCACCACCGCGCGGCTGCCGTCGGCCAGCGCACGAGCGCCGACCGAATCGGAAAACCCGTTGCCCTCCTGAGCGGCGCCTTCCTCGACATTGCAGACGTAGAGCACCGGCTTGGCGGTGAGCAGGTTGAGGCCGATGAAGGCCTTCTCCTCCTCGGCCTTGCGCTCGGCCAGCCGGGCCGGCCGGCCCTCGCGCAGCAGGACGAGGCAGCGCTCGACGAGATCAAGGCTTTCCTTGGCCTCCTTGTCGCCACCGCGGGCCTTCTTCTCGAGCCCGACGACGCGCTTTTCCAGGCTCTCGAGGTCGGCGAGCATCAGCTCGGTCTCGATGGTCTCGATGTCGGCGAGCGGGTCGATGCGACCTTCCACATGGGTGATGTCGCCATCCTCGAAGCAGCGGACGACGTGCACGATGGCATCGACCTCGCGGATATTGGCGAGGAACTGGTTGCCGAGCCCTTCGCCCTTGGAGGCGCCACGCACAATGCCGGCGATGTCGACAAAGGTGATGCGCGTCGGGATGATCTGGGCCGAGCCGCCGATGGCCGCAAGGCTGTCGAGCCGCGGGTCGGGGACCGCCACATCACCCACATTGGGCTCGATGGTGCAGAACGGATAGTTGGCGGCCTGGGCCGCCGCCGTCTGCGTCAGGGCATTGAACAAGGTCGACTTGCCGACATTCGGCAGCCCGACGATCCCGCATTTGAAACCCATGGCGCTCTTCTCCTCGCGTCCGTTCAGTCCCGTTCGCCGGGGCGCTTCACCTCGGTCCAGCCACGCCCTTCCATGGCGAGGTGGACGGTGTTCTGGAATTTCGAGTCCTCGCCGGCCGCCAGCTGGGGGGCGGCGTCGGCGCAGGCGCGGCACACATCGTCGACCCAGTCGCGTTCGCTTTTGGCGAAGTCGTTGAGCACATAGGCATGGACCAGGGCCTTGTCGCCGGGATGGCCGATGCCGATGCGGACGCGACGGTAGTCGTTGCCGCACAGCGCCGTGATCGAGCGCAGGCCGTTGTGGCCGGCATTGCCGCCGCCGGTCTTGACCCGCAGCTTCGCCGGGGCGAGGTCGAGCTCGTCGTGGAACACGATCACGTCGCCGATCCCGATCTTGTAGAAGCGCTGGGCCTCCGCGACGGCGCGGCCCGATTCATTCATGAATGTCTCGGGCAGCAGCAACACCGCACGGACGCCGCCGATGGTGGTTTCCGTCGCCGCTCCCTGGAAGCGGCGCCGCCAGGGCGGGGCGCCATGCGCGCGGGCGATCGCATCCACTGCCATGAACCCGATATTGTGGCGGTTTCCCGCATAGCGCGAGCCCGGGTTGCCGAGGCCAACGAAAAGCAGCATGGCGCGATGTCCCGCGGCCGGGCGGAGCGTCTGGCTCCGCTGCGGTCGTGCCCGCCGGGGCGGGCACGATGTCGGTCAGGCGGCACGGCGGCGCCGGAACGCCGCCGTCCGGATCACTTCTTCGCGGCAGGCTTGGCTGCCGGAGCGGCCTTGGCCGCCGGAGCGGCCTTGGCAGCGGGGGCCGCCTTGCCGGCGGGCGCACCCTTGGCCGGAGCAGCGGCGGCCGCGGCGGCCGGCGCCTCCTCCTTGCCACCGGACGGCGGCATGATGGTGACGACGGTGAAATCCGACCGATCGACCGCGCGGCAGTTCTCCGGCAGCGTGACGGCCGAGATGTGCAGCGAGACATTCAGGTCGAGACCGGCGAGATCGACGGTGATCGCCTCCGGGATCGCGTCGGCGGGAGCCAGGAGCGCGATGCTGTGCGTCACCAGGTTGAGCGTTCCGCCCTTCTTGATGCCGGGAGCAATGTCCTGGTTGAGGACGTGCACGGGCACCTCGACGCGGATCTTCTGGCCGGCGCGCAGGCGCAGGAAGTCGACATGCAGGACCGAGTCGCGCACCGGATCGAGCTGGTAGTCGCGCGGCAGGACGCGGGTCTTCTCGCCGTCGACCTCGATCTCGAACTGGGTCGTCAGGAAATGACCGGCAAAGATCAGCTGGGTGGCGGTCTTCAGGTCCAGGGAAATGGCGAGCGGGGCCTCGCCACCGCCATAGATGACGGCCGGGACGCGGTTGTCACGACGAACGGCGCGTGCGGCCCCCTTGCCGCCCTGGACGCGCTTGGCAGCTGAGAGCTGCTTCACTGCGGTAGCCATGGAATTGTTCCTTCGGTTGCGGAACGGAAAAGGCCGCCGGTGGGCGGCCCGTTCCGTCGGTGTGCGCGCCCGTGCCTCCAGGGGTGTCTGGCGGACGCGCGCGGGACCTAGCAGAAAAGCGGCGGCGAGACAATCACCAGGCCGAGCAGGTCTCAGTCGAACAGGCTGGAGACGCTGGCCTCAAGCGCAGTCCGGCCGATGGCCTCGCCCATCAGCGAGGCCACCGAGACGACGCGGATGTTGCGCGCCACCTTCACGGCCTCGGTCGGCTGGATCGAGTCTGTCAGCACCAAGGTCTTGAGCTTGGAGGCGGCGATGCGGGCGACGGCGCCTCCCGACAGCACGCCATGGGTGATGTAGGCGTGGACCTCGCGGGCTCCTGCTGCCAGCAGAGCGTCGGCCGCGTTGCACAGGGTGCCGCCGGAATCGACGATGTCGTCAACGAGGATGCAGGTCCGCCCGGTGACATCACCGATGATGTTCATGACCTCGCTCTCGCCGGCGCGTTCGCGGCGCTTGTCGACGATGGCCAATGGCGCATCGATGCGTTTGGCGAGCGCGCGGGCGCGGACGACGCCGCCGACGTCGGGCGATACCACCATCACGTTGGACAGCTCCATCCGCTCCCTGACGTCGCGGACCATCACCGGTGCGGCGAACAAATTGTCGGTCGGAATGTCGAAGAAGCCCTGGATCTGGCCGGCATGCAGGTCGATTGTCAGCACGCGGTCGGCGCCAGCCTCGGTGATCAGGTTGGCAACCGGCTTGGCGGAGATCGGCGTCCGCGGACCCGCCTTCCGGTCTTGGCGGGCATAGCCGAAATAGGGCAGCACGGCGGTGATGCGGCGGGCCGAGGCGCGGCGCAGCGCATCGGTGATGATCAAGAGCTCCATCAGGTGGTCATTGGCCGGGAACGAGGTCGACTGGATGACGTAGACGTCCTGGCCGCGGACGTTCTCCTGGATCTCGACGAAGACCTCCATGTCGGCGAAGCGCCGGACCTGGCAGCGTGCGAGGGGAACCTCGAGATAGGCGGCGATGGCGTCAGCCAGGGCCCGGTTCGAGTTGCCCGCGATGAGCTTGATGTCGGCTTTCATCGGGTCCGCTCCCGTTGCACCGCAGGGCATGCCGCCCGCCGCACTGCTGCAGCGCACAAGCCCCGCCCGGTCTCTATCAGCCCTGTGCAGGGGGAACAATATGACTGCCGCACGACGCAGCCGCCATCACCAGCCAATCGCCGTGAAAAGCGTCGGGCGCGTCTATTCCGCCGCGTCGAAGCCCAGCGCGACCGTGCCGGCGGCCCGCTGGGCCGGAGACTCCGGGGTGATGGGCGAACCTGCCAGGAAGGCGGCCACCTGGTTCATGCTCTGCGAGGTCGTCTTGGAGATCTGCGTTTCGCCGATTCGGCTCCACGGATCGCTCGCCTGGCCACTGGCGATGGTGGTGGTCGTCACCCGCTGGGCGCGCTGCTTGGTGCTGTCGAACACGTCCCACACCACGGCCAGCGCCGTGTCGCCGGTGTCGGTTGAGTAGGCAGTCAGGTAGCCCTTCAGCCGGTAGCGCGGCTTGGCGCCGCTGGCGACGAGTTCGATGCGACGCGCCGACGCCTGGGTGATGATTTCGTCGCTGACCTTGCCGCGCAGCCCCTCGGGCGCGCCCTCCAGCGTGTCCAGTGCAACAGGCACGCCGGGCGCGTCGACGCGCGCCTGGCTGGTTTCGCCGACCCCCTGGCACCCGACCAGAGCCAGTGCCGCCGCGGCGAGCGCGAGCCCGCGGTAAAGCTTCGTCATCGGTGCGCCTCCCGGCCGCCTTGATGGCGGCTCGACCTGACTCCCCGCGTGCCGGTCGAGGGACTGGCGCGCAGCCCCCAGCCTTAGCGCTAACGCACCTGCAGGTCCAGATCGGCCCCGTTCAGCGCTTCGGCACCAACCGGACCCACCAGGTAGGTTCGGCCCAGGCACATCGCCGTCTCGCTGGCCGAGTCCATCAGGATCATGTGGGCAAACATCACCATGCCGGGCTCGATGATCCAGGCGTTGTCGGCATAGAACATCGGCGGATCCATCCAGGACGGCGTGAACTTCGCGCCGAGCGAGTAGCCGCATGCATTGAGGCGGTGCTCGGACAGGCCATGCCGGTCGAATGCTGCGCGGTGCGCGGCAAAGACCTCACCGGCCGTGCGACCCGGACGCAGCGCCTCCTCGCAGGCCAGCAGCGCCTCGCGCGCCGCGGCGTGATAGGCGATATGGAGCGGGCGCGGCCGGCCGACGACCACGGTGCGCATGAGGGCGGCGTGGTAGTGCCGCCAGGCCCCGGCGAACTCCAGCGTGATCTGGTCGTCGGCATCGAGCGCCCGGCGCCCCGACTTGTAGCGGCACAGCAGCGCGTCGCGACCCGAGCCGACAATGAACTCGTTGCCGGGATAATCGCCGCCGGCGGCGAAGATGGCCGCGTGCTGGGCGGCCAGGACCTCGCCCTCGTCGGCCCCGGCCCGGATGGCGCCGAGCGCCGCCGTGTCGGCGGCGTCCGACAGTGCAGCAGCGCGACGGACGCAGGCGATCTCCTCGGCCGACTTCACTGCCCGCAGTCGAGGCACGAGGTTCGACGCATCGACCATGTTGGCGATCCCGGCGAGCGACGCCTCGAGGCGGCGGCCGTTGAAATGCGTCAGCCCGTAGCTGTCGAACTCGACGCCGATGCGGGCACCCTTGCCGCCGAGGTCGGCCACCAGGGCAGCGGCCTCGCGGGTCGGGTCGGCGTCGCTGGCGTCGCGCCAGATCCGGATGTCGGTCAGGGTCGAGGTGTGCTGGGCCTGGCGCAGGTCGGCCGAGCGGGTCAGCAGCGCCATGCGGCCGTCGGCGGCCACATAGATGCACTGGAAGAAGCAAAAGCCGAACGTGTCGTAGCCGGTGAGCCAGAAATGGCTCTCCTGGGCGAACAGCAGCAGGCCGTCGAGGTGGCGTTCGGCCATGGCGGCGAGCAGGCGGGTGCGGCGGGTCGCGAATTCGGTGTCGGTGAAATGCAGGGCCATGACGGTCTCCAGTGTCGGCGCCACTGTGCCGTCGGGTCCGCCGCCTGTCCATCGCGCGCCGATCAGTCCCGGTCTGCAGGGTGGATTGGCTGAGATCGGTCTTGGAGGATCGATGCTGTGCGCATCACTGCTGCGCGGCCGGTTGCCGCTTTGCGGCTCGCCCGTGCCGTCCTACATGAGGCCGATGAGCCGCCCGCCGCAATCGCTGCCCCCGCAGGACGACGCCCCACCCGAGCCGTTCGATGACGGCGAGGACGACGCCGCGCCGGCGGTCGACGAGCCCGAGGATTCGGACTCTGGGGTCGATCTTGCCTTCGACATCGAGGCGGGCGGCGCGCGGCTGGCCGCCGGCGCGGCGGTGATCCACGCCGTCTGGAAGACGCTGCCCAACGGGCCGGGCGTCTACCGGATGATCGATGCCGCAGGCGACGTGCTCTATGTGGGAAAGGCCCGCAGCCTGAAGAAGCGCGTCGCCTCCTATGCGCGCGGGGTCGGCCACTCGAACCGCATCGCGCGGATGGTCGCCGAGACGACGGCGATGGAGTTCCTGACCACCGAGACCGAGACCGAGGCGCTGCTGCTCGAGGCCAACCTCATCAAGCAGCTGAAGCCGCGCTTCAACGTGCTGCTGCGCGACGACAAGTCGTTTCCCTACATCCTGATCACCGGCGACCACGTGTCGCCGCAGCTGACCAAGCACCGCGGCGCGCGCAACCGGCCCGGCGACTATTTCGGCCCGTTCGCCTCGGTGTGGGCGGTCAATCGCACGCTCAACGCGCTGCAGCGGGCCTTCCTGCTGCGCAGCTGCACCGACAGCTACTACGAGAACAGGACGCGGCCCTGCCTGCTGCACCAGATCAAGCGTTGTGCAGCGCCCTGTACCGACGAGGTCGGTCACGTGGAGTACGCAAGGCTCGCGGCGCAGGCTCGCGACTTCCTGCGCGGCGGCAGCCAGGGCGTGAAGAAGGCGCTTGCGGGCGAGATGCAGTCGGCCTCGGACGCGCTCGAGTTCGAGCGGGCCGCGCGCTACCGCGACCGGCTCGCGGCGCTCTCGGCGATCCAGGCCAGCCAGGACATCAATCCGCAGGGCGTCGAGGAGGCGGATGTCTTCGGCCTCGCCGAGGAGGCCGGACAGTTCTGCGTCGAGGTGTTCTTTTTCCGCAATTTCCAGAACTGGGGCAACCGCGCCTATTTCCCGCGCGCCGACCGCAGCATCCCCGCGGCGGAGGTGCTGGGCGCCTTCCTCACCCAGTTCTACGACGACAAGCCGGCCCCGCGGCTTGTCCTGCTGTCACACGACGTCGACGACGCGGCGCTGATCGGCAGCGCACTGACGGCGAGGGCCGGATTCAAGGTCGAGGTCGCGGTGCCGCGGCGCGGCGAGAAGCGCGACCTCGTGGACCATGCGGTGACGAATGCCCGCGAGGCGCTGGGGCGGCGGCTTGCCGACACGTCGTCGCAGGTGAAGCTGCTCGGGGCACTTGCCCAGGCGTTTGGCCTCGACAACCCGCCCCGCCGTGTCGAGGTGTATGACAATTCCCACATCATGGGGACGAACGCGGTCGGCGCGATGATCGTTGCCGGGGCGCAGGGCTTCTCCAAGACCCACTATCGCACGTTCACGATCAGCTCCGAGGAGCTCGTGCCGGGCGACGATTTGGGCATGATGCGCGAGGTGCTGCGTCGCCGATTTGGCCGGCTCGCTAAGGAAGCGCCGCGGCCCGATGGCCTCCTTGCGCCCGGTGGGGGCGACGGCGAGACGATGCCGGCCTGGCCGGACCTGGTGCTGATCGACGGCGGCCGCGGCCAGCTCGAGGCGGCGCGGGTCGCCCTCGCGGAGGTCGGGGTCGAGGGCGTGCCGCTGGTCGGCGTCGCCAAGGGCGTGGACCGGGATGCCGGACGTGAGACCTTCTTCGTGCCCGGCCGCGAACCGTTCAAGTTGGCGCCTCGGGATCCGGCGCTTTACTTCATCCAGCGCCTGCGTGACGAAGCCCACCGCTTCGCCATCGGCACGCACCGGGCGAAACGCCGCAAGGACTTCACCCGCAGCCCGCTGGACGAGATCGCCGGCATCGGGCCGGCGCGCAAACGCGCCCTGCTTTTGCATTTCGGTACTGCCAAGGCGATTGCGCGGGCCTCGCTCGACGACCTGGCGCGCACGCCGGGCGTCAACATGGCGACCGCCAAGGCCGTCTACGATCATTTTCACGACACAGGCGGCTGAAGCGCGACCATGGCACACGGGTGGCGTCCGAGAGATCCGGTTTCGACGGTTGACGCTCCCCCACCCGGCATGTTTCCTCGGCGCCGCATGATCCCGGCGAGCAGCATGAAGCGGCCTAATCCGTTCAATCTTCCGAATGTGCTGACCTATGGGCGCGTCGTAGCCGTACCCGTCGTTGTCGGCTGCATGTTCTGGCCCGACGAGTTCTGGATGCGCTGGGTGGCGCTGGGCGTATTCGTTGCGGCCGCGATCACCGATTTCTTCGACGGCTACCTGGCGCGGGCCTGGCAGCAGCAATCGACACTCGGACGCATGCTCGATCCCATCGCCGACAAGCTGCTGGTGGCGGCCTGCCTGCTGATGCTGGTGGCCGACCGCACGATCCAGAGCTGGTCGATCTGGGCCGCTATCGTCATCCTGTCGCGGGAAATCCTGGTCTCGGGGTTGCGCGAATATCTGGCCGAGTTGCGCGTCAGCGTGCCGGTCTCTACCGTCGCCAAGTGGAAGACGACTCTGCAGCTGGTGTCTCTCGGGTTCCTGATCGTCGGCCCCGCCGGTGAGCACCTGCTGCCCGGCACCCTGACGATCGGGCTCTGGCTGCTGTGGGTGGCGGCGCTGCTGACCCTCTACACCGGCTACGACTATTTCCGGGCCGGCATCCACCATCTCGTCGACCACGGAGCCTGACCGGTGCGGATCATCTATTTCGCCTGGGTGCGCGAGCGGATCGGCAAGACTGACGAGGACGTTGACGTGCCCGCCGACGTGACCACGGTTGCCGACCTGGCGACCTGGCTGGCCGGCCGGGGTGAGGAATATGCCCATGCGTTCGAGAATCCGGCCGTCGTCCGGGCCGCCATCGACAAAAGGCATGTGAAGCCCGACAGCGTCATTGCGGGCGCGCGGGAAATCGCGTTTTTCCCGCCGATGACAGGGGGCTGACGTGACGGTGCCGATGACGGTCCGCGTCCAGGCTGCCGCGTTCGACACGGCCGCCGAGGCCGCGGCTCTCACTGCCGGTCGTCTCGACATCGGTGCAGTCGTCACCTTCACGGGTCTGTGCCGGGCCGAGGGCGGCCGGCTTGTGGCGCTGGAGCTTGAACACTACCCCGGCATGGCCGAGGCAGAGATCACCAGCGTCGCGTCCGAGGCGGCGCGGCGGTGGCCACTGCAGGGACTGGTCGCCATCCACCGGTTCGGCCGGATCGCACCGGGGGAGCCAATTGTCCTCGTGGTGACGGCCTCCCCCCACCGGGCGGCGGCCTTTGCGGCGGCCGAGTTTCTGATGGACTTCATGAAGACCCGGGCGCCCTTCTGGAAGAAGGAGCACCATCCTGACGGCACAAGCGGCGACTGGGTGGACGCCAAGGAGGCAGACGCCGCCGCGACCGCCCGCTGGGCGCCCTGAGCCCGATCAACGGGGGCGGCCGACCGGCCGAACCCCGCTGTCCCGGCGAAGCGTCAGGCGGCGCGCGCCTTGGGCTGCACCTCGGCGCTGTAGTCCTCCATCAGCGTGCGCGACAGCATCGCCGGCACGAAGCGGTAAGGGCCTGCCTCAGACACGGGCGTGACCTCGGCGCCGGTGCCGCAGATGAAGCATTCATCGAAGCCAGCGAGCTCCTCGGGCATGATCCGGCGCTCGATCACCTCGATGCCGCGGCGCTTGGCCAGGTCGATGACCGTGCGGCGGGTGATGCCATCGAGGAAGCAGTCGGCGATCGGCGTGTGCAGGGCGCCATCCTTGCCGAAGAACACGTTGGCACCGGTGCATTCGGCTACGCGGCCCTGCCAGTCGAGCATCAGCGCGTCCGCATAGCCCTTCTTCTCGGCCCGGTGCTTGGAGATGGTGCAGATCATGTAGAGCCCCGCCGCCTTGGAGTGGCAGGGCGCGGTCTGGGGATCGGGGCGGCGGTAGTCGGCCATGTCGAGCCGGATACCTTTCATTTTCTGGTCGACATCGAACATGGACGGCCAGTCCCACACCGCGATGGCGACATGGATGGTGGCGTGCTGGGCGGCGACCGCCATCATCTCGCTGCCACGGAAGGCGACCGGGCGCACGTAGCAGTTCTGAAAGCCATTCGCGGCGACCACCTCGGCCTTGGCTGCATCGAGCGCGGAAACCGAATAGGGGATGGTGAAGTCGAGCAGCTCGGCCGATCGCAGGAAGCGCTCCGAATGCTCTGTCGACTTGAAGATCCGGCCACCATAGGCTCGCTCACCCTCGAACACGCAGGACGCATAGTGCAGGCCGTGGGTGAGGACGTGGACGCGGGCATCGGCCCACGGCACAAGCTGGCCGTTGAACCAGATGCTGCCTTCGCGCCGGTCGAACGGGATGACGGACATGGCTGATCTCCTTGGGTCTGTCGCGGTCTTGACTCGGCCAGGCAAGCCAGCCGGTACTTTCCTTTCTCCGCGAGGCCTTGACGAGTAACAATCAACCTGAAATATGTCAATAACGCTGACGTAAATGACGGTGCAGGCGGAATTGATGCAGAGCCTGATGGACCCCCGCGTCGCCGAACCGTCCTCGCCGCCGCTGACGCCAGGCCCGCAGTTCGAGCTGATCGAACTGCTGTTCTTCGCCTACCGGGACTTTGTCGGCGATCCTGACCGGATCCTCGAACAGTATGGATTCGGCCGCGCGCACCACCGGGTGCTGCATTTCGTCCACCGCAATCCGGGCCTGACCATCGCGGCGTTGCTGGACATCCTCAAGATCACCAAGCAGAGCCTGAACCGGGTGCTCAAGGAGCTGATCGAGAAAGGCTATGTCGAGCAGCGCGCCGGGCTGACGGACCGCCGCCAGCGGCTGCTGTTCCCGACCGTGCGGGGGGAGGCGCTGGCGCTGGACCTCGCCCGCCTGCAGACTGACAGGATCACGCGCGCTATTGCCGAGAGCGGCCCGGCCGTCGCCCAGGCGGCGGGCCAGTTCCTGCGCGCCATGATCGATCCTGCCGACCGCCCGGATCCGATGGCAGGGCCGTCGGGGCAGCCGTCATCATGAACGCCGCCCGACCCACGCCGGTGCCGGCCGACGATGCCCCGCATCTGCTGGTTGTCGATGATGACCGCCGTCTGCGGGATCTGCTGTCGCGCTTCCTCGCCGAGCATGGCTACCGGATCACCACCGCGAAGGATGCGGTGGAGGCCCGGGCGCGCATTGCCAGCATGGTATTCGACGGTTTTGTCCTCGACGTGATGATGCCGGGCGAGAACGGCTTCGAGCTGGCGGGCTGGATCCGCACCGGATCGCGCGTGCCGATCGTGATGCTGACGGCCCGGGCGAATGCCGGCGACCGGGTCCGCGGACTGGAAATCGGCGCCGACGACTATCTGCCGAAGCCGTTTGAACCACGTGAGCTGGTGCTGCGGCTCGGCAATGTCCTGCGCCGTGCCTCCGCCGATGCGCCACCGCCGGCGCCGACCGAGACAGTGCGGTTCGGTCCATTCACGTTCCGTCCCGACCGGGGCGAGCTGCGCCGCGACGACGAGCCGGTGCGCATCACCGAGCGGGAGCGCGAGATCCTGGCGGTTCTTGCCGTACGGCCCGGCGAGACCGTGCCACGCGAGGCGCTGGCCGGTGGCAGCGACGTGTCGAACGAGCGCACGGTCGACGTGCAGATCAACCGCCTGCGCCGCAAGATCGAGGATGACCCCGCCAACCCGGTGCACCTGCAGACCGTGCGCGGCATCGGCTACCGCCTTCTGGCGGACTAGGCCGTGGCGGTTTGGGGGTTCCTGCGCCGTCCGCGTGCCGCCGTCCGGCGGGTGGCGCGCTGGTTCGGTGCATTCCTGCCGAAGGGACTGTTCGCCCGGGCCCTGATCATCATCATTGCCCCGATGGTGATCCTGCAATCGGTGCTCGCCTATGCGTTCATGGAGCGGCACTGGCAGACCGTGACCCGGCGCCTGTCGGCCGCGGTGACGCAGGACATCGCCGCCCTCATCGATGTCGCGGAGAGCTATCCGCAGGACACGAACTTCGAGACGCTGGAGCGCATCGCCGGCGACCGCCTCGGCCTCGATGTCGAGATGCTGCCGCCCGGCCCGCTGCCGCCGCCGGCGCCCAAACCGTTCTTCTCGATCCTGGACGGCACGCTGTCGCGCGAGCTGCGCCGGCAGATCGGCCGGCCGTTCTGGATCGATACCGTCGGCAAGTCCAACATCGTCGAGATCCGGGTGCAGCTCGACAAGGGCGTGCTGCGGGTGCTGACCCGGCGGTCGCAGGCCTATGCGTCGAACTCGCACATCTTCCTGATGTGGATGGTTGGGACTTCGCTGGTGCTGCTCGGCATTGCGGTGCTGTTCCTGCGCAACCAGATCCGGCCGATCCTGCGCCTCGCGCAGGCCGCCGAAAGCTTCGGCAAGGGCCGCGAGATCGAGTTCCGGCCGCGCGGCGCGCGCGAGGTCCGACAGGCCGGCCATGCCTTCATCGAGATGCGCCGGCGCATTGAGCGCGCCATCGAGCAGCGCACCGCCATGCTCAACGGGGTCAGCCACGACCTGCGCACGATCCTGACGCGCTTCAAGCTGTCGCTGGCGCTGATGGACGAGGACGCGCCCGAGATCGATGCGCTGAAGAAGGACGTGGACGAGATGAGCCGCATGCTGGAGGCCTATCTGGCCTTCGCCCGCGGCGACGCCGGCGAGCAGGCGGTCGAAACCGACATGGGTGCGATGCTGGCGGCGCTGAAGGCCGACGCCGAACGTGACGGGCACGCCACGGCCGTCACGGTGAGCGGCGACCCGATCGCCATCGTCCGTCCCGACGCTTTCAAGCGCTGCCTCGGCAATCTCGTGTCCAACGCTGCGCGCCACGGTGATCGCATTGCGCTGACGGCGGTGCATGACGAGCGCTGGCTGACGATCACCATCGATGACGATGGTCCGGGCATTCCAGCCGAAAATCGCGACGAGGTGTTCAAGCCGTTCGTGCGGCTGGACGAGGCCCGCAATGTCGACGAGGGCGGAACCGGGCTCGGCCTTGCCATCGCACGCGACATCGCGCGCTCGCATGGCGGCGATGTCCAGCTCGGTGCAAGCCCGCTCGGGGGCCTGCGCGCGACCGTCCGCGTCCCGGTTTAGGGACGCACCGGCTCAGTAAAGGCGGCCGCCGTTCGGCACCGGGCGGTCGGGGCCGATCAGCATGACCTCGCCGGCGGCGTCGGGAACGCCGAGTGTCAGCACCTGCGACATGAACGGCCCGATCTGGCGCGGCGCGAAGTTCACCACGGCCAGCACCTGCCGGCCGACGAGGTCCTCGGGCTTGTGGTTGACGGTGATCTGGGCCGAGGAGCGGCGGGTGCCGATCTCCGGGCCAAAATCAATCATCAGCTTCAGCGCCGGCTTGCGCGCCTCCGGGAACGGCTCTACGGCGATCACCGTGCCCACCCGGATGTCGACGTTCAGGAAGGCATCGAAGCCGATCGTCGGCGCCGGAGACTGACCCGCCATCGTTCAGACCGCCGTGACCCTGTCGTCGTCGTAGCCGTCTTCGCGCGTGTCCCGGCGGGCGCGCTGGCGCTCGCGGGCCCGGCGGCCGCGGTCGGCGGCGCGGGTGAAGATGGCGCGGAAGGGCGCGGTCAGCCGGCAGGCATCGGCCAAGCCGCCGAGGATGCGCCCGCCGCGGGTCAGTTCCCGGTCGAGGGCTGCCATGGTCTTGGCGAAGCCGGGATCCTCGTCGTCCAGCCAGGTGTCGAGCACGCGGGCGAAGACCAGGACGGCGCCCTGCAGCTTGACGGAGCCGAGCGGTCCCTCGGTGTCGACGCCCGCCGATTCCAGCATGTAGCGCTGGGAGTTGAGCGCGAGGCCGTTCAGCGCGCCGAGCGCCAGCGGGTCGCGCCGCAGGGCCGGGACCATTCGCTTCAGGGCGTCCCGGTAGGGCGCCAGCGCGTCGAACCGGCGCATCATCACGTCGAACACGCGGTCCTTGACGGATTCGTCGGCCAGGTCGTCGCTGATGCCTTCGAGCACCACGCGGTCGATGCGGCGGTTGAAGGCCGCCAGGATCGCGCCCTTGGAGGGCACGTGCTCGCGCAGCTCGGCCAGCGTCAGCCCGGCCTCCGCGGCGATGTCGCCAAGACGGATCTCGTCCCAGTCGCGGGCGGCGGCGAGCGCCATCAGGGCGTCGACGATCCGGTCACGCGGCGTGCCGGTGGGGGGCGGAGCCACAGACGCGGCTGCATCAGCCGACTGGCGCGGCTTGCGGGGCTTGCGGGCGGGTTCCCTGGCCATGGCGACCTCCTAGCGGGTTCACCCTTCAAGATAGGGTCGGTCGGGTCCGACCGGAAGGGCGCGCGGGCGCGACGGTCAGCCGCTGAGCTCGCCGGCGCGACGGCGGGCCGCCGTCACCGCGTTGCGCATCAGCGGGTCGAGGCCGTCGCCGGCCATCAGCACCGCCAGCGCGGCGGCGGTGGTGCCGCCCGGCGAGGTGACGTTCTCGCGCAGGGTGCCCGGCGCGAGATCTGACCGGTGCATGAGCTCGCCGGCACCCTCGACCGTGGCGCGCGCCAGGCGTTCGGCCATGTCCTGCGGCAATCCCAGCGCTGCGCCGGCGCGGGCGAGGCATTCGGCGAGATAGAACACATAGGCGGGACCTGAGCCCGACACCGCCGTCACGGCATCGATCAGGTCCTCGCTTGGCAGCCATTCGATGAGGCCGATGCCGGAGAGCAGCGCGTCGGTGCTGGCGCGCTGGGCGGCGCTGACATCCGGCGATGCGGCACAGCCGGTGATGCCGCGCTGGACCGAGGCGGGAAGGTTGGGCATGGCCCTGACCACGGCTCCGACGTCGGGCAGCCGGGCGCGCAGGTCGGCGATGGTCTTGCCGGCGAGGATCGACACGACCAGCGTGTCAGGCCCGGCGAGCGGCGAAAGGTCGGCAGCGGCCTCGTCCAGCATCTGCGGCTTGATGCCGAGCACGAGGACCTCGGGCGCGCCATAGCTGCCGACCGAGGGATTGAGGCCGATGTCGTGCTGGTCGCAGAACGCGACGAGCGCCGGCGACGCATGGGGGTCGATAACCGTCACGGCATCGCCGCGCAGGCCCATGCGGACCCAGCCCTCCAGCATGGCGCCGCCCATCTTGCCGCAGCCGGCGAGGATCAGTGACGCCGGCAGGGCGGCGTTGGAATGCGGAGCGGTCATGGTCGGCCTCACGCAAGCCCGGATCGGGCCGCTCCGTTATGCCGCGAGCGGAGCCGGCCTGTCGAGCCGCCGTCGGACAGGCAGGTCAGGCCTCGCCGACGGTTTCGAACAAGGCGGTCTCCAGCGCCTCGCGCGGGGTCTTGCCCGCCCAGAGCACGAACTGGAAGGCCTGATAGTAGCGGTCGCAGGCATCGATCGCGACGGCGAGCAGGCTTTCGCACTGCCTGCCATTGGGCTGGACGCCGCCAGCCAGCAGAAGGGCATGGCGGAACATCACCACATCCTCGCCGGCCCACAGGTCGAAATGGCCGACCCAGAGCTGCTCGTTGACGAGGGTCACGAGCTCGAGCACCTCGGCGCGACGGCGGGGCGGCACCTTGAGGCCAAACGCGCAGGCAACGTGCAGTGCCTCCATCTCGTCGAGCCAGGTGAAGGCCACCTGGTATTCCGACCAGCTGCCATCCACCGACACGGAGATCTCGTTCTCGACCTCGCGGTCGAAGCACCAGTCATTGCCGGCGGCGAGGCGCTCCACCACGTCAAGCGGGTGCTCGGCGCGTTCGGCGGCGTCGACTTCAATTGCAGACATTCATAACCC
Source organism: Methylobacteriaceae bacterium (assembly GCA_040380755.1). Lineage (GTDB taxonomy): Bacteria > Pseudomonadota > Alphaproteobacteria > Rhizobiales > Beijerinckiaceae > Alsobacter. Next base: position 30,345 of record JBEIIL010000006.1, on the reverse strand, counting down.
CGGCTGGCCTTGCGGCCCGTTGCGCGATGCTCGCCGCCCGTCCTGGCACGACCGTGGTCGTGAGCCATCGACCGGCAACGGGGCCTCGCTGCCGCCGGAGGCAGAAGCCTCTGACGGATCAGCGAATCACCTGTCTGTCGACGATAGCGCGGGCGAGTCACGCGGCACAACGAGCGAGATGGACCGTCCGGGATTCGCCCTGCGGGCACAATCACGGGGTCCGATCCGTCCACAGGTGACGTCCCGCAGACGCACGCCCGGGTTGCGCCTTGGGGCTCGTTTCAGGTGGCCGGCGGTGTCTCGGCGGTCGCCCCCAGCCGGGCCTCGAGCGCCTCGATCCGGGCGGCGAGACGTTCGTTTTCCTCACGGGCGAGCACGGCCATTTCGCGCGCCGCCTCGAATTCCTCGCGGGTGACGACATCCATGTCGCGGACCAGGCGCTCCATCTGCGCCTTGACCACCGCCTCGATCTCGCGCCGAACGCCCTGGGCCATGCCGGCTGCGTCGGTGAACAGGCGGGCGACATCGTCGAGAAGTCGGTTCTGGGCCATGGTGATCGCTCCTGCGCCGGGCCGAAGGCGCGTCTTCTAGCATGTCGCCCGCGGTGCCGCGACCCGGCGGCAGCGCTTGACGGGGAGGGGCGGGCGGACCATTCAGGCGCCGTGATCGCAGTCCCGGAGACAGCATGTCCGTGCTTCCCATGGCGATGATGGCGGCGCCAACACTGGCGCTGACATTCCCGGCCATCGACCCGGTGCTGTTCAGCGTCGGCCCGCTTGCCATCCGCTGGTATGCGCTGGCCTATGTGGCGGGGCTGGTGCTGGGCTGGCTCTATGCGCGACGCATCGCCGCGAATGCGGCGCTGTGGGGCGGCCGCGTGCGGCCTTCCGCCATCGACCTCGACGACCTGCTGGTCTATGCGGCGGCCGGTGTCGTGATCGGCGGGCGGCTCGGCTATGTGCTGTTCTACAATCCTGCCTTCTTCCTCGAAAATCCCGGCGAGATCATCGCAGTGTGGCGCGGCGGCATGGCGTTTCATGGCGGGCTGGCCGGCTGTCTCGTGGCGCTGACAATCCTGGCGCGGCGTCGTGGACTGCCCGTGCTGTCGCTGGCCGACGTCACCGCGGGGGCCGCTCCCGTCGGCCTGTTGTTCGGTCGCATCGCCAATTTCATCAATGGTGAGCTGTGGGGCCGGGTCGCCGATGTCAGCTGGGCCTTCGTGTTCCCCCATGGCGGACCGTTGCCGCGGCATCCGAGCCAGCTTTATGAGGCCGCAACCGAGGGGCTGCTGCTGTTCCTGCTGCTCGCTTTGGCGATCCGGCTTGGGGCGCTGCGCCGGCCCGGCCTCGTCTGCGGGCTGTTCGGCATCGGCTACGGCGTGGCACGGATCGGCTGCGAGTTCTTCCGCGAGCCCGATCCGCAGTTGGGGTTCCTGATCGCCGGCAGCACCATGGGGATGCTGCTGTCCCTGCCACTGGTGGCCGCGGGCGCATGGCTGACGCTGCGGGCCCTGCGTCGTCCGGCGGTGGAGGCGGTGCGTCCGTGACGACGCCGCTAGCCCGGTGGATCGCCGCGCTGATCGCGCAGGACGGCCCGATCAGCATTGATCGCTACATGGCCCTCGCCCTGGGCGACCCCCACGACGGCTACTACACCACCCGCGATCCGTTCGGCGTGGCCGGTGACTTCACGACCGCGCCGGAAATTACCCAGATGTTCGGCGAGCTGCTCGGCCTGTGGGCGGCCGCCGTCTGGCAGCGCATGGGCGCGCCGCCGCGGGTGGTGCTGTGCGAGCTCGGGCCCGGTCGCGGCACGCTGATGCGGGACGCGCTGCGGGCCGCACGGGCGCTGCCGCCGTTCCATGCCGCCATCGATCTGCACCTGGTGGAGACCAGCCCGGTGCTGCGGGCCGTGTAGGCGGAAACGCTCGCCGATTGCGGCCTGCAGCCGACCTGGCACGCCAGCCTGCAGTCCATGCCGCCCGGCCCCCTGCTGGTGCTCGCCAACGAATTCCTGGATGCGCTGCCGGTCCGCCAGTTCGTGCGCCGGAAAGGCGGCTGGTACGAGCGGCTGGTCGGGCTCGACGCCGAGGGCGGGCTTGCCTTCGGCCTGTCTCCAACCCCTGACCCTGCGGTCCGGACGGACGCGGCGGAGGGCGCCATGCTGGAGGTGGCTGCACTTGCCGCCGGCATGGTGGCGTCGCTGGCGGCCCGCCTGGTTCGCAGCGGTGGTGCGGCGCTGATGCTGGACTACGGCTCCGTGCAGTCGGGGTTTGGCGACACGCTGCAGGCGGTGTCCCGCCATGCATCGGTCGATCCGCTGCATCGTCCGGGGGACTGCGACCTGACCGTGCATGTGGATTTTTCCGCCATGGCGGCGGCCGCCAGGGCGGCCGGTGCGACTGTGTCGGGACCTGTCGAGCAGGGCGTGTTCCTGTGCGCCCTGGGACTGGTCGAGCGGGCCGCCGTGCTGGCGCCCAAGGCCGGCGCGGCGGTCGTCGATGCCGCTGTTGCCCGCCTTGCCGGCGGCGGTCCGGGGCAGATGGGCGGGCTGTTCAAGGCCCTCGCCTTCGGCGATCCTGCGCTCGGTTTGCTGCCGGGATTCGAATTGGCCGAAGGGCCAGCCGGTTCCGTGCCTCCGGAGACACCATGACCGACCTGTCACTGAGCCAAGCCGTCACGGGTCAGGAGCGTGGTCCTGCCGTTGCCATTGCGGCCCCCGCGCTGGATCTGCCGGGGATCACACATGCGTTCTTCACCCGGCAGGGCGGCGTCTCGGGCGGGATCTATGCCAGCCTGAATGGCGGCCAGGGCTCGGCCGACGGGCCGGCGGCGGTGGCGGAAAACCGGCGCCGGATGGCGCAGTACATGGGTGTGGCGGCCGACCGGCTCGTCACTGTCCATCAGGTGCATTCGCCGGACGTCGCGGTGGTCGAGGCGCCGCTGCCGGCACCGCGTCCACAGGTGGACGGCATGGTGACGCGGACCCGCGGCCTGGCGCTCGGCGTCGCGTCGGCTGATTGCGGGCCGGTGCTGTTCGCCGATGCTGCGGCCGGCGTGGTCGGAGCCTGTCATGCCGGCTGGAAGGGCGCGTTCACCGGGGTGCTGGAATCCACCCTCGCGGCGATGGAGGGCCTCGGCGCCCGCCGGTCCGCCGTGACGGCGGTGCTCGGGCCGACCATCGGGCCCACCGCCTATGAGGTCGGCCCCGAATTCGTCGCACGGTTCACGCAGCTGGATCCCGCTCTGGCACGCTTCTTCGGTTCCTCGGCGCGGGAGGGGCATGCCTATTTTAACCTGCCGGCCTTCATCGGCGTGCGGCTGACAGACGCCGGGGTCGGGTCGTTTGTCGACCTCGGCCTGTGTACCTATTCGGATCCGGACCGGTTCTTCAGCTACCGGCGGACGACGCACCGGTCCGAACCGGATTATGGCCGGCTGATTGCGGCGATCGCCCTGGCCTGACCAGGGTCTTCTGGCCCGTGTGCCGGCTCAGAACACGTCCGGCGTGCGCCAGCCGATCGACTGGCCGCCGTCGACGGCGATGGTCTGGCCTGTGACGTGCCGGGCCGCCACCAGCCACGCCACGGCGTCGGCGATGGCCTCCGGGGCGACCGTTTCACCAAGCGGAATGCCCGCGGCCTCACGTGCCATGCCGGCCTCGCCGTCATGGATATTGGCCAGTGTCGGCCCCGGCGCAACCGCGTTGACGCGGATAGCGGGCGCCAGGGCCTGCGCCATGGTGGTGGTGGCGGCGTGCAGGGCGGCCTTGGTCAGGGTGTAGCTGAAGCTCTGCGGCGTCAGCTTGAACACTCGCTGGTCGAGGATGTTGACGATGCAGGGGTGGGCGGCGGCATCGCGCGTCGCCGCGGCGGCGAAGTCGCGGGCCAGCAGGGCTGGCGCCCGCAGGTTCACCGCAAAGTGGCGATCCCATTCGGCCGTTTCGAACGTCTGCAGCGTGTCAGTGCCGAACATCGAGGCGCTGTTCACCAGCACGTCGATGCGGCCGAGCGCCGCGACCGTGGCGGGGACGAGCCCGGCCACGGCGTGCGCATCGGCGAGGTCGGCGACCAGCACAGCGCAACGGACAGGCGCCAGGGCCGCGGCCAGGGCTTCAGCCTCGGTGCGGGAGGCATTGCAATGGATCGCGACGTCAAAGCCATCGGCGACGAGGCGCTGGACAATCGCCGCGCCGATTCGTTTGCCGCCGCCGGTGACCAGTGCGACGCGCCGGCTCACAGCCGCCCCTCCCGCCGCGCTGCCGCCAACCGGCGCGCCTCGATATGCTTGGCAACACGCAGGTAGCGGTAGAAGGCGAAGTTCATGGCCGTCATAAATCCGTAGGTGCCGCGCAGCACATGGCGGCGGCCGATATAGGCCTTGATGAAATTGGCCGGAAACTCGAACACCAGGCGGGCGACCGAAAGGTTTTCGCCGCGTGCGGCAAGGTCGGCGACCAGCGCGTCGGTGTAGCGGTTGAGCTTGGCCATCTGGTCGCCGAGCGAACGGACCGAATAGTGGTGCACCGTGCCGCGCAGGCGGCCGATGCGGGCGTCCGCGACGAGATCGACCCTGTCATGCACCGGCGAGGCCGAGTAGGTGCCCTTGTCGCGCCGATAGAGGCGCACCGGGCTCAGCGCATAGGCGAAGCGGTGCGGTGCGCCCTCGCCGGGGAAGATCTCGGCGATGCGGATGCGGTAGGCGTCAGCCGTGGGATCGCCTGCCCCGAACAGGGCGAGGATCTCGGCGGCGAGGTCGGGCGGCAGAACCTCGTCGGCATCGAGATTGAGCAGCCAGGGATGGCGGCATAGCGTCTCGGCAAAGCGCTTCTGCGGCCCATAACCCTCGAATGCGTGTTCGACCACCCGCGCCCCCTTGGCTGCGGCGATGTCGCGTGTGCCATCCACCGATCCACTGTCCACCACGATGACATCGTCCGACAGTCCGGCCAGGGCGTCGAGCGTCCGGCCGATGCGGTCCGCCTCGTCGCGGGTGATGATGAAGATCGATAGCGGCAGCAGGGAGGAAGGCGAATTCAAGGTCATGGCGGGTCCGGCGGAGGCGATGCCATGGCAGTCCCTGGCAGGCAAGGCCGCGGCGTGATGGCGTGGTTAAGCCTTCGTTACCGCGATGGCTGGCAGTTGAGACAAACCTTACCGTATTTCAAGGCTTTGGTTAAACCATACCGGCGACAGGCGTATCTCTGCTCCCAAGTCCGGCCGCCGCTGCGGCCCCTGGTCCGGAGTTCGCCATGACCATCCTTCGCAGTCTCGTTCCCTTCGCCCTCCTGCTGGCGCTCGCGGCCTCGGGTCGGGCGCAGGCCGCCGATGTGCCGTCCCGGAGCGACCCCTACTCGGTTGCTCCGTCCTTCAACGGCGCCACATCGAACTGGCAGGGCTTCTATGCCGGCGCGCATGCGGGCGGCGGGTTTGGCAAGGCTGGCCCGGCCAGCACCTCCGGCATGGTTGGAGGTGTGCAGGCCGGCTACAACTGGCAGGCCGACAAGGTTGTGGTCGGCGTCGAGGCCGACATCTCCGCCAGCGGCATTCGCAACAATTCCTATGCGGACAAGACCCGCCAGAAATGGCTCGGCACGGTCCGCGCCAGGGCCGGCTACTCCTTCGGCAATGTCCTCGCCTATGGCACCGCTGGCCTTGCGGGCTCGACGACCGAGATCAAGAACGGCCTGGGCAAGAGCTCGACGGGGCAGACCGGCTTTGCCGTCGGTGGCGGCGCCGAGATGATGATGGGGACCAATGTCACCGTGCGGGGCGAATATTTGCGCTACCAGATGGGTGACGCGAATTACCCGGCGCTGCCGGGACCGATCAAGGTCGACACCAACGCCAACGTGTTCCGTGGTGGCATCAACTACAAGTTCTGAGCGACCATCACCGCCGCTCAGTCCTCCATGATGGTGTCAAGGCCGCGCCGGAGGCCGGTGAAATCCCCGACCCGCCGGGCCGCCAGCAGTGTCCCGGCGACATAGGGCGTGGCGGCGCTGCCGGCGTCGTGGCGGATCACAAGACGCTCGTCCGGGGCGCCGAACACCGCCTCGCAGGACAGCACAAATCCGGGCATGCGCAGCGAGTGGACCTGCACTGGCCGCGGCTCGCCGACGGCCGCGCCGCGGGTGGCCGGAAAACCGCCGAGCTGGTCGACCGGCCTGGCGGTGGACACAAGGCGCACGGTCGCCAGGGATTCGGCCAGCTCGCGTCCGGTGCCGGACGGCGTGTCGGGCTTGCCGGCCGACGCATAGTCGATGATCTCGACATCGGCGACATAGCGGGCGGCCTGCAGGGCGAAGCGGCGCAGCAGGGTCGCGGTGATGGAGAAATTGCCGGCAGCGAGCACGCCGCGGCCGGCGGCCAGCGCGGCGGCGTCGATCTCCGCATAGTCGTCGGCGCCGAGGCCCGAGGTGCCGACGACCACATGGCGCCCGGCGGCGAGCGCCGCCAGCGCATGGTCCTTCACGACGTGGGGCTTGGTGTAGTCGATGACCACATCGGAGGGCACCGCCAGCGCCTCCGCCAATGTCGCCACAACCGTCACCCCGAGCGGCGCCAGCCCGGCAGCCTCGCCGGCGTCGCGACCGGCGGCTGCGCGCGAGACTGCGCCAACCAGGTCCAGATCGGGCGCCGCCGCGATGGCGGCGACGAGTGCGCGGCCAACCCATCCGGTCGAACCGGCCAAGACAATCCGCACCGCCATGCTGCTCTCCCCATCCCTGGATTGTCAGGGTTTAGCATGGCTTAAAGGAATCCATCGCATTGTCCGGACATGCGACGCGGAGTAGCCCGGTATCTCGTCGGCTCCGTCGTCCTCGTTTCGCTGACTGGTTGCGGCATGTTCGTTTCCGAACGCCGTGCCGCGTGGCGTGATGAGGCCGAGCAGGCTTGCCTCGCCCGAAAATCCGTCACGGTTTCAGCCTATGTGGATACGGTCCGGGAGATCTCCGGGCCCGGCTCCTGCGGCATGCTGCAGCCCTTCCGGATCACCGCCCTGGCCGAGGGCAGCGTCGGGCTGACCAGCCGGGCGACACTGGCCTGTCCGATGGCCGCGCAGCTCGACCGCTGGGTCACCGAGGTGGTGCAACCGGCCGCACAGCTCTCGTTTGGAACATCCGTGCAGCTTCTGCGGGCCGGTTCCTATTCGTGCCGTGGCGTGAACAACCGGCAAGGCGGGCCGAAATCCGAGCACAGCTTCGGCAACGCAGTCGACGTGATGGGCTTCCGGCTCGCGGATGGCCGCGATGTCAGTATCGAGCGCGGCTGGCGAGGGTCGCCGCAGGAGCAGGAATTCCTGCGCGAGGTGTTTGTCGCCTCGTGCCGGATGTTCACGACGGTCCTCGGGCCGGGGTCCGACGCGCTGCATTACAACCACTTCCACCTCGACCTCGCCCGGCATTCCGGACGGCGGCATGTGTGCAAGCCGGTGATCAAATACGCGCCCCGCCTCGAGGCCTTCATGCAGGCGGGTGGGGCCCTGTCGCCGCGTCCGGCGGCGGAGATGCCGTCGCAGCCCCTGTTGCCGGCGCGGCCGGCGACCGCGGTGGGCCGGCCGCTGGTGCTGGATTTCCCCGATGCGGGCGCGAGCACGCCGGTGGATGGCGAGGCGGAGATGGACGATCCCATCGACGCGCCGATCACGCCCGAAACCGATCCGTTTGCCCTGAAGCCGGCGCCGCGCCGTCCCTGAGGGCACGAAAAGCGCTCCACTGTGGCGCCGACGCCCTTGACCGGGCCCGGCGGCCTGACCATCGTGGCTTCCGTTAACTTCGGAGTCGCCCATGAGCCGTCTTCTGTCCGCAGTGACCGCGGCCGTTGCCGTTCTCGCCGTTGCCGGCCCTGCCTCCGGCAACGAGCGCATGCCGGCGGAGCGATGGGCCATTCCCTATTCCGCCTCACCCGCGGCCATTCCGCGCTGTGACAATCCCAACGTCCTGTCGCGCATCCAGGCCCGCTTCGCCGAAACGGAGTCGGAATTCTGGGCGTCGACCATGACGATTGCGGCGTTCGAACGTGTGCGGCCGATCGGTTTCCGCCCTTGGGGCCTCGATTTCGTGCCGCGGCTGTTTTGCACCGGCACGGCAATGATGGCCGACGGCCGTCGCCACCAGGTCGATTATTCGGTGATCGAGGACGCCAGCATCATCGGCTGGTCGTGGGGCGTCGAGTGGTGCGTCAACGGCTATGACCGCCAGCGCGCCTATTCGCCGGCCTGCAAGATGGCGCGTCCCTGACGATCCGGATGGGACGGAGGGTCGCCATGCCGATCTCCGGGGCCGCAGGCGGACTGGTGCGGCTCGCCGTTGCGATGCTTCTCCTGGTCACACTGTCCGGGGCGGCTTCTGCCCAGGGCGAGCGTCGCGGATCGGCGCCCGGCGATTTCGATTTCTACGTTCTGGCGCTGTCGTGGTCGCCGGGCTTCTGTGCCGCCGGCGGGGGTGACGACAAGGGTCGCGACCAGTGCCGCACAGGCTCCGGGCTGGGCTTCGTGGTGCATGGGCTCTGGCCGCAGTATGACCGCGGCTTTCCGAGCGAGTGCGCGCCGGCCAACCGCACGCCGTCGCGGATTGCGCTGGAGGCCGCGCGTGGCGTGTTCCCGGACGAGGGCCTGGCGCGCTACGAATGGCGCAAGCACGGGACCTGCTCCGGCCGCAGTCCGTCGGACTATTTCTCCGATGTCCGGATCGCGCGTGACCGCGTTGTCATCCCCGAGCCCCTGAAGGCACCACGGACGGCGCAATCCTTCGTCCCGCTCGATCTCGAGCGGGCCTTTGCGGCGGCCAATCCTGGGTTGCGTCCGGACATGATGGCGGTCGCCTGCCGCGGCGCCGTGCTGCAGGAGGTCCGGATCTGCTTCAGCCGCGACCTGCGCAACTTCCAGACCTGCCGCGAGGTCGACCGCAACGCCTGCCGGACCCGCGAGATCAGCGTCCCTGCCGTGCGTTGACGCGGCGGCGGTTTTCCTGTCGATGGCGGCATGAACTACCGGCATGCCTTCCACGCGGGCAATTTTGCGGATGTCGTCAAGCATGCGGTGCTGGCGCGGATCCTCGTCCATCTGTGCGGCAAGGACGCAGCCTTCCGGGTCATCGACACCCATGCGGGGCGGGGGCTCTATGACCTCGCCGATGAGGCGTCGCAGCGCACCGGCGAATGGCACGGCGGAATCGGTCGGCTGGACGAGACGCCACTTGTCGGGCCGGCGGCCGATCTGGCAGGCCCCTATCTCGAGGCGGTCCAGGTCACCCGCGCGCTGGCAGGGCCTCTCGCCTATCCGGGCTCGCCGGTGCTGGCGCAGCACCTGGCGCGAGCCCAGGACCGGCTGGTCTTCGTCGAGAAGCATCCGGCAGAGGTCGAGGCGCTGCGCCTCGCCATGGGGCGCGACAAGAGGGTGCGCGTGGCGGAACTCGACGGCTGGACGGCGCTGAACGCCTCCGTGCCGCCGCCCGAGAAGCGCGGCCTCGTGCTGCTGGACCCGCCCTTCGAGGAACCCGGCGAGTTCGACCGCATGGTCCAGCGCCTCGCGCAGGCCTGGCGCAAATGGCCGACGGGGATCTATGCGGCGTGGTACCCGGTCAAGGAGCCGGACGCCGTGACTCGGTTTCATGCCGCGGTTGTTGCGTCGGGCGTCCAGCGCGTCCTCGACCTGCGGCTGCTGCGGCGACCGCCGACCGTCCCGGCCACGCTCGTGGGAACCGGGATGGTGCTGGTCAACCCGCCCTGGCGGCTGGCTGACGAGCTCGCGATCCTGCTGCCAGCGCTGGCAGACCGGCTTGGAAGCGGCTCCGGAGCGTCGTGGTCCTGCAACTGGCTCGTGCCGGAACAGGGTCGAGGCTAGACCTCCGGTCCGCCATAAGGCTTATCAAGCCTAATCTACATGCCGTATTTGATTGTTGCCTGCCGTTCGGCTGGCAATAGGTTTGCGGTTGCAAAGACGTCCGACTTGTTGGACAGTTTTGATGTGCTTGCGTGGGGCACTTTGCCGCCGTTTCGTCGCATGTCGTTCCTCCGTCAGGGGAGAGGCAGCCGTCAACGGCGGCCCGCCCCATTCAGCGTCGCGCGGCGGAGGGGCCGCGACGAAGCAACTACGGATCCGCAGGGTCCGACTGAGGAGCGAAGGGCATGCCGCAGCTTGGCGTGGTGAAATTCTTCAATACCGAAAAAGGCTACGGCTTCATCAAGCCGGACGACGGCGGCCGCGACATCTTCGTCCACGTCACTGCGGTGTCGCGGGCCGGCCTTCAGAACCTGGATCAGGGACAGAAAGTGTCCTTTGAGGTCGAGCCGGACAAGAAGGGCAAGGGCCCCAAGGCGGTCAACCTCATCGTGCTGCCTGACTGACGCGGCACCGTCCCGCGGCTCCGGTGGTGACGCTGCAGGCGAGGCTTGCAAGCAGCAGCCGCTCGCAGTCTGTTGACGTTGGACGATCCTGCGAAGGGCGGGACCGGTTCGAGCCGAAGGCGTTCGCATGGCATCCCTGACCCATATCCTCTCGCAGATCGGATCCGGAGTGCTGAGTCCGCAGGCCGCCATCGACGCGTCGGCCGCAGCGGTGGCGGATCGCGACGGTGCGATCGGCGCCTTCGTCCGCACCGTGCCTGACCCCCGCGCCGGATCTGGACCGCTTGCCGGCATCGCCGTCGGGATCAAGGACATCATCGACACTGCCGACCTTGCCACCGAGATGGGGTGCCCGGCGATCTATGGCGGCTGGCAGCCGCGCGCCGATGCGCCGGTGGTGGCACGACTGCGCACGCTTGGCGCGACCGTGCTGGGCAAGACCGCTACGACGGCCTTCGCCGCCATGGATCCGGCCGCAACGCGCAACCCTCATGATCCGGCGCGGACCCCTGGCGGTTCCTCGTCGGGCTCGGCCGCGGCGGTTGCGGCCGGGATGATACCGCTGGCGCTGGGCACGCAGACGGCGGGATCGGTGATCCGCCCTGCCGCCTATTGCGGGGTCGCGGCGATGAAGCCGTCGTTCCGGTTGCTGCCGACGGTCGGCGTGAAGCCCAGCGCCTGGACGCTCGACACCGTGGGGGTCTTCGCCCAGGGGGTGGAGGACGTGGCGCTGGCGCTCGAATGGCTGTCCGGGCGGCCGATGCGCGTGGCAGGCACCACGGTGCCGCTGCGCTTCGGCGTCGTGCGGCCCGAGCACGCCGGCGCGCCTGAGCCCGAGGCCGAGGCGGCGCTGTCGCGCGCCACCGCCTTGCTGGTCGCAGCCGGGCATCTGGCGGTGCCGCTGCGACTGCCGGATATCTGCGCCGAAGCCCAGGCGGCACAGCTGACCCTGCAGAACTACGAGATGGCCCAGGCCATGGCTTGGGAGTGGCAGGCCATGCGCCACGCGCTGCCGCCGCGGATCGGAGAGGTGCTCGACGCCGCGCAGGCGATCGGTGCCGCCGACTATGACCGGGCGCGAGGCACGGCCCGGCAGGCCCGGCTGGCGATCCGCGACACGTTCCGCGACGTTGATGTCCTCCTGACCTTCGCGGCACCGGGCATCGCGCCGGACCGGGCGACAACCGGGGACCCGCGCTTCAACCGGCTATGGACCCTGCTCGGCGTTCCTTGCGTCGCCGTGCCCGGACTGCGGGCCGGGCGCATGCCGGTTGGGCTGCAGGTTGTGGGTCCATTCGCGCGGGACGCTGCAACACTGTCTGCCGCTCTCGTGCTGGAAGGGCTTCTTGCCGCAGCGCCCGACCTCTAGGCGCGTGACGTGTCGCAGCGCCTTGCCCGCCGGCCGGCCCCTGCCTGGCGCCATGAGGCTCTGGGCCGGGCTGGCGAGCAAAAATTGTCACGCAACCTTCGTGATTGCTGATTCCCTGGATCGCCGGCTTGTGAACGCAAGCCGTCATGGCCGGACATGACAAGTTCACAGCGCTGCCAATGAACCATTACAGTGGATCAGCCCGGCGATTTCTTGACCATGCTGCGACGCGTCAAAAATACCGTTTCGCGGAACATCGGGGCGATGATATCATTAACCCCACGTTAACCGATGGGAGGCCGCGATGGTGATCGTCCAAAGGCTGAACATGGTTGCGATGTGCGCCGCGTTTGCCCTCGTGGCGGCGGTCGTGCTCGGGATGTTCTAGGCTCTGCCGTCAGGCGGGCCTGTCCCGAAAATCGCCAGTCATCCTTGACGCCGCCGGTCACTCCGGCGGCGTTTTTCGTGCGGACCGCGGTGGCGTCCGGCTACGCCATCGGGTGAAGTCCGTTCGGTGACCTATCGACGCCGGCATGACCTGCGGCGGGCGCTCACCCTGCCCGCGGTCGTGGCGTCATGTGCCGGTGCAGGGCCTGGGGGCAGGGCGTGGTGGAGGGCTGCCAGGATGGATTGTTCTCGACCATCACGCAGCGTGCGATGCGGGAGCCTTCGGCCGTGCGCAGGCAGATGGACTCGCCCATCTGGAACGACGATCCATCGGATCCACGGCAGGTGCAGGGCGGCTGGAGTGGGATCGGGTCGCGCGGGATCGGGGCGAACCTGCCTTCGGCGCCGGCCGGCATGGCCGCCGCAATCAGGACTGCGACAGCGAGGCCTCCAGCCAATCCGGCAAGTCCAAGGTCGCGCATTTCCTCATTATAGTGAAAAACACAGCGATCGCAAAGACACAGCACTGTCACCAAATTTGGCGTGAATCGTCAAAATGACCTGTTATTATCCATTTTGAGGGCGTGTTTTGCGCCCCTGTAGGGGGATCTCATGAGTGCCATGGTTATCAATCTCATCATCCAGCTTCTGTCGGGCGCAGCCGGCGGCAACATCGCTGGGGCGCTGCTGAAGCAGTTCAGCCTCGGCACCGTCGGCAACACGATCGCCGGCGTCGTGGGCGGGGGCGTCGGCGGCCAGATCCTCGGTTCGCTCCTGGGCGGCGCGGCTCCGGCGGCTGCGGCGGCTGCGGGCGGCCTCGACATCGGGTCGATCATCACCCAGGTCGCCGGCGGCGGCGTCGGTGGCGGCGCGCTGATGGTGATCGTCGGCATCGTCAAGCAGATGATGGGCCAGAAGGCCTGATTGATATCGACCGGACCGCCTCGCGGTCCGGCCTTCGTCCTGGAGGCCTGTCTGGACGCGATCTCGCGGCGAGCCTGCCCGGCTCCGGATACGGGGCTTCAGATCGGACGGCAAACATGCGACACCGGTCGGGCCCGTCCGGAGACATGCCATGCCGCGCTACATCATTCTCGACAATGTCACCGGTGCTATCGTCGCCGACACCCTCGATCTCGACGGGTCGCCGCGCGAGGAGAGCCCGCGCGAGGCCGTGGAGCGGTTCGACGCCCTGACGCTGGAAGACAAGCGAAGCTATGTCGAGGAAGACCCGACCGCGGCGCTGAACGCGGCACTGGGCTACATCGTCTACGCGGCGCCCGACGACTATCCGAAGGTCAAGGACGGGGCCGACCAGGACGTCATCGACGCCATGATCGAGGCCTGTGAGCCGGTGGCTTTCGTCGAGGTTCGCGAGCTTTGATCAGACCCGCTGGTCACGCATGATCGGCATCGCCTACCAGCCCGAACTTCCCGGTCCGCCCTTGAATGGGCCGACCACGTCTGGTGTGATCCATCCGCCATAGAAGCCGCCATCCTGGGGCCGTGCAGTGGCGCCGTCGACGGTGCATCGGTCCATCAGCGCCGGATACACCGCCACAAAACCGGCAATGGCGGCGAAAGATGGCGTCGGCCGCGGATAGGCCCAGGCCGCCCGTCGGGCGGTCCTGCCCGGCGCGTGACCCACAGCCGGGACGACAATGTCGAAATAGGTCGCCGGGCCCTTCCATTCGCAGACGCTGCCGACGCCCGGCAGCGGCACCAGCCACTCCATGCGGATGTCCTCGGGCGGCAGATACCAGGTCGGTGGATGACTGGTCTCCAGCGCCCGCCAGGCCCGCTTGGTATCGGCCAGTACCGCTCCGCCAAACATCACCACGACGTGTCGGTTCGACGGCTGCACGATGGCTGGTCTGGGAAAATCCCAGACGCTCTCCTGGCCGGGGCCGGGCGGGATGGGCGTGGGGCGGAACATCGGGCGGTCTCCTTCGACCTGGGCCGCTCGCCGGCCTGCGGCAGCCGGCGAAACACAACCTCAAGTTGCAATCTCGGCGACGATGCGAAGGACGCGGCCGACCGGCCTAGCCCTTCTTCCCGCCGCGGAAAGCCCGCGTGCCGCCGCGGCCGGCCTTGCTGCGGCCGGCGGCCTCGGCGCCCAGCGGCCGGCCGAGGCCGCCGCCGAGATTGTGCGGGCCCATCTCGTCCAGCGTCGGCTTGCGGGCACGGGTCGCCGGCATGGTGTCGGCGGGCGCGGGGTCGTTCGGGTCGGGCGGTGGCAAATTGCCGGCGCGCCCGTATTTCTTCGGCCCGACGTAGCCGCCGGTGCGGTGCTCGACGGCCTGCTGGCGGGCCATCGGGTCGTCGGCGATGGCAAGTTCCGTGGCCTGCAGGCGCTTGATCTCGTCGCGCAGCCGCGCCGCCGTTTCGAATTCGAGATTGGCGGCGGCCTCGCGCATGCGCTTCTCGAGATCGGCGAGCGTCGCCTTCATGTTGTGGCCGACCAGCGCGCCCTCGCGCGCAACGCCGGTGTCGACGCGCACATGATCGCGCTCATAGACGCTGTCGAGGATGTCGCCGATGGTGCGCCGGACGCTCTCGGGCGTGATGCCGTTGGCGGTGTTCCAGGCTTCCTGCTTCTCGCGGCGGCGGTTGGTCTCGGCGATGGCGCGCTCCATCGAGCCCGTCACATGGTCGGCATAGAGGATCACGCGGCCATCGATGTTGCGGGCGGCGCGGCCGATGGTCTGGATCAGCGACGTTTCCGAGCGCAGGAAGCCTTCCTTGTCGGCATCGAGGATGGCCACCAGCGCACATTCGGGAATGTCGAGGCCCTCGCGCAGCAGGTTGATGCCGACCAGCACGTCGAACGCCCCCAGCCGCAGGTCGCGCAGGATCTCGATGCGCTCGATCGTGTCGATGTCGGAGTGCATGTAGCGCACGCGCACGCCGTTCTCGTGGAGGTACTCGGTCAGGTCCTCCGCCATGCGCTTGGTCAGGACGGTGACGAGGCTGCGGTAGCCATTGGCCGCCACATCGCGGACCTCGCCGAGGAGGTCGTCGACCTGGGCCCGCGCCGGGCGGATGTCGATCGGCGGGTCGATCAGGCCGGTCGGCCGGATCACCTGCTCGACGAAGACGCCGCCGGACTGCTCCATCTCCCAGCCGCCCGGCGTCGCCGAGACATGGACGGTCTGCGGCCGCATGGCCTCCCACTCCTCGAAGCGCAGCGGGCGGTTGTCGAGGCAGGAGGGCAGGCGGAAGCCATATTCGGCCAAGGTCGCCTTGCGGCGGAAGTCGCCCCGGTACATGCCGCCGATCTGTGGCACCGTGACGTGGCTCTCGTCGATGAAAACAAGGGCGTTGTCGGGCAGGTACTCGAACAAAGTGGGCGGCGGCTCGCCGGGCCGGCGGCCGGTGAGATAGCGCGAGTAGTTCTCGATGCCGGCGCAGGAGCCGGTGGATTCCAGCATCTCGAGATCGAACAACGTGCGCTGCTCGAGGCGCTGGGCCTCCAGCAGCCGGCCCATGCGGTAGAGCTCCTCGAGCCGCTGCTTGAGCTCGTCCTTGATGCTCTTGACAGCCTGCTGCAGCGTCGGCTTCGGCGTCACATAGTGCGAATTGGCGTAGACCTTCACGAATTCCAGGTCGGCGGTCTTGGTGCCGGTCAGCGGATCGAACTCCTGAATCGACTCGATCTCGTCGCCGAACAGGCTCAGCCGCCAGGCGCGGTCCTCGTAGTGGGCCGGAAAGATCTCGACCACGTCGCCACGCACGCGGAACGTGCCGCGCGAGAAGTCGCCCATGCCGCGCTTGTACTGCAGCGCCGTCAGGTCAGCGAGAAGCTGGCGCTGGTCGAGCCGCTCGCCGAGCCGGATCGTGAACGTCATGGCGGTGTAGGTCTCGACCGACCCGATGCCGTAGATGCAGGACACGGAAGCGACGATGATGACGTCGTCGCGCTCCAGCAGCGCGCGGGTTGCCGAGTGGCGCATCCGGTCGATCTGCTCGTTGATCGACGATTCCTTCTCGATGTAGGTGTCGGTCCGCGGCACATAGGCCTCGGGCTGGTAATAGTCGTAGTACGAGACGAAGTACTCGACGGCGTTGTTCGGAAAGAAGCTCTTGAACTCCCCGTAGAGCTGCGCCGCCAGGGTCTTGTTGGGGGCCAGCACCAGCGCGGGCCGGTTGGTGCGGGCGATCACCTGGGCGGCCGTGTAGGTCTTGCCCGAGCCGGTGACGCCGAGCAGCACCTGGTCGCGGTCATGCCGGGCGACGCCCTCGACAAGCTCGGCGATGGCGGTCGGCTGGTCGCCCTTCGGCTCGAACTCGGAGACCAGCTCGAACCGGATCCCGCCTTCCGACTTGTCGGGGCGCTCGGGGCGATGCGGGGTCCAGACCCGGACTTCGCGCAGGTTCGGGTCACCGGCCTCCAGCAGCGCCTTCAGGCTGTCGACCGTGGCGGTCGCGCCGGTCATGCCGTTGCGGACGTGTTGGGCGTCCTCGTCGGCGTCGCGCAGGACATTGCCCTGGCGGACGCGGCGGGGGGCGGCGCCCAGGATGTCAGTGCGGCTGAGTTTGCTGTCGCGCTTGCGACCCCAGGCCGGTTCGCCGCCGTCCGGCTCGATCGGTGTTCCCGGGTCGAAGCCCGCCTGCGGTGCCTCGCCGAAGCCGCGGTTCGCCTCGCGTTCGCGGTTCAGGGCCGGGTTGAGCAGCGCCGCGAGATGCTGGTCGAGCGGCTTCAGCTCGGGCTTCGACGCCTTTGCCCGCGTGTCACGACTGGGGTTTCGGGGTGCTTTTGCCATGCCGGCAAGATGGGACGCGTCCATGGCTGCGGCAAGGAGGCGGGCGACGGTTCAGCTCACAGGAGGGGACTTTCGCCACGTTTTAGGCGTGGTCTTTACCGAGGGTGAAGGGAACCCATGGTTGCATTAGGTCGACTTCGTCCCCCCCCCCCCCCCGGACCCGTCATGGCCGATCCTGCCCTGATCCTGCACGCCCTCAACCGCTTCGGGCTCGGTGCCCGCCCGGGTGATGCCGCCCGTGCGGCGAGTGACCCGCGCGGTTTCGTGGCGGCCCAGCTGGCGTCAGCCGATCCCACCACGCTGCCCGTGCGGCTGCCGACCTCTGCCGAGTGCTATGTGCAGCAGCGGCAGGCGGACATGGCGCGCGAGCGCGAGCGGGCCAGGACCCCTGCGGTCGCTCCGCCGGCCGCTGCGCCGCAGGCACCCGCGGTGGTGATGGGACCGCCCCTGCCCCCCGGGCCGGCGCTTGTGCCGGCGCGCGGGACGCCCGGCCCCGCCGCCCTGCCGGCCAACGCCTCGGCCATGGCGCCGGCGACATCGCCGATCGTTGCCGGCGGAATGCCCGTCCAGCCCAGCGGCACGGCCCCCCGCCTCTTGCCGGTGCCGCCGCCCCAGCCGCCCGAACAGGCGCTGTTCAGGGCGGATGCGGCGGCGCGATTCGCGCGGTTGGCATCGATCGATGGTGGGCTGGTCGACCGTCTGGTGCTGTTCTGGTCGAACCATTTTTGCGTATCGGTGGCCAAGGGCAACCAGATCCGCTGCATGGCCGGCGCGTTCGAGCGCGAGGCGATCCGCCCGCATGTGCTCGGCCGGTTCGCCGACATGCTGAAGGCCGTCGAGCAGCACCCGGCGATGCTGTTCTACCTCGACAACACCCAGTCGATCGGGCCGACCTCCAGGGCCGGGCAGAACGGCCGCCGTGGCCTGAACGAGAATCTCGCCCGTGAGATCCTCGAGCTGCACACGCTGGGCGTCGCTGGCGGCTACACGCAGGGCGATGTGACCAGCCTGGCGCGGATCATCACCGGCTGGACGGTGACCTCGCCCGACGACGACATGCTGTTTGGCGGCCGCTACACGTTTGCGCCCTCCCGGCACGAGCCCGGCGACCATGCCGTGCTGGGCCGGGTCTACAAGGAGGCGTTCACAGCGGCACAGGGCGAGGCGGCGCTCGCCGATCTGGCGGCCCACCCGTCGACGGCGCGGCACGTGGCGCGCAAGCTGGCGCGGCATTTCGTGGCCGACGTGCCGCCGCCGGCGCTCGTCGACCGGCTGGCCAAGACCTACCAGGAGACCGAGGGCGACCTCGGCCAGGTGGTGCGGGCGCTGATTGTCGCGCCGGAAGCCTGGGCCCAGGCGCCGACGAAGATGCGGTCGCCGCAGGAATATGTCATCGCGCTGGCGCGCGCCGCCGGCCAGGCGCCCGATCTGGGTCTCGCGCTGGGCGCCATGGCGTCTGTCGGTCAGCCGCTCTGGCAGCCGCCCGGGCCGAACGGCTTCCCGGACAGCGCCGCCGACTGGGCGTCTCCCGAGGGCATGGCGGGTCGGCTTGATATCGCCGCCCAATGGGGCCGTCTGAACGGGGCACTCGATCCGAAGGGGCTGATCGACGGCCTGTTCGGCCCGGCCGCCTCGGCCGAGACCCGGCAGGCCGTGGCGCGCGCCGAAAGCCGGCAACAGGGCCTCGCCATCCTGGTCATGGCTCCCGAATTCCAGAGGCGCTGAAATGGTGACGCGATCAGCGCGCCTGCGGCAGCGCCCGCACCAGCCTGTGCCCGGTCTCGATGGCGTGCTCGCGCGACAGGCACGGCAGCGCCAGCCATCGTCCATCGACGTAGTAGACCCGCACTTCGGCCCGCCGTCGCCCGGCATGGAAGATTTCGCCCAGAACGGCGGCGACCAGCACCGCGCTCATGGCGAGTTGGGACGCGCCACCCAGCAGCACCGCGATGGCCGCCAGCGCGGCGATCGCCAGGTTAAGGCTGGGGCGATAGCCTGTCTCTATTCGATGAATGCGGTCGAAATCGAGCTTTGTCTGTCCGACCAGAACCCTTTCGCTCGTCGCCATGGATTGCTGCCTCTTGCTGCGCCTCTTGCTGCAATGTGCCGCAAAGACAACGACATAAGCAATTCCATTCCAATTTTAGGCTCTTTCGACCGTTACGACACAGATGTGATTTTTGTTGTCACGGATTTACCGCCAAATCCTGCCAAAGTTCACCATGCTGAAGCTGGTTGCTTCGCCGCGCCGCCGTTCCGCCGGGAGATCCGCCGATGAGCCGCCCGACCCCTGATGAGGCTGCCACGGGCAGTCCGCTGTGCAGTCTCCCGCCGCTGTCGCGCCGCGACCTGATGGTGACGGGAGGAGCGCTGTTCGCCTGGGCGTTCATGCCGCGCTTCGCGCAGGCCGCAGGCGGCCGCGATCCTCGGCTGGTGACGATCGTCCTGCGCGGCGCGCTCGACGGCCTGTCGGCCGTCGCCCCGGTGGCGGATCCGGACTACGAGGCGCTGCGCACCGGGATCGCGCTGTCGTTGGGTGGCGACAAGCCGGCTCTGGCGCTCGACGGCTTCTTCGCGCTGCATCCGGCCATGCCGGGCTTTGCCAGGCTCTACAAGGAGGGCCAGGCCCTCGTGGTGCACGCCACCGCCTCGCCGTATCGCGAGCGGTCGCATTTCGACGGGCAGGATGTGCTCGAGTCGGGGCAGCCGGGGCCGGGGCGGATCGACAGTGGCTGGATGAACCGGGCGCTGCTCGCCCTGCCGAAAGGCGAGCGCATCGCGCAGCGCGGCGGCGTGGGCATCGGCACGACGACACCGCTGGTGATCCGCGGCACGGCGCCGGTTCTCGGCTGGGCGCCGCAGGGCCTGCCCAAGGCTGATGACGACCTCGCCCAGCGCACGCTCGATCTCTACCGCCACAAGGACAAGGTGCTGGAGGACGTACTGCGGCGCGGGCTGGATACCGACAAGCTCGCCACCCGGTCCGGCATGGGCGGCCCGGCCGGCCGGCCGCGGGGTGGCCCCGACAGCGTCGAATCGATGCGCCACGTCGCCGAGGGCGCGGCGCGGCTGCTGGCCCAGGACGACGGGCCGCGGCTGGCGGCGCTGGCGTTTGGTGGCTGGGACACCCACGCCAATGAGGGCGGGGCGACCGGCCGGCTGGCACAGTTGCTGGGCGGGCTGGACGGCGCGCTCATCGCGTTCAAGGACACGCTCGGGCCGCGCTGGGCCGATACGGCGATCCTGGTGATCACCGAGTTTGGTCGTACGGCGCGCGTCAACGGAACGGTGGGGACCGACCATGGCACGGCGACGGTCGCGTTCCTCGTCGGCGGCGCGGTCAAGGGCGGGCGGATCATCGCCGACTGGCCCGGGCTCAAGGCCGCGCAGCTGCACGAGGGCCGCGACCTGAAGCCGACGACCGACCTGCGGGCGATCCTGAAGGGGGTCATGACGGACCATCTCGGCCTGTCCCCGGGCGTGCTCGGCACCCAGGTGTTCCCTGAAAGCGGCAGTGTCGCGCCGATGCGCGGGCTCGTGGCCTGAGCGGCGACGGCGCGCATTGACACCGGCTGCCGCGGACGGCATGCCACGGCCATCCTCCCCTGGCCGCAGGATGCCGATGTCCCCCGCGCTCATCGAAGGCATCGGCTCGCTGGCCGCGATCATCACGACGCTGTGCTGGGTGCCGCAGGCGATCCGCGTCATCCGCACCCGCGAGACCCGTGCGATCTCGCTGGTGGCGCAGGTGTCGCTGCTGATCGGCATCGCGCTTTGGCTCGTCTACGGCGTCCTGCTGGGCAGCCAGCCGCTGATCTGGGCCAACATCGTCACTTTCGTGCTGGTGGGCATGATCGTCGTGCTGAAGCTGCGCTACGGCTGAACGGGCACGTTCTTGACCTTCCGGCGGCGCCGAAACGGTCTAGACTGCGCTCGCCACGACAGGAGTGCGTCCATGCTGCCCCTCACCGACCGCCCGGTCCTCGATCGCTACCTTGCCGACGGATACGAGACGGTGCGGGGCATGTCGTCGCGCTTCGCGGCGACGATCTGCAGCCATCTGCTGCTGCACCAGACGACGCTGGGGATCGGCGGCCACGCGGCCGAGATCGGCACGTTCGAGGGGCGTTTCTTCATCGCCCTGGCGCTGGCGCTGGAGCCGGGCCAGCGGGCCGCGGGGATCGACCTGTTCAACTGGCCGAATGCCGGATTGTACGACCTGTTCGTCAGCCATGTCCGCCGGCATCAGGTACCGGACGCGGCGTTCGTCCCGATGCGCTGCGACAGCCGGACGCTGCCGCCGGAAGCGCTCACGGAGGCGCTCGGCGGCGGCGCCGTCCGGTTCTTCCACATCGACGGCGAGCATGGCCATGACAGCCTGGTGCGCGATCTGGCGCTGGCCGAGGCGGTGGTCGATCCGCGCGGCCTGATCGTGCTCGACGACATGCTGCACCCCGCCTATCCGACGCTGGGCGACACGGTGCACACCTGGCTGCGCGAGCGGCCGGAGTGGCAGGTGCTGTGCCTGCTCGACCGCGAGGACATCGTCGCCGCAGTGAAGTACGTGCTGTGCCGGGCCGAGGCCGTGCCGCTCTACGCGCCGTTCCTGGAAAAGCGCTTTGCCCCGCAGGTGTTCCTGATGGGCGCCGACTTCGTCAGCCATGTGGCGATCGTGCTGACCCCGCACCCGCGGCTGGCCGAGGTCGATTGAGTCCGGCGGCGTCAGTCGCCCCCGCCATCTCCGCCGCCCCCGTCGCCGCCGCCGTCACCGGCGTCGAAACCTACGTCGAACCCTGACATGTCCGACGACAGGGCGTCGATGTCGGCGGCATCGAGGCCGCCGAGATCGAACTTGTCGTCATTCGGTTCATGGCGCTGCTCGCCACTGCCCGAACCGCTGCCGCCCGTGCTGCTGCTGCCGTCCGTGCTCGAGCTGCTGCCGTCGGACTTCTGGGCCGCCATCACCCGCGCCATTTCGGCAAAGTGAGGCCGCAGCTCCGGCACCAGCAGCACCGCGCTGCCGACCGCAAGGATGAGCACCGCCGCCTGGCGCGAATCATTGTCGAGGAAATCGGGGATCGTCCGGGCGGTCTGCTTGGCCGCCGCGACCTCGACATTCGCGGTCTCGCCGGCCGCGGTCCGCTGCCACTGGTGGACGGGGAGCACCCCCATGATCGTGCGGTGATAGCCCTTCACCAGGCCGCGGCTCTCCAGCGCCGGCAGGACGATGACGCGGGCGTAGCCCTTGAGGCCGGCCCCCCATTCCGATTGCATCGATTTTGCGAGGTCGGCGAGTGTGGAGCCGTCCGGCAGCGCCCGGGCCTTGCTCCAGACGGCGCCGATCGGGCTGCGGCGGTCGCCTGCGTAGTCGCCGACATCCAAAACGTCCTTGGTCCGGGTGATGCCCAAGAAGCCGCTGTACTCGACGGACTTCATCCGGAACACCCGCTGGGCGAGCAGGTAGAGCGCTGCGATCTTCGCCGCTTCCCGTGAGTCGTCGAGGTCAGGCTTCAGCAGCAGGAAGGCTTCGGGGGGACTGAGGGCGTGTTGGCCAATGGACATTGCGACCACTCCAACCGATCACAGTGCCCAGCCTACATCGACAGCCTGAACGGCCTGTGTCAGCGGCTGATGATGGCCGCAGTCTTCGGCAGCGGGGCCATCGGCGCGCCGGCCACGAGCACGAAGGCTGTGGCGAGGGCCAGAAGGCCAACGAGCGCCACAGACAGCTGCAGATGGCGCTGGGCCTCTGCTGCCGAAATGGCGCGGCTGCGCGCCGGCTGGTGGCGCAGGGGATTGTCGGTCGTGGGGGACGTGCGGGGCATGGCGGACACTCCGGATTGGCAACGCTGATGGAATGACCATCGCGCGTTGCTGCCCCGGCCGCTGTGCGAGTCCGCACAGTGTCGCCGCCGCCAGCCCGAGCCGGTGGGCTCAGTCCACCCGGGCACCCGATACCCGCACCACCTCGGCCCATTTGGCGACCTCCGCCGGCAGCGACGCAGCCAGCACGGCCGGCGCCCGAACGGTGGGTGCGACGCCCTGCTTGGCCATGGCCTCGGCTACGGCGGGCCGGGCCAGGGCGGCGGCAATGGCGGCATACAGCCGATCAATCGAAGCGGCGGGCGTGCCGGCCGGTGCAAACAGCGCGAACCAGGCATCGGCCTCGACGCCCGAAATGCCTGCTTCCGCCAGCGTCGGCACGGCGGGCAGGCGGGACGAGCGGCGGGCGCTGGCCACGGCGAGGGCCCGCAGTTCGCCGGCCTCGATCTGGCTGATGACGCTCGGCAGCGTCGCGAACGCGATATCGATCCGGCCGGCCAGCAGCTCGGTCGTCATTGGTGCCGCGCCCCTGAAGGGGACGTGCAGCAGGTCGATCCCGGCACGGGTCTTGAACAGTTCCGCGGCCAGATGCGAGGCCGAGCCATTGCCGGTCGACCCGTAGCTCAGGGCGCCGGGCCGGGATTTGGCGTCGGTCACGAGCGCCGCGACATCGGCTGCCGGCAGGTCCTTGCGGGCCACCATGACGTGCTGGATATCGGCGATGCCGGCGACCGGCGCGAAGTCCCGCAGGGCGTCGTAGGGCGTGGTCTTGATCAGGCTCTGGTTGGTGGCGTGGGTCTGGTTGGTGCCCAGCACCAGCGTATGGCCATCCGGCTCCGCCTTGGCCACTGCCTGGGTGCCGACGATGCCGCTCGCCCCGGCGCGGTTCTCCACGATCACCGACTGGCCGAGTGCGGGTGCCGTCTCCTGGGCGATGATCCGCGCCACCACGTCCACGGGGCCGCCGGCCGGATAGGGGACCACGATGGTGATGGTGCGGCTTGGAAACACTTGGGCGAAAGCCGGGCAGGCGGCGGTCGCCACCGCAAAACCTGCAAGCGCCAACGCGTGGCGACGGTCCAGTTCCATGGCATCCCTCCCGGTGATCACCGACTTCACGGCTTTTGGCTTGTCTCGCGTGGGCCTGCGGACTAGGTTCCGTCGTCCTGCGCGGACATCATCCTATCGTCAAATCCGGAGCCTTCCCATGGCCTTCCTTGCCGACGCGCTGAGCCGCGTCAAGCCGTCCGCCACGATCGCCGTGACCCAGAAGGCGCGCGAGCTGAAGGCGCAGGGGCGCAACATCATCAGCCTGTCGGTCGGCGAGCCCGATTTCGACACGCCCGACAACATCAAGGCGGCCGCTGTCGATGCCATCCGCCGCGGCGAGACCAAGTACACACCGGTGTCGGGCATCACGCCGCTGCGCGAGGCCATCGCCGCCAAGTTCAAGCGCGAGAACGGGCTCGACTACAAGGCCACCCAGACCATCGTCTGCACGGGCGGCAAGCAAGTGCTCTACAACGCTTTCGTGTCGACGCTGAACCCGGGCGACGAGGTGATCATTCCGGCGCCCTACTGGGTCAGCTACCCCGACATGGTGCTGCTGTGCGGCGGCACGCCGGTGTTCGTCAACTGCCCGCTTTCGGCGAACTTCAAGCTGCAGGCCGAGGCGCTCGAGCGGGCGATCACGCCGAAGACAAAGTGGATCGTGCTGAACTCGCCCTCGAACCCGTCGGGTGCGGCCTACACCCACGCGGAGCTGAAGGCGATCACCGACGTGCTGATTCGCCATCCGCATGTCTGGATCCTCACCGACGACATGTACGAGCACCTCACCTACGGAGACTTCGTCTTCACCACGCCGGCGCAGATCGAGCCGAACTTGTGGGAGCGGACGCTGACGATGAACGGCGTCTCCAAGGCCTATGCGATGACCGGCTGGCGCATTGGCTATGCGGGCGGCCCCGACATCCTGATCAAGGCCATGGACATGGTGCAGGGCCAGCAGACCTCCGGCGCCTGCTCGATCGCCCAGTGGGCCGCTGTCGAGGCGCTGAACGGGCCGCAGGACTTCATCCCGCGCTCGCGCAAGGCGTTCGAGGAGCGCCGCGACCTGGTCGTGTCGATGCTGAACCAGGCCAAGCTGCTGCAGTGCCCGATGCCCGAGGGGGCGTTCTACGTGTATCCGTCCTGCGCCGAGGCCATCGGCAAGACGGCGCCGTCGGGGCGAATCATCGCCAATGACGAGGACTTCGTGTCGGAGTTGCTGGAGGCGGAGGGCGTCGCCGCCGTGCATGGCTCGGCCTTCGGGCTCGGACCGAATTTCCGCATCTCCTACGCCACCTCGAACGCCCTGCTCGAGGAGGCCTGCGGCAAGATCCAGAAGTTCTGCGCCGAGCTGCGCTGAACCTGGACATGCCGTCTGCCGGGCCGATCTGATCAAAGGCCTCCGCCGATGCGGGGGCCTTTCCTATTTGGGCTTTTGTGCTTGAGCAGCGGCGTGCCAGCGCCCGTATCTGCCGCATGACCGGAACTCCCAGCCTGCAGCCACGTTCCCGCTGCATTGGCATCAAGGAGATCCGCCATGTCCGCCACCACCATCCGCACGCTTCTGGCCGTAACCGCCGCCCTCGCCGCCCTCGCGCTGCCCGGCGCCGCGCAGGCCCAGACCCGTGTCGGCGTGCTCGAATGCCGGGTCGGGCCCGGCGTCGGCATGATCATCACCTCCAGCAAGGCGCTCGCTTGCCGGTTCCGTCCGGCGCGGGGCGGCGGGGTTCGTGACCGCTATGTGGGAACGGTCCGCCGCTTCGGGCTCGACATCGGCGCCCCGGGCGCCGGCGCCATCGTGTGGGCGGTGTTTGCACCCTCGTCGCTGCGACGCGGCGCGCTGGCGGGCACCTATGTGGGAGCCTCCGCGGAGGCGACCGTCGGGGCCGGCCTCGGCGCCAACGTGCTGGTCGGCGGCAGCAACCGGACGATCAGCCTGCAGCCGCTCTCCGTGCAGGCGCAGACCGGCCTGAACATCGCCGCCGGTGTCGGCGAGATCGACCTCGTTCGCGCCCGCTGAGGGTCTGCCCCGACCGCGCCGAACGCGGGCGGGGCCTTCAATCGGATGCAAGGGACCGCAAACCGGTAGGCGACCCGGCCCGAAATGCTCTACTGTCCCGCGTCCGCGGCCGCCAAGACGGCCCGGTGAGGGGAGCACGCCATGGTTTATCCGTTTCGCCCGTCCCGCCGCCTTGTCGCCAGCCTGATGGCTGCCCTGTCCGGGGCACTGGCCCTCGGCACCCTGTCCGCACCTGCCGTTGCCCAGGACAAGGTCTCGGTCGGCGTGCTGCGCTTCGTGTCGTCGGGCGGCCTCTTCCTCGCGTTCGAGAAGGGGTACTTCAAGGCCGAGGGGCTGGACGTCGAGCTGAAGTTCTTCGAGGCGGCGCAGCCGATCGCCCTGGCGGCCGTGTCGGGCGACGTCGATTTCGGCGTCACCGCCTTCACGGGCGGGTTCTTCAACCTCGCCGGCAAGGGCGCGCTGAAGATCATCGCCGCCCAGGCCAAGGAGGCGAAGGGCTACGAGGGCAACCTCGTGCTGGCCTCGAAGGGCGCGGCCGAGAAGGGCCTGGCCGACATCGGCCAGCTGCCGGGCAAGAGCCTCGGCATCTCGCAGGTGGGCTCGTCGTTCCACTACCAGATGGGCCAGATCGCGCGGATCAAGGGCTTCGACCTGGCCAGCATCGACATGAAGCCGCTGCAGTCGCTGCCCAACATGATGGCGGCGCTGAAGACCAGCCAGGTCGACGCCATCATCATTGCGCCGCATCTCGCCAAGGCGCTGATCGCCAGCGGCGACGCCAAGCTGCTGGCGCGCTATTCGGACCTCGACGAGTACCAGTTCGGCGGCCTGTTCGCGGCGACCCGGACGCTGGCGGCCAAGCGCGCCATCACCGAGCGCTTCGTGCGGGCCTACCAGAAGGGTGCCGCCGATTACTTCGCCGCCTTCCTGCAGAAGGACGCGTCCGGCGCCCGCGTGATGGGTGCGGAGGCCGATGCGGCGGCCTCGCTGATCGCCCGCTCGGTCTATCCGGGCGAGGCGGCCGAGACGGCGGTTCCCAAGGTCAGGGCCTCGGCGTTCTACGTGGATCCGCAGGCGCGGCTGGACGTGGCCGACATCGTCAAGCAGGTCGGCTGGTACAAGGCGGCCGGGATGGTCGACGCCGGTGCCGAGGCCCGCAGCATGCTCGACCTGGGGTTCATCCAGGGCCACCTCAACGCCAACTGACCGGCGATGCAGCTCGGTGCCGCGCATGTCTCGCACCGCTACGGCCCGCTGCCGGTGCTGGACGACGTGTCGTTGACGGTGGCGACGGGCGAAGTCGTCGCCATCGTCGGACCGTCGGGCTGCGGAAAGTCGACGCTGTTGAGGATCCTTGGCGGGCTGGAGCGCCCGAGCGCCGGCCGGGCCGAGACGGCGGGCGCGCCGCCCGAGGGCTCGCTCAACCCGGTCACCTTCGTGTTCCAGGATTTCGCGCTGCTGCCCTGGCGCAGCGTTGCCGGCAATGTGCGGCTCGGGCTCGAGGCGAGCGGACTGCCGGCGCGCACTATCGACGCGATGGTGGCGGATGCGCTGGTGCGCACCGGGCTCACCGACTTTGCCAAGGCATGGCCGCGCCAGCTGTCCGGCGGCATGAAGCAGCGGGTCGGGATCGCGCGGGCGCTGGCCGTGCGGCCAGCGATCCTGCTGATGGACGAGCCGCTGTCGGCGCTCGACGCGCAGACCCGCGCGTTGTTGATGGACGATCTGGTCCGTCTCCATGCGGGTGGTGACATTGGCAGTGTCTATGTCACGCACAATCTCGACGAGGCCGTGCGGCTGGCCGACCGCATCATCGTGCTGTCGCGCCGTCCCGGGCGGGTGCGGGCGGAGATCGCCATTGCGATTCCACGGCCGGAGCGGCGCATGGATGATCCGGTGCTGGCCCGCCATGCCGCCGGCCTGTGGGACCTGATCCGCGACGATGCGGCTGCCGCCGACCGCGAGCTGGCCGATGGCTGAGCCCGCCGAGGTCGCGTTTCGTGGCGACCTGCTGACGCCGCGGACCCGGCGCTGGGCCGGCGTCCTGGCGCTGATCGGGCTGATCGGCCTGTGGCAGGTCGGGTCATCCACCGGGGCGCTCGACCCGGTGCTGGCGCCGAGCCCCGCCGAGGTCTGGCAGGCACTCGCCGGTATGGCCCGCAGCGGCGAGCTCTGGCAGCATGTCGCCGCCTCGCTGGGGCGGCTTGCCGGCGGCTTCGCGCTGGGCGCGACGGCCGGCATCGTCTTCGGGCTGGCGATCGGCCTGTCGTCGCTGGTGCGCTCGCCCGGCGTGGCGCTGGTGTCGGCGCTGTTCCCGGTTCCCAAGATCGCGCTGCTGCCGCTGTTCATCATCTGGTTCGGCATCGGCGAGGGCTCGAAGGTGGCGACGATCGCGTTCGGCTCGTTCTTCCCGACCGTGGTCGCCACCTATGCGGCGGTCGACGGGGTCGACCGCTCGCTGGTGCGGATGGGGCGCGCCTTCGGCCTGAGCGCCGGCGCGATCGTGCGCAAGATCGTGCTGCCCGGCGCGCTGCCGGGGATCCTGGCGGGGCTGCGCATCGCCGCGTCGATCGCCATCGTGCTGCTGGTGGCGGCCGAAATGATCGGCGCCAATCGCGGCATCGGCGCACTGGTGCTCGCTGCCGGCAACCTCATGCAGTCCGACCGGCTGATTGCCGGCGTGGTGATGCTGTCGGTGCTGGGTCTGTGTGTGGCCGGGGTTCTCGGCTACGCGGAGCGCAAGCTCACGGACTGGCGCTGAGCCGGCCTACAGGCGCAGGACGTAGCTGGCGAGCAGCGCCAGCGCCGTCAGGCCGATGACGGTGAAGGTGCACATCATCCCGGTGATGCGGAAGCGGAAGTCCTCCGGCGTCTGTGAGACGCCCCACGCATGGGCACAGCGACCGATCAGCAGCGCCAGCGCGAGACCATGCAGGACCAGCGCTGGCACGCCGCGCAGTTCGGCCATGACCAGCAGCAGCAGGGCCAGCGGGACATATTCGGCAAAGTTCGCGTGCACCCGTATGGCCCGCTCGAGCGGGGCGTGACCGCCGGTGCCGAGCGCCACCTTGTGGGTCCGGCGGGCACGGATGGTGAGGATCGACAAGGCGATGAAGAGCAAGGCCAGCAGCGCCGCATAGGCCGGAATGACGGTCATGGTTGCTCGCTCCCGACGCCCTGCAGTGTGGCCGACCCCGCAAGGTACGCCCGGCGGGTTGGCGTGGATGATATGGCCGCTCGCCAAAAAAAAGGCCGGGCGCGATGCACCCGGCCAGCTTGGAGCTGTTCCGGATGAACCGGAAACCCTCCAGAGGGGAACGACGCGGCAGCCCTCGACACCGGGAGGGGAGGTGAAGCGCTACCGCGTCACTGACCATATGGGCGATATCCACCCTTGCGCGCAATGCATGGCTTTTCATGCCTGCCATGCGTCGACGCATGGCTGTGAATTGCTGCAAAATCATCACGAAACAGCGACGCCCGGCGTCAGTACGTCCAGCGCTGGGCCTTGCTGACGAGGAAGTCCCGGAATACCTGGACGCGGGCGACGTTCTTCATCTCCTCGGGATAGACGAGATAGCTCTCCAGCGACGGCATCTCGTCGACGTTGAGGATCTGCACGAGGTCGGAATCCGTCTCGACCAGATAGTCGGGCAGGACGGCGATGCCGATCCCGCGCTCGACGGCGTATTTGAGGGCGGTGATGTTGTTGACGGTGAGCGCCGCCTGGCGGGGATTGCGCGGCTCGCGGCCGACGCCGGTGAGCCAGTGGACATCGACCAGGTAGGACGGCGTCACGCCGCCATAGGTCAGGATGCGGTGCTCGTCGAGGTCCGCAATGTCCTTCGGCTGGCCGTGACCCTTGATGTAGTCCTGCGACGCATAGGCATGAAAGTGCACCGTGAACAGGCGGCGCTGGATCAGGTCGCCCTGGACCGGCTGGCGCAGGCGGATGGCGACGTCGGCCTCGCGCATCGACAGGTCGAGCTCGTCGTCGGTGAGCAGCAGCTGCAGGCGCACCTCGGGGTAGAGATCGAGAAACTCGCCCAGCCGCGGGGTCAGCCAGTTGGCGCCAAGGCCCAGCGTCGTGGTGACGCGCAAATCGCCATTCGGCCGCTCGCGGCTGTCGGTGAGGCGGGCGCGGGTCGCCTCCAGCTTGAGCATCATCTCCTTGGCGGTGCGAAACAGGTGCTCGCCCTGCTCGGTCAGGATCAGCCCGCGGGCGTGGCGGTGGAACAGCGGCACCGAGAGGTCGCGTTCGAGTGCGCCGACCTGGCGGCTGACCGCCGATTGGCTCAGGCCGAGCGCATCGCCCGCATGGGTAAAGCTGCCCGCCTCCGCGGCCATATAGAAGATCCGGACCTTGTCCCAGTCGAGCGATGAGCCGTATGTGGCGAGGGGCATTACTCTGCAGCCTTCAGGTTGCCGGCATGGCCAGCCAGGAAGCGTTCCGCCTCGAGTGCGGCCATGCACCCGAGCCCGGCGGCGGTGACAGCCTGGCGGTAGGTTTCGTCGGTGACGTCGCCGGCGGCGAAGACGCCGGGAATGTTCGTGGTGGTGTGGCCGGGCTTGGTCTCGATATAGC